>JAGQWZ010000433.1 GCA_020436835.1 Saprospiraceae bacterium | reverse complement strand
GAATGGATCCCTCTTCAAGATATGCCATGCAGCGGCTGATTCAATTAAAAGATAAATTTCCAGTAGCCTTTGCCTGTGACACGGATCATGACCGTCATGGGATCGTGACCAGAACCAGTGGTTTGATGCAGCCCAATCATTATCTCGCCGTAGCCATCAATTTTTTGTTCCAGTTTAGGTCGGGCTGGGCTCCAACCACGGGTATCGGGAAAACACTGGTCAGCAGTCAGATGATTGACCGGGTAGCCAAAAAACTCGGGCGTAAATTGGTGGAAGTGCCGGTTGGTTTCAAGTGGTTCGTAGACGGGCTCTATGACGGAAGTCTTGGCTTTGGAGGGGAAGAAAGTGCAGGGGCTTCTTTTTTAAATATGCAGGGCGAGGTTTGGTCGACCGATAAGGATGGGATTATCGCAGCCTTACTTGCCGGTGAAATTACTGCCAGAAACTCCAAAGATCCGGGTGAGATCTACCAGGAACTGGTTAATGAATTTGGAGCACCGGTTTATGACCGGATTGACGCTCCGGCTACTCCTGAGCAAAAAGATAAGTTGAAAAAGTTGTCTCCGGAACAAATAAAATCCTCGGAGTTGGCAGGAGAAAAAATAACCAACATACTTACAAAGGCTCCCGGCAATGGAGCCGACATAGGCGGTCTAAAGGTGGAAACAGCCAATGGATGGTTTGCAGCGCGACCTTCCGGTACGGAGAATATCTATAAGATCTATGCGGAAAGTTTCAAGGGAGAAACACACTTACGTCAGCTGCAGGAAGAAGCTCAGAAAGTAGTCAATGATGCGATTGGCTGATCTTTGACAAAGCCGGTCGAACGGGAATGGAGGCGCCTTTGGAAAATAGCCTGGTCAGGTTATAATGCTATGCGGCTGTCAATTATTTCTGTAGGTCGGGAGGACTGACTATCATTTTTCGCTTGAAATTCAGGATCTCCACTAGGAACTACCATCTTTTCTTATTAATTTTTACCTGGCGATCATCTATCACAAGTCATTTAATCACTCCATTTCCGATCCAGTTGCCATGAACCTACCTCTATCCCGACGATTGCTACTATTTATCCTGGTCCTTAAAGTACCATTCAGTTTAGTTGCTCAGAAAGAGATCCGGGTCGATTCTCTTCTCCTGGCTGGGTCTGACTCAGGACTAAGTGATTCGCTTCGTTGTGATGCCTATCGACGATTGGCCAATTATTACATAGATCATGGAGTAGCGGATTCGACCTTTTATTGTCTGAACCGCATCCAAAAGATTTCACAGGAAGGCAACTATGGATATGGCAACCTGTTATATCACTACTGGAAAGGTTATTATCACTTTAGAAAAGGAGAACATCAAACCGCCATAAAGGAGGTTTTGAAGTCCGGAGAAATTGGCCGGCAAATCAACAGGCCAAACCAAGAGGCCCAAGCCTACAGCAGAGTCTCTTTAATGTATGATATCCAGGGAAAAACGGACACCGCTCGCTATTACATGGAAAAGGCCCTGGAGATGTCTTATCAGCTGGAAGATGTTGGCCTGATCGTTCTGAATTTGAATACGCTGGGAAACATCGAATCCAGAGCCGGAAATTATGTGGCTGCTCTACGTCACTTTCAGGCGGTGGACTCCATATGCAGGACCTCAGAAAAAGATCGCGCATACGTGCAGGGAATTGCGCTGATAAATATTGCCATCATCTATAGCGAACGTATGGGCGACGATTCATTGGCCCTGGTCTATAGCGGAAAAGCCAGGGAATGCATGATGAGGACAAATAGCGATGAATCTCTTGCGGCAGTTGATCACCGGGAAGCTATATTTTACCAAAACCTTCAACAGCTGGAACGGAGTGATACATTGATGTCCAGAGCACTGCAAAAATACCGCGAAATCAATTTTCCCCGAAGAATTGCCGAGTTGAGTATGAACTATGCCAACTTACAACAACAGCTCAATCATCCGGAGAAGGCTAAAGTACTCTTAAATGAGGCTTATGATACCTATGTCCAAATAGGCGATAAAGCCGGCCAGGCGAATTCCCTGGCCGAGATCGGCATTTTGAACCAAAATCAGTATAGACATCCGGAGGCCATTTCCGCCTTTAGGGAAGCACTTGCGCTACAGGAATCAGCTGATGTACGACGAGATATTTTGAAGAAACTAAGTGAATCACTGCATTCATCCGGTCAGATTAGCACCGCTTATGACAGTCTTCTTAGCTACATTGCCTTGTCGGATACCCTTGGCTCCCACCAGCTGGAATCAGAACTCCGGCAAGCTGAAATGAGATATCAGACCAGCAATACCCAAAGAGAACTGACTGAGTTGAAGCTTTCTCAGACGCAGAAAGACAAACAAAATCTTATAGTAAGATTCATTGGCGGGATCCTGGTGGTTATATTGTTTTTTACCGTCATACTTCTTCAATTCAGATCCAGGCAAAAGCAAAAATTAAATATGCAATTGTGGGAACTTGACGAACTTAAGTCCCGGTTGTTTGCGGAAATATCTCACGAATTACGCACACCAATCGCCTTGATCAAAGGACCGGTTGACTTGGCCCTGGCAGAGGAGGATGTTTCGCCTGGATTGCGGCATCAATTGCAGATCATTAATCGCAATACGGGGCGTCTGACCCATCTGGTTGACAGTGTGAATGATTTAAACCGACTCGACGCAGGAAAGATTGATCTACATTTGCGTAAGGGAGATCTCTTAAAGCATCTCAAAGTGATCGCTGCCTCCTTTGAGTCCATGGCGATTTCCAAGAACCTGCATTATGAAATTGATATTGACCTGAATGCAGGTCCCTACAGCTATGATCCAAAGCATTTAGAAACTATAATTTTTAACCTGCTGAGCAATGCTTTTAAATACACTGCCACCGGATTGGTAAAATTGAGGGCGGAAGATAGGGATGGATCGGTTTCGATTTCCGTTCAGGATACCGGCCCTGGCTTTACGGAAGAAGTCAGATCTAAAATATTTGAGCGTTACTATCGCCACACCGGTGAAGAGTATGCCGTGGAAGGTCTTGGAATAGGGCTGGCGTTATGCAGCAAATTGACCGAGTTGCACCACGGTGAATTGAAGGTAGAATCAAATCCCGGTCTTGGATCTACCTTTACCTTAACTATTCCTACCCAAGAGAAATACTACGAATCAAGAGGACTAGTCATAGAGGGAGATTACGAAATTCAGGAAAAGACAGGTCGCATTTCGGCTTATAAATCGCCCACCAATCAGTTGCCGGAGTTATCCGATGAACCGCTCTTACTCGTGGTGGAGGACAACGTGGATATGCGCAATCACCTGGAAGAGATCTTTGAGTCAAAATACCGGATCATGTCAGCCCAAGATGGTGAGGAAGCTCTTAAAATGGCCATTAAATATATACCGGATATCATTATATCTGACTTGATGATGCCGGGAATCAATGGCATTGAACTGTTGGAGCAATTGAGAGAAACCTCCATTACCAGTCATATACCCTTCATACTTCTTACCGCAAATAGGGATGAACGCAGGAAAGTAGATGGACTCCAAGCTGGGGCATACGATTATCTGGTCAAACCGTTTGCTGTTGAAGAATTAAGGTCAAAGGTAGAGAATCTGGTTTTGTGGCAGCACAAACTCAAAGACCGGTTTAAAAGACAGGGTTCCCTCAATGAGTTACCAGAAGAAAGCTCAGAAGTCGATAAGAGATTTTGGCAGGAATTGCAGGAGGTACTAAAGGTTAATTTGAGTAGGGAGGATTTTTCTGCGGATGATTTTGCCCGGGCGATGCATTTGAGCCGGATGCAGTTGCATCGAAAGCTCAAAGCATTGACCAATCACTCCACTACGAGTTTTATTAAGGAACAGCGGTTGAAGAAGGCCACACAACTACTTCGATCAACCTCACTGAGTATCACCGAAGTTGCCTTTGAAGTCGGCTTTAGCAGTCCCAACTATTTCTTTACAACTTTTAAAGAACAGTTTGGAGTGACGCCATCAGAATACCGGCACGGGAAACCTGATAAGGTCCAACCCTGATGAATTTGCTGCATTTTACTGGTACTGTCCGATATTAGACCCGTAAAAATATTTTTCTACGATAAAGTGCAAAGAGAACAATCCATTGGATCATTACCAAGCCTGAGAATAGGATAAACTTTTGCACCACCGGATCATGAAAAAGGTTGGCAAACCCCTTAAAAAAGAAATCCCGGCTGTCTTTCATCGGGAAATACCATTTTGCTGCATAAACAGCAATAGCATTCATTCCTACCGGCAGAAAAAACCAGCCCACCCATCTGATTTTCCACACGTCAATCACTATATAAAATAATGCGAGTAGAAGCAGAGACCAGCCCCCCGACCAGAGGATAAAGGAAGGCGACCACAAATCCTTGATAATGGGAAAACTGAAGCTCCAGAGCCAGCCCAGAAGCAAACAAACCAGTCCGGCCGCCAAAAGCTCAATCCCGCAACGAACTTCTGGTTGTTTGAAGGACTTGATCCGCTGACCAATCAATCCACCCAGCAGACCAAGCATACCTGCCGGAAAGATGCGAATGGTACCTTCAGGATCATAGACCACCCGGTACAGATTGGTCTTGATAAAGTTCCTATCCAGCCACGCAGCCAGGTTGTTTTCCGGAGTGATTGCAGCGCCCTTACCAGGATAAGGTAAGTAAAACATCATGAGCTGATATATGAGGAGAACGGCGAAGAAGATCACAATTCTATGCCTCCAGCTTTCTACCTGTAAGGTAATGCTTGCGCCAACTAAGTAGCTCATGCCGATCAACCACAGGACCTGGTAGAGCCTGATGGCATCCCATTGGAATTTAAACAGGCTGAAACTAAGGCCAATCAGAACCAGTAGTAGTGAGCGCCGGAAAATACCCGTTTGCAGTTTTCGGACCGGAACACCTTTATTCTTTTTCGAAAGGACCGAATAAGGGACGGTGACTCCCGAGATAAAGACAAATAAGGGAAAAATCAGATCGTAAAAATGAAATCCTTCCCAGTCGACATGAGTCATTTGCTCGGACAGCGTGTTAGTCCAGTTTTCGGGAAATCCAAGTAGTTCCACCAGTGAGATGACCATGCCAGATCCTCCGATGATCCAAAACATATCAAAACCACGTAAGGCATCCAGCGACATCAGACGGTTTTTCGATGGTTCATCTTTAAGCTCGTTCATTTGAAAATTTGCATTGATTCCTATAAAAATAGCAGATCCCGCAGGACAATTCTGTTCCAGAGCATCATTTTGTAATCGATGGATACCAGATGAACAATGGCTCACTGATTCCTTAGTCAACATTAAATTGAGATGCTTCGTGTTTGTCTCATAAGTTGCTTATCAAGGGCTTAAAGCAGAGTACATCCATTCTTGTTATTCATTTGATTCTCTTCTTCGGGTTTACAGAAAAATGTTACGCGATCATTGGAATTAATTAAATTCAAAAATTGATTTAATAAATCGAATCAGTGATGAAGACAAAATTCAATTTGGTATTTGGTAGCAATAGTTCCGGTACACAACGAAAAACATTTGCACTATCCATGCTCATTTTTTTTCTTGGTGGCTATGCAATTGGTCAAAGTATCTTCAGTGAAAGTGAATTTGAAGTTGCGGTGAGAGGTAAAAGTATAAATAATGGTGGCGTAGTCGGCGAAAGTACCTCAAGTTATGGAGTTTATGGAGGCAGCAGTTCCAGTATCGGTGTATATGGCTACAGTGTTACTTCCACGGGAATTACAGGTTTTAGTAACCATAGTTATGGCGCCAGTTTTCGAGGATCCAAGGACGGGGGTTATGCCGACATTGTTTTGCGGGCATCGAGTGTCGATGATACTGGTGATGACGGCATTATTCGTAGCGATCCGGATGTATCCGGCAGCGACATTTTGTTGCAGGGAAATGATGCAGTGGTTGCGAGGATAGATTTCAATAATAATGGAACCGGAAATTTCTTCGTACGAGGACAGAATAACACCATACTTTTTCGTGTAGCTCATGATGGTACGGTCAGTGCATCAGGTGGTTTTACACACAATAGCGATCGAAATCTGAAGGAACAAATTGATGATTTGTCATATGGGGATGTTTTAAAGGCCCTTCAAAGGATGCCTATTTATAAGTGGCAGTATAAAGGTCAGGCCAGAAAGCACATCGGCCCCATGGCACAGGATTTTCATCTCAATTTTGGACTGGGAGATGACGATACCACCATTTGTACGCTGGACGCTAATGGTGTAGCCCTTGCCGCTATCAAAGCCCAGCAGGAAATTATTGAAGGACAACAGTTGAAACTTGATATTCTACGGCAAGAAGTTGAAATTTTGAATAATCGATTTCAAAAGATCGATCAACGTGAACAAGAGATGGCGGTACTAAAGAAAAAAAGGCAAAGAGGCAGGAGCAGATCTTAATCTGGCTTATGCAAGAATAAAATGTCAACACTGTGTCTTTCGGATCATGGGGTATAAACCTCACATCAGAGAGTAATGATACTCTTCCTAGCAAGGCCACTTATTTACGGATATTATACAAAGTGAAGGATCCCGAACTCTCTGGAATTTTTAACAAAAGCATGGATCGAAAATCTACTTGAAAGAATGCGATTATTTTGGCAAGGAATAATATTCAGCGTTGGTTCTGAGTACCCTCTAATTAGTTTGTAATTTCGAAAATAATTTTCTCATTTAAAGTGGATCATGAATAAATATTTGACTGCAAAAGCATTTCTGATAATCAGCTTCCTAACTTCTCTGGTCTGCTCCGGCCAGACGAGGGCTAATTTTGCCTCGGATGTCACAATTCAAATTGAATCTTTCATGGCACCTCCGTCCTGGGCATTATTAGAGCGGGAATTAATCAATGCTAATGCCGTTGCGTGTCGTGAATTTTTCGATAAGTACTTCGACGAACGGGGTTACCTGATGTGTGTGGAACGGTGGGGAGGTGATGACGGTCCCGATGATGCCATTGAAAACGTGGCCGATTGGCCGATCCTACACATGTTGGGAGCACCGGACGATATCCTGGATTTATACAAGAAAGCCTGGGAGGGGCATCTGCGACAATATACTGAGGCAAAAACGGTAGAAGTGCCTTTTGCCCGGGAAGGCATGTACTATAAGGAATTTCCGGTCATGATGGACTGGATGCACAATGGGGAAGGATTACGGGTTTTTAATCTACAGGGTCTCTCGGATCCGGAGGATCTTAATTATAAAAAAAGAGTTCGTCGATTTGCCGGATTCTATTTGAATGAAGACCCCGAAGCCCAGAATTACGATTTTGAGCATAATATCATCAAGAGTATGTTCAATGGGAGCCGCGGTCCATTGATGCGTAAGACCACCGGGTTGGACTGGGCAGGTGATCCGATCCGGGTGGAAAACAGGTTTCACCTTGGGCACGGCGAGCGGAGCTATGAAGAGATGGTGGCACACTTTAAGGATTACAATGATATCATCGGTGATCATCCCCAGAATATGGGTGCTACTACTTTGGCCGCGAACGCTTTTATGCTTACCGGAGAGTCGAAATACAGGCAGTGGCTCCTGGACTATGTCGATGCATGGTTGCAACGAATGAAGGATAACGATGGCATCATTCCAACCAATATCGGGCTGGATGGGAAGATTGGAGGTGCAGTGGGAGGTAAGTGGTACGGAGGGGTATATGGCTGGGGCTTTTCCCCGGTGGTGCCTCAGACCGGGGCGCCTGCTCACCGGAACCGGGTGGAGAGAGGCCAGATCGGATTCAATAATGCTTTTCTATTGACCGGCGACCGCCGCTACATTGACGCCTGGGGAGCTATGATCGACAACGTGAACTCAAACCACCGGGAGATTGACGGTCAGATTCAGTACCCCCGGATGTATGGTGATCAGGGTTGGTATGCTTTTGAACCGGAACCCTGGTCGGCCGGTGCCTTGGAGTGCTACTATTTCACCTGTGATCCAAAAGACCGGATCCGGATGCCTGATAATGCGTGGATTGATTTTCTGGAGGGTTCTAATCCGGGCTACCCGGAACAGGCACTGCGCCGGGACTTCCTGAGAATTCGTGATAAGATCGGAGCTATGCGGGAAGATGAGACGACTCCCGATACCCGCCTCGCGGATGATCCCATGGCATTCAACCCGGCAACTGTTGAGACGCTCCGCCAATTAATGCTGGCGGGCCTGGATCCAGGTCGGGGAGGAGCCCTGCTGCATTGCCGTCTTCGCTACTTTGATCCGGTAAATCGTCGTGCAGGCATTCCTCCGGATGTGGGAGCCTTGATCGATGAAATGACGGAAGATTATGTAGCAGTAACTCTGGTCAATTTAGATCAAACGGAGTCACGCGAGTTGGTAGTTCAAACGGGTGCTTATGGGGAACACCAATGCACTTATGTTGAGGTCAATGAACAACGAGTACTGGTAGATCAATCCCAGTTTACGGTCCGGCTTGCGCCGGGAGCCGGTACTCGGTTGGTCATCCACAACCAGCGTTACGTTAATCAACCCACCCTGGGATTTCCCTGGATTCCCAGCCAGGCGTTAAAAAGCAAATAGCACGAAGCCTGGAGTTAAAATCTCCTGGGCCTTTTTTTCTATTTT
>JAGQWZ010000432.1 GCA_020436835.1 Saprospiraceae bacterium | reverse complement strand
TTTTTGACCACATCAATCAGACCATCGACCTGGAGACCCTGGATAGGTGCCTCCATCTGGATGATTCCATTTCCATGAATTCGCGGAGAAACAAGCGGTCGCAGATCATTAAGGAGCTTAATCAGAAAAAGCAATTTCCATTGTCGATTGAACGGATGCGAAATCCGCTGGATAGAAGGATTTATGCGTACCGGATTGAAAAGAAAAATAAATCAGGAAATTCCATATAATTCAAGCATTAATGCGAACTACCGGTCTGAATTTCCACGGGTAGTCCAGAACATTATTAAAAAGAAAAGGGCTAAAATACCTGCCACCAACCAAAAGATGAAAACAATGACTTTACCAACCACTTTATACATTCCTTAGTCACCTGATTAATTATTCTAAATAACATCATTCACTGTTGAATCATCGGTTGCATCAGTCAATGATTGATCATAGATTAATCATGATTAACCACCTATGTCCGGTAGGAATAGACAGCCGGGTTCTTTATGAAATATCATGGGTAATCCGGGGATCTATTTCCGTATTATTTTGCAGCATAATGGTCTCATCCGTAAATACAACGACGGTACGATTTTGCCGAAAGACTTCCATCAAGTGTTCTACCATGGCAATGACCTCGGATTTGAAAACATCCTGTTCCAAAGGAAACCGTGGATAATTCAGAAATTCAAGTCGGATATGCGGCTCGTTTTGTCCATCAAGTACCATGTGGGATTCACTGGTACTTACTGAAAGTTATATCCTTTTATGGACGATCCGGTCCCGCTGGTAACTTTGGATGGCATGAATGTATTCAGAGATTGGAATGGGCTTTTCCGTATAACCATTCTCCAAGCCCAAATGGACAAAACCCATGAACGTCTTAATTCTTTTCCGTTGGTATTTACCAGCCATCTTAATAAATGGTATAATTAATGCCTTATTTCATCTCCACCGGCACCGCCCGGTACACATGATACCCGCCTACTTCTTCCAGATTGACATCCAGCTTGTCATGGGTATCAATTTCCTTAATATTCACATCGATGTTCGCACTGCCGGGCTGGATTCGCACATTGATGGAGCCGTCCTCGTTGAGTGGAACCATGGCATAACCGGAGGATGGATTATTGGCATAAGCCCTGGGAATCAGATTAAGCTGCTGAACGACCAGGATGAGCAAGGAGGCAGCAATGACGGTCAGGATGACTTTGGTGTAGGGATCGGGTTTCATGATTCGTTGTTTATTGGATAAAAGATATCATTGACATTGGAACGGATTAAATGCAGATATTGGTTCAATACGCTTTTGATTTCATTAAAATGCCTATTTCTTGTGCAGGTTACCGCATCCAGATACAACTTCCGGTTTACTTCAATCAGGATGGATTGGACCTGCCTGTTTTTCTGATAATAAGCCATTGGCACCATGGTTCCGGAATAAGGCCAATTCAGACCAACAGAAAATCCCCTGGATGTGAAGAATTCCAATGTGAGATCCTGGAGTGTTTGCGATGTATGAAATGGATCGGTGCCAATATTGATATCGGGACGTGGCACTTTTTTGTTCAGGTCTCGCTCAAAAGGAATATCCGTGAAAGAATGGCAATCTACCATCAAGGCATGACCGAATTGATCTAGTTGTTTTTTTACAGCCACTTCAAGTTTTTGGTGATGCGGCAAATAGTATTCCTCCTTGATCTGCTTTCGCAAAGTTGGGTTCACTTCCCGCATTCGCTGCCCGGCATCGGTATGCGTGTACAGCATGCCCATACCATATTGTGCCATGACCTCCTGCTGATCATCCACAAACCGCTCAACATCACAGAAGATCCGGCTGAAATCCGCTTTTATAGTGATGTCTTCTGGGCTATCAAACAAATCATCGGTATACCAGTCGGTGAGTTTATTGATCTCCTGCTGAAGTAATTCCTCCCCAACCAGATACCCATCCTTGAATGGAATGTGAGTGGAAGCATGGGGTATGTGGAGTATTAATGGCTGCACCTTAAAATGTTATTACATGATGAATCAAATTACCATAGTTTAAATTAATCATCCAATATCCAGTTATAACTTTTTGTAGATGCAATTTTCTAGGCTTTGGGGCTCGTAGGAAAATAGGTGATTCAAGGAACTATAGATGGGCTTGGAGGTAAGCCGCAACTGTTTGAACGTAGAGATCACCCCTCCTTTGACAGCCGTTGAAAAACGGGGGTTGCGCGTGGCCGTCAAAGAGGGGACAGGTGGAAAACTGATTAACCAGAATGACATGAGCAACGAAAGAACGCACAGGTGAGTTTTGCGGATTACGAGGTTTTTGTTTCGTTTTTGCCGGAACAAAAATGAAAGAAAACCTTCTGATTGAAATATGAAGCGCAAAGGATAACGTATAGAAACTTTCCCAAACTAATGCCTGAAATCCAAATTATGAATAAATGAAATGATACCAAACCCAAAGCCTTCCCTACAACCTTGCTGTTTTATTTACTGATCATCTCCCCTCGATGAGGCAGACGCTTTCTTTTCATTTGAGCAAGTAACCATAATCCATACAATGGGTAAAAAAATCAGATTGATCAGAAATGCCAGTAATAATTTCACTTCGAAAACTTAATTGGTGTTTGTGGGATTCTTTCAATGTCTTTATTAAAATATAAAATAACTGCTGCCAGATAGGGTAATAATCGTGAATTTACTTTTTTGATTTTATCATAACTGCTTCGCTTGCTCCGATCCTCTCGAGAAAGACTTATAATTTTTTCAAGGGTTAATCGCCAATCTTTGGCCGAAGCAAAATAATCGTAATCGACCGAATTTGTCAACTTCAGTTTATCTTTATCATCAATGAATATTAAGATAAATTTATTTGCCTTCTGTCCAAGTGTTGTAATTTTAATCGGATCATTTGTAACCGAATTGTAGACTTCCTGAAAATTAATTTTAAATATTTTCTTAGCTAACTGATAACTCCTTACACAACTCCAGATACCTGCAATACCCATTC
>JAGQWZ010000431.1 GCA_020436835.1 Saprospiraceae bacterium | reverse complement strand
GCTCATGAAATAGGACTAAGTTTAAGGTGTGTAGTTGCTCGAACATTAGGGATCGTCGTGGCTGCAACGAAGGATTTATATCTCGTTGAACCAAAATATGATTATAATATTAAGCTTGGATCTGGATTACCAGTTGAAGGTTTTAGCATTATGTCAGAAAACAGAATAGTAGGACCAATCCAAACCACAAGTCTGGAGATAAACAGTAAATGGCTAGTACAATTAAAACCCTTTCATATTAACATTAACACTTATGAGCAGCTTTTCGAAAACCTGATGTTTATTTTTGAAAAACTCAAACCAACATTTGACAAAATGATAAACTTAAGGATTCGATTTTAATATTATCCCATTTTTACAATACACTTAATCACAATGCAATTTGTCCCAATATTTATCACAAGGCAAATTAATTTAATGTAATCTTTATGTAGTACTTTCTATGGCATTTTTATGTTCATGATGACCCTATGAGCTCATACCTCTCCCTCAACACCTCATTAAATTGCCTATGAAAAAATGCAATGATCGGCACTCCATCTGCATCCCTCTCTGCAAGAAATGGCTCCAGATCGAGGAATAGCCTTGACCAAACTACGATGGGAATTTTCATTTGTCCTTTCAGTTCTATTCGCATATCAATCAATTCCTTGCGATGGCGTTCGTGGGTATTCCCGAGAAATTTATTCCATAACTCTTCGTCGAAGGCGAAAATTTCCAGGATTTCATTTTCAGCTAGCCCCTGATAACGACCACAGAGCATCAGGCAAATGACATCTTGAACAAACTCCTCAATGTGTTCATCATGCAGTGAGTCAATGTAGCCGTTAATCATACCTGGAACATCATCCTGTAGGAAATAATTGTCAGTATCGGAATGCCATTTCTTGGCTTGTTCGAATGCCAGTTTTAAGTACAATGCTAATCCTGTATTATTGAATTTATCGAGTAAATATTGTTGCTGGGAGGAAGTCAAGGTACGTTTACTCGCATGGAGCCATTTGGCAATGATCTGTTCGGCTTCCAGCTTATTTAAACCCGGAAGATGAATTAATGATGTATTGCTCAACACCGGTTCGATTTCTGGCAGCACAGAGACAACAAAACGGGTATGTTCAGGCAACTCTGAAGGCAACCAATAGAATGGATTGTCCTCATAATTGGATAGCTGGTCCAAAGCATCAAGGAAGATATAAATGGGCCTTTCACTTGTGCTGAGTGCCAGGCATTGCTTAAATACTTCAGAAAGACTACTTAATTCATACAATGCTTTTTGACTTTCGAAATTTGCCATCGATTCAAGGGTTGAGCCAAAAGCAGCTGCGATCTGGCCTCCTACGCTTTGTAGCAAAGAAATCAGGCTGGTAGATCCGGATGTCGCTCCGATAAACCGGTACACCAGCACGGCATCAGGATATTTTTCTTCGATTTCCTGAATAGCCTGGGCCATCACGCTGGATTTGCCGGATCCGGAAGCACCGATTAAGGATAGAGGTTTTTGAACCGGATCTTTATCAATATAACTTCCGACCTGTTCAAGCAGATCTACTCTTCCGGAAAAATGTTCGGTTAGCTGGCTCTTAAACTCTTCATGTAGATTTTGCTCATGTTTTATCTCATCGGGATTGATGATCTGATCAATTTGCTGAAAGATTATGTCCTTTAAAAATTCATAAACCAGATCAGCAAATGCCTCGGGATCTTCAAGAACGGGTTTGTCACCGATCCAGTCTGCCTGATACGTTATATAGTTTTTTTCATCTGCCAACAATCCTTTTAATTCTTTCTTTAATGCATCAAGTTTTGTTTGACATTCCTCATCAGGATTCCCGGTTGCATCCAGATCCATAAAATCTTTAGTTTGAGGAATGTCTTTTAGCACTCTTTCCAGGGCAAGTACATGACCGGAAGGATGTTCCAGATCTTCATCCAGATCCAATGCTCCGGCTAATATTTCCTGATGGGTAGCCGATGAGAAATATTTTGTTTGCTGGAATTCTGAGTATCCGAGACTAGATACTGTTTTGCGGAGCACTTCCCGGATTTGATCT
>JAGQWZ010000430.1 GCA_020436835.1 Saprospiraceae bacterium | reverse complement strand
TCTTATTGTCAAACTGCCATAAAAAAGTAACAATAATAAAAATGCTGTGTTTCAACATAGAAAAAAAAAACAAAAAAAAAAAATGAATGCATTCGATGAAAGCCTGACCATCAATCCCAAAGTCCTGGCGGTCACCCAGAGCTATCAGGCACCTGGTTTAGGGGCTGTGGCCCGCAATGTGTGGAACGATCATGTACCTCAGTCAGAAAATTTCTTCCCCCGGATTCTGGCCGTTGACTACGATTATAGCGAAACTTTTGGTCTCGAAATAATTGCCGGAAGAGACTTTGATGTGTCCTTTGGCACAGATCATCTCAGTTCATTTCTGATCAACGAACAGGCAGTGAACGCTCTGGGCTGGGAAAGTCCGGAAGCCGCGATCGGAGGTCAGATGGTTCTGGAAGGAAAAGAAGGACAAGTGGTGGGGGTAATGAAAGACTTTAATTTCAATAGTTTGCGCAACGAAATCACGCCCCTCGTCATGGAAGTTCGACCCGGTGCTTTTGCCTGGTTTTCAGTGAAAATTGCAAATTCGGAAATTCCGCAAACGTTAAAGTTTCTAGAGGAAAAATGGAAAGAATTTTTCCCGGAAAAAGTATTTGAATATCAATTTCTCGATGAATCAATAAATGATGCATACACCGCTGAAACGAGACTTTCCTCAATTATTGGCTATTTTTCAATTATCGCTATTTTAATTTCATGCATTGGACTATTTGGCCTGTCTGCTTTTGTCACCAGACAGCGATTCAAGGAAATTGGAATTCGAAAAATTCTCGGTGCTTCCGTTCCCCAAATTTTAAGATTACTTTCCAAAGAATTTATTTTATTGATTGGTATTTCCATGCTGATCGCCCTGCCGGTGACCTGGTATCTGCTTAAAGATTGGTTAACCGGATTCGCTTACCGGATTGATTTCCCCTGGTGGGTACCCATTTTTACCGGATTTGTGGTAATGCTGTTGGCCTTTCTGACAGTCAGCGCCCAATCCCTGAAAACCGCCCTGTCCAATCCGATTGAAGCCATTAAAGAGGAGTAGACAGGTGAAATGGAATCGATAAATTGGAGAATTATTGAAAGCAATAAAAAAACTAGCTGATTTTATTCCAGCCGTGGATTAATTTTTCTCTGATCTCTTTTTTTCTTTTTTCCGGAATAAAAGCGGCCTCAAGAGCGTACAAATTACATTGGGCTAATTCCTTAAATCCCCAACCAAAATTTTTCTGCAATTTATTATACTCATCACCCAGAGTGACATTGGAAATGGTCCGCCCATCCGTATTAATACTCATCGAGATTCCTGCCCTCAAAAGTCTGTCGGCAGGATGTTCGTGCAGATGTTCATAAATACCGGTCTGCAGATTGCTGGTCGGGCGTACTTCGAGATGAATCCCCTGCTTGATCAGATGTTCGATCAGGACCGGGTCTTCGATGCTGCGCACTCCATGACCGATACGAGAGGGATAAAAATTAGCGAGGGTTTCCCACACACTATGAGGACCACAAGCCTCTCCGGCATGTGCCGTAATGTGCAGTCCCTTTTCCTTGGCATATTTAAAGGCCGAAATATGATTGTCAACCGGATAACCAGCTTCATCAGCTGCAATATCGAAGCCCACCACTTCCCTGCCTTGAAATTCCTCGACTAATTTGACGGTATGCAGGCTCTGCTCCTGACTGAAATGGCGCAGGGTACACAAGATCAATCCAGCCTCTATCCCCGTCCGTTCAGCTCCTCTGCGCACCGCCTGATCAACGATCTCCACTACCTCTTCCGCTTTCAACCCTTGCAGCAGATGGAGGTAGGGAGCAAAACGGATTTCGACATAGATCACTCCATCTGCTTTCAATTGCTCAAAGAGATCCAGCGTAACCAGCTCCAGGGAGGAAGCATCCTGCATCAGTTCCACCCCTCTCACGGCCCTCTCCAGATAGTCTAACAGTGAATGACATCTACTGTCGGCCTTGAAAGAATGCTCGTATTCCTCTTTGGAAATCCCGGGATCTAATTGTCGCACTACTTTATAACTCAATGAGCAATCAAGGTGAAGATGCAGTTCGACTTTAGGGAGACTCTTGAAATCCATAATACAAGTATACGCAGATCCGCAAAATTGTGCGATCGAGAATCCATTTGGAGATCAATTCTCAGCCGAACTGAGAAATCGCGGATGTAGCACCAGCAGGATTCGGAATTAGAGCCCTCCGGTCCAACCCAACCCCAAAGGGATGAATGAGCTATAACCCTGGATGTCGTAATCACAGGATAGACGTCTATGTGCCCACGAACCCCGGAGGGGTTAAATATCCATCACCCCAAATGTACCATTGCGGAATCCGGGGGCTCGAACCC
>JAGQWZ010000048.1 GCA_020436835.1 Saprospiraceae bacterium | reverse complement strand
GAAGATATTGTAATGGGATGAAAGACGGTAGGCGAAGACATATTTACTCGATACGGGATTGATATTTAGTGAGATAAGCATTTAAAAAAAATAGTTATCTGATGATGCAAGTCTAAGGCACGATGCTGTCAAATAAAAATTTCCGGGGGCCAACTTTTATTTTTCTCCAATAATGAACCAGGACATTGCCAAGATAAATCTTAACTTAATCTGCTCATTTTAAAACGGTCATTAACATTAAAGAATATTAAATGCAGATCAAAGAACAGCCAAAAGAATATGATGTGTGTGTCGTTGGGTCAGGTGCCGGAGGAGGCATGGCTGCCTATCAACTGGCCAGCGCTGGCTTGAAGGTCGCCCTGGTTGAAGCGGGTCCATTTTACGATCCGGCGAAAGCAGAATATCAAACACAATTGAAGTGGCCATGGGAATCGCCAAGACGTGGTGCCGGGACTACTCGGGCCTTTGGAGATTTTGATGCTGCACTGGGAGGATGGGAAATTGAGGGGGAACCCTATACACGTAAAAATGGAACACAGTTCGATTGGTTCCGGTCGCACATGTTGGGAGGCCGGACAAATCATTGGGGACGAATCTCGTTGCGATTTGGACCATTGGATTTTAAAAGGAAAGATCACGATGGGATGGGAGACAACTGGCCAATCGGCTATGAAGATGTCGCCCCCTATTATGACAAGGTCGATCAAATGATTGGTGTTTTTGGAAGCCGGGAAAATATACCTAATGAACCAGATGGCTTCTTTCTCCCCCCACCCAAACCAAGATTGCACGAACTCTATTATGCCAAGGCGGCGGCTAAGTCGAATATACCGGTCATCCCGGCCCGGCTTTCTATGCTGACCCGTCCCATAAATAAGAAAAGAGGTGTTTGTTTTTATTGCCGTCAGTGTAGCAGGGGTTGCCGGGTATATGCCGATTTTTCTTCCAGCAGTGTTTTGGTCATCCCTGCCATGGAGACCGGGAACGTGGATCTTTTTGTCAATTCTGTCGTGAGAGAAGTGACTACCAATGCAGAAGGTAAGGCGACGGGAGTGTCCTATATCGATAAGGAAGATATGCAGGAATACAAGATCAAGAGTAAAATTGTGGTGGTGGCCGCTTCCGCCTGTAGTAGTGCCCGGATTCTATTAAATTCTAAGAGTGCTCAACATCCAAATGGCTTGGGTAATTCAAGTGGGGTAATGGGTAAATACCTGCATGATTCCACCGGAGCTTCCCGGTCAGGCTTTGTGCCGGCACTGATGAACCGGGGAAGATATAACGAAGATGGAGTTGGAGGTATGCATGTATATACACCCTGGTGGCTAAATGACAAGAAACTGGATTTCAGCCGTGGCTATCACATTGAAGTGTGGGGAGGAATGGGGATGCCCTCTTATGGTTTCGGTTTTGGAGTTAGTGACATGAATCGATTCGTAAAAGACGCCACTGGATACACTACCGGAGGGTATGGCAGTAAACTTAAGGCAGATGCGAGGCGTTTCTTCGGGGCAGTAGTGGGTATGAGTGGCCGGGGTGAGTGTATTGCAAGAGAAGATAATTACTGCGAGATCGATCCTAATGTAGTGGATAAATACGGAATCCCCGTCTTACGTTTTCACTATACCTGGTCAGATCAGGAAGTCAGGCAAGCCAGACATATGCAAGACACCTTCGAAGAAATTCTGACTAATATGGGGGCCGAGTTATTGGGAGATAAACCGGGGGCAGATACTGACTACGGATTGGCTGCACCGGGACGGATCATCCATGAAGTCGGGACCACCAGGATGGGTGATGATCCGAGAAAATCCGTCACTAACACCTATAACCAATTGCACGATGTTAACAATGTATTTGTAGTCGATGGTGGACCGTTTGTTTCTCAAGCTGATAAAAATCCCACTTGGACGATTTTAGCATTAGCATGGAGAGCATCTGACTATATTATTGATGAATTAAAAAAGATGAATATCTAAATAGCTATTTATGGACAGAAGAGAAACAATCAAATCGATCTTGGTAGGCGGTGTCGCAGGAGGATTGGTGCTGAATGGATGCAAGTCAGATTCCAAAGATACTTCCTCACCAGTGAAAGAATCCACTGAAGTAGCCGGAGGAGGCTATGGAAGGACCGAAGAGGAAATAGCGAGAGATAACGCTTTGAAGGAGGAAAAATTCTTCACTGACCATGAGATGGCTACCATCAGCGTACTGGCTGGCATCATCTTACCGGCAGATGAAAACTCAGGATCGGCCAATGATGCCGAAGTACCTGCTTTTATTGAGTTTATTGTTAAAGACATGCCTTACCATCAGGTACCACTCAGAGGTGGATTGATGTGGCTTGATCATGAAGCTAATGCTCGTTTTGGAAGTCCGTTCGCGGACTGTAGCTCAGCTCAGCAAATTGAGATCGTAGATGATATAGCGTATCCTGATGCGGTGAAACCAGAGCATTCCCAAGGGGCAAAATTTTTCAGTCACATTCGTGACTTAACTATGACGGGGTTCTACACCACAAAGATTGGGATAGATGATCTTGGATATGTGGGTAATGTGCCCAATGTATGGGATGGAGTACCGGATGAAGAGTTGAAAAAACACGACCTGGAATATGATGAGTACTGGCTTTCGCGGTGTATAGACCAGGAAACCAGAACCAAGGAACCGGTTTGGGATGAAAAAGGAAATCTGATTGGTTAATAATTTAGTCAGGCAAGCTGAATGCAACGTATGCATCACCGGATTTAACGCCAATCTTACCACCACCGCACGCTATTACAATGTATTGTTTTCCATCTATCGAATAGGTACTCGGTGTGGCAAATCCGGCTGCCGGCAAGTCATGCTCCCACAATAAGGCGCCGGTTTCCCGGTCGAATGCACGAATTTTTTCGTCTAACGTAGCAGCAATAACCACTATTCCTCCTTTAGTAACCAAAGGACCGCCATAATTTTCTGTTCCGGTTGGCTCGTTGTCTTCGGTAGTCAACTCAGGATGATCACCTAAAGTTACTTTCCATTTAATTGTGCCATTATTTAAGTCAATTGCATTTAGTGTGCCCCAGGGTGGTTTAAGTGCAGGATATCCTTCATGATCTTTAAATCGCACATAGCCACTCATGAAATAGGGGTATTTCCAGGATTCACGAGCCAGGGAGGAGTTCTGTTCTTCCCCGGACATTTTTTCCTTTGAGTCAAAGAGGAAAGCTGTAATGGCCCTGATATCACTGTCGCTCAAGTTAAATGAGGGCATCATCCCCTGCCCATGCTGAATTATGCCCTTTATTTCTTCGGCAGATTTCCGTGACTTGACCTCTACCAGCGAAGGAACAGTGTAGATGCTTGCTCCTTTTCGGTCAGCACCATGACATAGTTGACAATGAGCCCCATAAATATTCCGGCCCTTAGATGCCAAAAGCCCATCATCTTCGGTCTGAAATTCGATCATTTTGATGATCCATGGCATTTCACTTGCGTTTACATACATAATACCTTGGGGATCGACTGCTGCACCTCCCCATTCCCCTCCACCGTCAAATCCAGGTAGAAGCAAAGTACCTTCAGTGCTTGGAGGAATAAATTCCCTTCCCTTCTTGAGACTTTGCCAGATAGCACGAACAAAGGCATGGGCTTCCGGGGTTCTCTCGGTAAGGTCATTTTCATCCAGTGCCGACCTCGAAAACCGGGGAGGTTTAGTGGGAACAGGTTGGGTAGACCAGGTTTTTTCCCCCTTTAGATCTGAAGATGGCACTTCAACCTCCTGAATGGGAAAAACCGGATCTCCGGTAACTCTGTCAAAGAGAAAGACATATCCGGCTTTATTGATTTGTGCCACAGCATCTACTTTTTTGCCTTCGATCTCCAGGGTGACCAGATTGGGCGGCGCAGGTAAATCTCGGTCCCAAAGATCGTGATGGATGGTTTGGAAATGCCAAATTCTCTCACCGGTGTTTGCATTTAAAGCAATGAGACAATTAGCAAAGAGATTCTTACCATGCCGGTCTCCTCCGTAAAAATCATAAGCAGCAGATCCGGTAGGAACAAAAACAATTCCCCGGTCATGATCAACACTCATACCGCTCCAGGCATTTGCTCCTCCCATATCTTGCCAGGCATCTTCTGGCCAGGTTTCGTGACCAAATTCCCCCGGATGTGGAATAGTGTGGAAAATCCACTCCAAATTGCCGGTATGGACATTAAAAGCCCTTATATCGCCGGGAGCGGCTCCCATGGCTTCGGAGACGCGGGTACCTATGATGAAAAGGCTATCATAGATGACCCCCGGACTATTGGCCACGACAAATTTACCTTCTGCCGCATCGCCCAACCCCTTGCGGATGTCAACACGACCTCCTTCACCAAAACTTCCTGCTAGCGCACCATTGGTTGCATTCACTGCATGGATATAATTTCCGGCGCAATAGAAAATCCTTCGCTCTCCCTGGTCGGCCCAATAGGCTAAACCGCGGTTTACACCCATTCCAAACAAATTATAATTGTTTTCGAAAGGATCAAAGGACCAAATGAGATCTCCGTTTGCGGCATCCAGCGCAAAGAGCTTCAGATTTGGATTGGTACCGTAAAGAATACCATCTATCACCAGAGGATTGCATTGAATCTGCGATCGATTTAGTGAATCAGCATCCCCACTACGATAGATCCAGGCGATTTCTAAATCTCTGACGTTGGATTTGTTGACCTGGGTTAAGACACTATACTGGTTTGATCCAGGATCTCCCTGATAGTGCGGCCAGTCAGCATCTTCCTTAGTATCCTGAAGGTTACAAGCGGCGCAGAAGAGTAAAGCTAAACCCAAGCAAACGGCAGTGATCTTTCTCATGGATTGGAAAAGGTGAAATTTGTAAATTACAAGCTGTACAAAACTGCTAAAAAATGTCAGATCACAATAAAAGGAAGGGATCAAATCGTCGGGACTTTATCAAAAAAGTATCGCTTTTCGGTTCAGTGTTCATAGTTCCCCGGCATGTTTTGGGCGGGAAGGGATTCATAGCGCCAAGTGATAAGATTGGACTGGGCTTTATCGGCACAGGAAAACAAGCCCGGGGTCTGGCCAGCCGATTCAGTAAATTAAAGGATGTTACCCTCCCGGCAGGATGCGATGTAGACAGTCAGAAGTTGAATCTTTTTAAAAACCATGTTGCTCAGGTAACCATGGAGAATCAGGGGATGAAACAAGATTGCATGATCTATGAAGATTATAACGATTTACTTTCCAGTTCTCAGGTTGATGCTGTGGTAATCGCCACTCCAGATCACTGGCATGCTATCCAAAGTATTGATGCGATGAAGGCGGGCAAAGATGTATACTGCGAAAAACCTTTGGCCCATACGGTAGAAGAGGGACGGGCAATGGTTAAAGCCTCAAAGAAGTATGGGAAAGTACTTCAAACCGGCAGTATGCAGCGTTCCTGGGAACGGTTCAGGCATGCGGTTGAACTGGTCAGGAATGGATATGTAGGAGACATTTCAAAGGTTATGGTGAGTGTCGGAGATCCAGCGATCTCGTGTACCCTACCCAAAGAATCCCTTCCGGATGGATTGAATTGGGACCGTTGGATTGGGCCAGCGCCATACCGTGAATATAACCCTGGTATCGCCCCTCCGATCGAAGATGATGTCTGGGCGCAGTGGCGACAATATCGGGAATTTGGCGGGGGTATCCTCTCTGATTGGGGTGCCCACATGTTTGACATAGCCCAATGGGCCTTAGATATGGATCAAAGTGGTCCGGTATTATTCGTTCCTCCGGCTGATCCTCTGGCAAAACGGGGGTTGAAAATGATCTACGACAATGGCATAGAAATGACCCATGAAGATTTTGAGAGAGGTCACGCTGTTCGTTTCATCGGAAGCAAGGGCACGCTTGATGTGAGCCGTAGTTTTCTTGATTCCGATCCTGTGGATATTGCAGAAGTTAAAATTACTAACAGTGAAAAGCATGTTTACAAGAGCGATGATCATTATCAGGACTGGATCGATGCCATTAGAAATCAAAGCGCTCCCATTTGTGACGCCGAGACCGGACATCGTTCGTCCAGTGTTTGCAATCTGGCCAACATCGCTTACCAATTACGCCGACCCCTTCGCTGGGATCCGGAGAAAGAGAAATTCTCAAAAAATAAAGAGGCGAATGCCCTGCTGACCAAAGAGTACCGGAAGCCCTACAAGATGCGAAAGTAAAGACTATTTGAGATCGTCCTCTGAGACTCTGATTTCAGAAAATTCCTATTGCCTCGTCAGACCATGAATGCACTTCCTGGCTGTGGAGATCTTATGCTTTTCCCACTATTTACTGGAAAGACTAGACTTGGGTACAGTGATATCTATTGCTATGGACAGCAAATTTGTAACTGAATGAGAGATCTAATTAAAAACAAAAACCATTATCATGAAAAGCATAGTCTTTTATCTAGTCTTATTATCAATTCCTTTTTTTAGTTCTGTCGCAGTAGCTCAGTCGGGCTCCAAGAAATATCAGGAAGTAAAAGCTCTAAGAATGTCAAAAAGTATCGCATCACAATGGACTAACCTGAGGGCGGATATATTTAATTTTTCCAATGGAGTACTACGGCCTGCTGATGATTATAAGCTGTTGCTAGCCGAAGGCAAATTTATACTAACCAAAGGAATTGAAAAAGAACCGCTCCACGGCAAGGGCACGGTAGAGTTTCCGGGAGGGGCCCGGTTTTCCTGCAATGGATGTGGAAGTTGTTCGATTAAGAAAGTAGAAAATGGGGGTGTGACACATTATATCTGCGAAGACAACTGTGGCGGTGATTGCGCTGCCACACTTTCAATACCGGATGAATCAGCAATACAGATGCAGACTTCTTCCGGCGATTGGCGGGATGTGCCAGGTGCGCGACAATAAGACAACATCGACAATATTGGGAGGGAAGATCACTTATCCCTCCCTTAGATCCTAAAGCGTCACTTCCTTTCTAAGTGTCTCCAAATAGGTGACCAGATCAACCAGTTCTTGCTCGGAAAATACCCGGAATAGTCCCTCTGTCATTAAAGATTGTTGAAGCTGCTCTTGCTCTTTTATATCTACAAGACGAATATCAACGGTTTGTCCTGATTGCGTTCGCAGGAGAATGGCTTCGTCCGTTTTACTTTCGATGTACCCTTGATATACCGTTCCATTGTGGAGGGTCAGATTCACTCCTTCATACCCGAAACTAACCCCAGCGCTCGGATAAATAATGGCCTGATATAGACCCCGACGGGATAGCTTATCTCCTATCTCACTCAGATCGGGACCAAATCGAATACCTGATCCATTGACCTGGTGGCAGGTGGAACAATGGGATTGGAAGACCTCCTTCCCATTATTGATATCCCCGCTTTTACGGGATATACTGAAAATGTCAGGTTCCTGTCCGAGATCAGCACCCGGGATACTGGCCAGAATACTGGGTGCTTCATTCCTGATTTCAGAGTTCCAGCAATTAAGCAGTTTGACCGCTGCAGGGAGTTTAAGGTCTTCTGGTAATTTGCCGGCTTTGATCGATTCATATAATACTCTCTGACCCGCACCTGAATTACCCAGGGCATCCACAATTCGTCGTTTAACGGAGAATTCCAGGTCTGTTTCCTCTAATTCTTCGGCCAGGAATTTGGCCATGCGGTAGTCTGCATTGTTGCCGATGAAAGCGACCACTTTTTCATAATCTGCTGGTTCCAGTTTTTCCAGTTTGGTCTGAAAAAAATCGAGGCCTACTAATTTGAATAGGGTGGACGCGGCTTGTTTCTTAAGATCCGGATTGTCATTATTGACAATCATATTCCAGAGTGTTTCACTTTGATCCCTTAATTTAAGAATGTCGATCGCATAAAACCACTCTGCTGATCCTTCTATCCGCTTGATCCGATCAGCTACCTGCTTTGCTACCTGCCGGTGGTTCTGCAGGTAAATTGGATCCAGACTTAAAAGAACATACTTAAGGATAAGCGTGTCATTGGGGGAACTTGCGAGAATTTCAGCTAAAATGTCATTTTTATCCGGTGAGTCAACGAAATGAAAAGCACGAAAGAATCTGGCCAGTTCGGACTGATCTGTCGTGTCATCGTCGATCACCTTGCGAAGATATGGTAATACCTGAGCAGATCTTATGCGCCAGATCAAGGCCTTACCAAGCGGTGTCTTCCAATCGTCGACACCGGATAACCAGGCTGAGAAGTAGCTGTCAGGGCAATGGTCTGTCGGAAGTGACACGGACTCCAGAGCCCAGCGGTCACCAGGATCAACCCTGCTTACGAGTTGTAACCAGATATTGATGGCCTCTTCGGAACAGATGCCGGTCAGGGCAATTGCGATTTCTCTACGTACCTGAGGAGAGGGATCATTGGTCATGGTGCGGAGATTTTCAAGCAGATGTTCGGGATGATATGCACGCAACATCCGAATTCCGGAGATTCGAAAATCTTCATTTTGATTGACAAGCAATTTCGTGGTGTAGTCCAATCCTTTTTGGGGAAGTTGAGCAAGTAACCAAAGACTTCGTATTGATGTTAAATAACTTCCTTCGTCAAGTAACTTCAAGAGCGCGGGCTCTGCGGAGAGACCGGCATCGTGCAGTTTGTTCCAGGCCAGGAAACGGGTTGCCTGATTTGGACTCTTCAAACCTTGTGCAGCACCATCCAGCGTCGTGAGATCCAGGGGCGGGAGGCTAAAGTTACTTTTCTGATCTTCTGGAGTAATGCGATAAACTCTGCCTCGTTCAATGTCATCCATTCCATTTCCTCCTACTACGGCATCATGCCAATCGCTTACGAAAAGTGATCCATCCGGGGCGATGCACACATCGGAAGGTCTAAACCACTTGTCTTCACTTTCCATTATATTTTCAATTCTTGCCTTGTATCCGGCACCTGATTTTTCTGTAATATATGCCCTGACAACCTGGTGTCCGGGTTCCGCGTGAATAATCTGCTGGTGAAACATTTGCGGAAGCATTGTGCCTTCATAGAAAGCAATTCCTGCCGGTGATCCTGCTCCGGTCATCAACATGTTTGGAATAACTCCGGGATCATTTTGATGCCAATGCCGCATCGGAATCTCCTCGTGCATTCCCACTCGTCTTTCTCGCCACCCGGCTCCGGTTATTTGATCTTGATAGCCATAATTGCCATATTCAACGATGTAGTTTATTCGAACTCCCTTATTTCCATCATCGTCATTATCTGACTGAAAAATGTTTCCGTACGAGTCCACGCATAGCTCATAGATGTTGCGAAAATTGTAACCAAGGACTTCCAGGTTCGATCCATCGATATCGCACCGGAAGGCCATTCCCTGCCGGTAGGGCTGACCGTTTCCCTCGATAGTTCTGCCAAAACGGTCTTTGACGGGATTTCCATGTTTGTCCCGGATTTGATATCCGGCATTTCCAAAATTGAAGTATAGTCTGCCATCTGGGCCAAAGGTAAAAGCATGAATGCCGTGATCGTCGTCAATGCCTTTGATCGAAGTGAATAAGGTATCCTTTCGTTCAGGGACATCATTCTGATCCTTATCATAAAAGATGAATACATTGGGACTGGCCGAAACGATTACCCGGTCACCCAATACAGCGATACCCAGCGCTGCGTTTATATCATTCCCCTGATAAAAAACCTTTGCTGTGTCAGCTACGCCGTCCCGATCCAGGTCTTCTAAAATCAAAATACGATCGCCTGCGGACCTCGGTTGGTGGTTCGGATTATAGGGCAATCGATAATTTCTGGCCTCACAGATCCACACCCGTCCCCGGGAATCAATGTCCATATTGGTAGGGTTGATCATCATAGGTTCAGCTGCAAATTGAGTTGCAGCCAGCCCTTCCCGCAGCTTAAAACTTAACAAAGCGTTCTCTGCGAGGTGTTTTGCCTCTTCATCTAAGTCCTCATACTGTAGAGTATCAGAATCGGCATCATCAGCAGAGTTGCAACTGATGAACTGGAGACAAAAAAGCCCGATTATAAGTGAAAGTGTTGTTTTCATCCGGGAATTTACTAAATCCATTCGAATCAAATTGGCCGGTATGATATTCGATTATCCGAACCGGCCGGAGAGTCTAAAGTGTTCAGTCAGTCGGCTCTTTGGGTGTCCATGGAAGGGATCAACCGATTAGTTGATCTATTGCGATAAAATTTTATAAGTTTGTAGACTGATTAGTCGGTCTCATGTTAGAATCTAAATTAAAAATTACTCAGGCTACCATTGAATTGGTTTATGAACTAGGCCTGGAACATGCTGCTACATCTAAGATCTCTGCGAAAGCGGGAATAGCAACAGGAACACTTTTTCACCATTTTCCCAATAAGAATCACCTTTTCGAGTCCGTACATCAGTACATCTTTGATGACTATGTTTTTCACCTGATGGGTTTCTTTGACTATCCGGATGATAAAGTGGGCAAACAACTGAAAAAGGCCATTAAAGCTTCGGTGGATTACTGGACCAGGAATCCCAAGTACTTTGTCTATATGAATCAGATGAGGCATTCCGGGTACTATACAAATGAAATTGCTACCCGGGAGAATACATATCTAGAAAAACAACTGGGAACCGCGTTTAAAACCGCAATCCGGCTAGGCATTGTCCACAAATATGACTACAGAATACTGCTGCAAATCCTCTTAAAGACTATTTTTGAAATTGCCTCCATGATTTTTCAGGCTGATTCAGCCGAACTGAAGAAGAAGTATCGACAGCAGGGAATCGCCTTCATCTGGACCGCACTTACCGGTGAATAGATTCTAACTGAGTGACCTTTTCGTCCTGTGTCGAAACCAGAAGATACCCAGAGCGACCAAGATTGCCATCAATAATAGAACATAGGGAACATACACCTCCTTTGCAAATGGCCTCATGTCTCCCACTGCTATGAATGCACTCCAGAAAAACGGATGAGCAGCTACATGATCTCCGGAATTCAAATAGTGTAATTTGGCCTTTTGCAGTGCCACATCCTTTGTGTTCCCAAGGGCAAGATTATGATAAAATCGAGCCATGATTTCTGCCGTACTGCCATCATTGACGGACCAGAGGCTGCTGACAATACTTCTGGCCCCGGCAAAGGAAAAAGCCCGGGCAAGACTAATGATGCCCTCTCCCTCTTGAAGTTCTCCTAATCCGGTTTCACAGGCACTAAGGGTGACCAATTCGCAATCCAGATCCAGGGGATATATTTCGTTGGCAAGCAGCCGGTAGTCAAAATCATCGATGTCGGTGAAGGCCAGATAGGACAAATCACCATACTTGTCGTTCGCTTTGCCATGGGTGGCCAGGTGGATTACCTGATATTTGCCGGCCAGTTTTAAAAAAGCCGCCTTCGTAGCCTCCACTCCTGACAATTTATCACCGCTAAATTCATTGATAATAGCATCTGCTTCCACTTCATTATAACCTAAAGGACCCAACCCGGATCTTAGCGCCAGGGCCTGATTTGTTTTTTCCGGTCTTCGGAAATAGGGTGCCACTGCCAGAAGCCTTGTCTCCGAATTAGCTTTTTTGCCTCTTATTTCATTGAGCAGGTGGATCGAGTAACTGTAATTCAGGATATGATCCCGAATTAAATATTTATGAGTTCTGAAACGGAGCGGATCCTCAGGCGGACTGGAAATTAATAAATCAAAGGAAAGATATCCCAATGCTTTATCCGGTATTATGGTGACATTTCTTTTAAGGTCACCCTCTACCGGAGCTATTAAAATGTCGTATAGATCTGAAGCAGTTTCGACAAAATTTCGTGCACGTATTTCATAGAGTTTCTCGGTTCTTTTTTCAGATAGGAAATAGGAAAACATCTCATCACGTAGCGATGAGATCTTATCAGATATGGAGAAGGAAGTATTTACCTTCTCAAAGCGAACAGCATCACTGTTTATTAACACCAGATAGATAAGGGTGTCAACCAAATGATATGTCAATAAGGAATGATTGCTTCCGGATACATTTCCCTGCAAATCTCGGATGTGGAGATATTCCGGTTGGTGGACCAGTGAATGGTATTCGGGATATTTGTCTCTCACTTCTCTTTGCCATTGGTACAATCTCTCCGTATGAAGATCAAGGTTCCTTTTTACAGATGCATCACCTGATTCAACCAGTTGGGCTTCCAGTCGGGAGATCGAATCCTGTAGTTTTGACCTTGCCTGATTTAGTCTTTGAAAGATCGGATCGGCACCGATTTTATCTTTTTGAGCCGCATAGAGTAGTTCAAGGGATTTGTACTTTTCGATATAGTTCAGGGCCTGGTCTATAAGAGAATCAGATCTGGTGAGGGTATATAAAGTATAAAGATTGTCTATAGTGAGAGAAAACATCCTGCTGTGGAACTTTTGAAAAATCTCTTTCGAAGGACTATTCTGCATGCCATCAAACGCATAGTCAATCGTTGCCATATAATCTTTTCCAGTCTCTACTGCTCTTTCCAGATCCGGCAAGGATCCAGAACGATCATATTCGGTTCTCTGGATTTCAACCCGGGTGGCAAGATGATTTAAGCCATCCTCAAGATAGTAGTCTCCTTTCGGTCCTTTTCTGGTCCAACCCAGAGAGCGCATATACTGGAAACCAACGTCACTGAAACTGTCCGCAAGCGTGAGATTCCCCGTCTTCAGAAAGATGTTGGATAAATGAGAAACCGGCAATAGCAGGTCATAGTAATTTTCACCAAAAACCGACTTCATATATTCCAACGATTTCAGGTTGTAGATCCGAGCGCTGTCCAGATCACCCCAGTCAGCAAAGACATTGGCAATATTGCTATACTCTGTAGCGATCTGGTTACGATAATTTGGGCCAAGGTTTTGATATCCTTGTAAGGCTTGCTTCATATATTTAATAGCTTCCTCATAGTGCCCAAGGTCATTATGACATAGCCCAAGATTGTTCAATATATTTCCTACCCATTCTTTGGCTCCATCATCGCCTTGTTTTTCAAGATAAACCAGCGTTTGATTGTGATGCTCTATGGCTTTCTCATATTGGCGGGTACGTCGATAACCTATTCCAATGCCATTTAGAAAATTCAGTTTGGTCCGCATCCGGTCAGGGAAATGTTGATTTAAGTAATCCAGGCCATTACTTAGAAAAGCGAGTTGACTATAAAAATCTCCCTGATAGTATGCCT
>JAGQWZ010000429.1 GCA_020436835.1 Saprospiraceae bacterium | reverse complement strand
TAATTAGCACCTGGGAAAAAGGTTTAGTGCATTTAAATCCTCAAGACCACACGTATTTTCAGTACACCAAAGAAGATGGCTTACCCAGTAATGACGGAGTCGATATTGCCAGAGGTGATGATGGTGTTTTTTGGATAAATACCCGGATTGGGCCTGCAAAATTTGATTCGAAAACAAGTAGAATTTCTTCCCTTAGTTTGCCAAAAATCAGATATAACTCAGGAATCTTCAGAGCAAGTAACAACAAAATTTATCTGGGGTCTGGCAATGGTTTATCTTCCTTCTCTCCGGAACAGCTTCATGGTAATCCATTTCCTCCCCAGATAGATATTAGTGCACTAACCATTTCAGGTGAAGATTATTTATCAAAGAAGACAAATACTCCCGGGTTAACCCTTTCGCACGAGCAGAATGATGTAACCTTTAAATATATTGGATTGCATTTCAGCAATTCCAAGCAAAACCGTTACCAATACAGGCTTCGACCATTAGACGATGCCTGGATCAATGCCGGGGTAGAACGAACGGTGCGTTATGCAAATTTGCCCCCGGATTCATATACTTTCCAGGTCAAAGCTGCCAGCAGTGATGGCATCTGGAGCAGTGAAAACGGTTCTGTACAGTTTACTATTCTTCCCGCCTGGTGGAGTACCTGGTGGGCTTACGCTATTTACAGTGGGATCCTCGCCCTTTTGGTCAGTATGATGTATCGCTTTCAACTGGCGAGGAAAATGGCCATTTCAGAAAGGAAGCGACTGAAAGAGATCAATCAGCTTAGGAACACCTTGTTCACCAACATCACGCATGAATTCAGAACCCCTCTGACCGTCATTAAGGGGATGGCCGATTCCATTAAATCAGATATCGAAAACAGGCAACTTGATGATATGGAAAAATCCCTGGAAATGATCGATCGCAATAGTGATGGTTTGTTAAACCTGGTGAACGAGATGCTTGATTTGGCTAAGATCGAAAGTGGAAATATGGAATTAGAATTGGGACAGTCCGATGTAGTACCTTTTCTGAAGTATGTTAGTGAAAGTTTTAATTCATTGGCGGAAGAAAATCAAATTAGCCTTACCATATATTCCGAAATCGACTCCCTGATGATGGACTTCGATCCCAATAAACTGACTTCCATTGTTTCAAATTTGCTGTCCAATGCCATTAAATTTACCCCTGCAGAGGGAAAAATAATTGTACATATAAATGAAATCTCAGATAAAGACGGAGAATATTTATCGGTTAAAATAAAGGATAATGGCGTAGGGATTTCTCAGGAGGAACTTCCGCATATTTTTAATAGATATTTCCAGGCAGATGATTCGACCATTCGCAAAAGAGGTGGAACTGGGATAGGCCTGGCACTGACAAAAGAGCTGGTCGGGTTGATGAAAGGAAATATTAGTGTAAAAAGCACCATTGATATAGGAAGTGAGTTTATTGTTAAGATACCTGTAACCAGAAATGCCCCTCAATCAGAAAATGAGGCGACGGGTTCAGTGATACGAGGTTTAACCGTTAAAGGATCTATTGCTTCGGAACATTCTTCGCAAGTGGCCTCGGAATTACCATTGCTGTTGATTATCGAAGACAATCGGGATGTGGCTCACTATTTAGAAACCTGTCTCGCCAACAAGTACGAAACAATACATGCGGCCAATGGAATTACAGGTATCGAAATGGCATTGGAAAAAATTCCCGATGTGGTTATCTGTGACGTGATGATGCCGGGAAAAAATGGTTTTGAAGTTTGCGAAATACTGAAGACAGATGAACGCACCGATCATATACCTATCATTATATTAACGGCTAAAGTAACCCTGGAAGATCGGTTGACCGGATTGTCGCATGGTGCCGATGCTTATCTGACAAAACCATTTCACAAAAAGGAACTGTTTATCCGGTTAGATCAGTTGGTAGCATTACGGCAGAAATTAATAAGTAAAATTGAAAGAGAAGGATTCACTACATTATTACGAAAGCGTACTCATGATCCCAAATTGCTATTCCTGCAAAAAATAGAAAAGCTTATCCATGAGGATATGGATAACGCTGGCTTTGGATCGGAAGATCTTGCCAAGAAATTACTAATTAGTGAATCACAGTTGTATCGGAAGATTAAGGCGATCACGGGAAAGTCTACCGCCATATTTATCCGCTCCATTCGTTTAAAATTTGCCAGGAATTTATTGTTGACAACGAACAAGACCGTTTCGGAAGTCGCCTACGAGACTGGTTTCAATGATCCGTCCTGGTTTAGCCGGGCCTTCAAGAATGAGTTTGGGTTTTCACCCAGTGAAACAATAAAGTAGTCCATTGTCTTTTGAAGTGCACCTATATCTCATTACATATCCTCCTCTACTGATGTTTTGACCGATCTTATCTGTTTACCAGTATAGATGATTATTGCCCGGCTGGTGCGAACTCTCCCGCTCAGTTTCGAGGCTTGTAAATGATCTATGGTAACGTGCGGTTGTTTTTCCCGTTCCGGATTCAATGTCGTTAAGTTTATGAGAGTGCATTGTTGTAATTGTTGGCACGGGGGGATGGTTCTCCCCTTCCTGGCATAGTTCCTACTTCGATAATAGGGAGGTGCTATAGGAGAAAATGCGCACGACTCTGGCCCCATCCCTAAAGTGAGTCCACGCTCACAGCTTTGGCCCCAGCCTTTAACGGCAAGGAATCCGGATTGTTCAGGGTCATTGCCTGATCCATCAAATCTAATTCTGACCCACACTCAGTTTTATCATCCTAAATATTTTCATACTGGTCTTCAATGTATTCTTGGTGAATAAAATGGACGTATGCTGTAATAGTACATGTGAGAAGACATTTTTCATAAATGGTGCTAGGTTTTGCATAAATAGTACAAGCAGGAACAAGTACTATTCTCTAAACTTGTAAAGTCAATAAGATCAATGATTTAAACATTTATTTTTTTGTAATTGATGAGCAAAACATCGGTAATATGAAATCAAGATCAGGATCTACCTTGATGATGACTTTTAGACGCGTATAGTTTCTTTTTTTAAAACGCATAGTCAATCAAGGACGACCTCATCGAGAAGGACTGCCAAATCCAGACTTATTACGAAGGCAGGAACTGCGCCTGTAGCCGGAAGGTATTGAGTTTAAGTCAGATCAGGCGGGGGCGAAAAACCACTTGATAAAATGACCAATATATTATTGATGACCACTCCCATCGGTTGGGTTTCACATTATTATTTAATCAGTACAAAATTCTATAAAATGATTTTCACAAAATCCCTCAAGAAATCACTCTTTATCTGTTTACTGGTACTCTTTAGTGCCATAACTTATGGACAAAGCAGAAGCAAAGCCAGAACATCCCGGCAATCAACAGCAAAAGAAAATGTGACCACAAAAGAAGCTCCGGCTTCCGGTGAAAGCAAGACTGAAACGGTAGATCCCAGACAGCCCGCCTTTGGCAACAGCACCGGTACAGTCTACCAGCGGAACAGCCAGTCAAAATTGGCGTCGGATGTGAGAAGACATTTCGGAAGTATGAAATATGGTGGTGTAAACTATTTGAGAAATAGTCGCTCCAGTTATACGGCAGTCAAAGGAGCAGGAAAGGTAGCAATCAAAGGAGGCAGGGCAGTTAGTTACAAGTTTCTCATACTCTCTGATGGTAAGGGTGATATCGGTGGCGTCTATATAGGTACTAGCAATGCTCCCACTTCCTGGAATATGACCATGACCCATGACGCAGCCAACCAGAATTTAGCCCGTTGCAAGAAGAAATTTCACCCTAATTCAGACCGATACAAGACTTGTATTAACAATCTTGTATCGAAAGCTATCAGTGATTGTATGCTAAGTTCCTTTGGTGCTGCGGACTGTGCCGACCATTGCTGGTATAACGAGAGCTTATGTGATCAGTGATCCATGATTGATCAATCATGGCTGGTCGGGTCTGGAGGAAGCCAAGGTAGGGGAAACACGGACACAATGTCTAAATCGCCTGTGGATAGATAACCACAGATTGCTTGCTTTCCGGAAACGACAAAAGACAATGTAGAATCGACTGTTGGTATCGAGGCGGTTATTGCATTTCTGAAAAAATGAATCCAGGCGCAGTTTAAATCACCTTTTTAAAATTGGCTGGATCCCGGATTGATCCAGAACTCAATCATAGAGACATTTAAATTATTTTAATTTTTTAAAATCCGATATTATGAAATCAATATTGATATTTACGCTAGTTACTGGTTTAGGACTTTCATTTTCTATCCGGCATGGACAGGTAGACCTTATTAAGGACGAATTTCCGGAAGCAAAACAGGAAGTCATGGAAACATTTGGGGCTATTGCCCAAAGCATCAAGGACGGCGATATAGATAAACTCATTTCTTTTCATGCATACGGTCCAAAATTTACAGAATTCAAAAATGGAGAACCTCGCAACGGAGGAGAAGCCAACGAAGCGCACGAACGCAGCGTATTTGGTTCGGTAACGGAGGTGGTAAAATTCGATGCTGATGATCTGCAAATTGCGGTTTATGGAGATGTAGCCAATGTAACCTTTCACTCTGATTTTCACCTGAAATTTGGTGAAGATTTAGTGGTCGTGAATGATCAGATTACTTTACTATTTGTGAAAACAAAAAATGGCTGGAAAATGGTGCATGAGCATCATTCACCTCTTAAGAATCTAAATGCTGACTAGTATCCAAATACACTGTGATTTGTAGCTCACACTTATATCACATATCGTCAATGGCCTTAAGTTAACGACACCAACCATTTTTAATGAAGCAAAAATCAATACTTCATTAAATCATTTCTTGATTCTAAATAATCAGAATAAAAACCTTTATCAATAATGATAAGATTACCAAGAAGGATAAGGGTGATAGGGTTGGTGTTGTTACTTCTGTTTTTCCACCAATCCAATGCCTTCGGTCAGATACCTTGTGATATTAACCTAGATGGCACCTGTAATTGTCAGGATATTGATCCATTGAATGCTGAGATTGCTTCAGGGGAAATGAACCTGTTTTTTGATCTGGATGGAAATGGAGAGGTCAACTTTGACGATAAAGTTTTCTATTTTGATGTTTCAGGTTTAGATCTGGCAGACCTAGATCTTGATGGACAGGTTAATTTTAATGATTTGAATATTTTGCTTCAAAATCTTAATTCAACAAGTACATCTCATTGTAGTGGAGATATTAACGCTGATAGCCAGATCAATGAAAGCGATCTGCTCTTTTTTCTAAACTCTTTCAACGGAGGCATTTTAACCTGGTCGGGCGCCAAGAATAACTCCTGGCAGGAAGCGAATAATTGGGATCCTGCAATCATTCCTTTCAATGGGATAAAAGTTGTTATACCCAATAATAGCAGCAATTCAAGTGTAATTTTAGCTGGAAACATAGTCACGATTAGTTCCCTTCTAATTGAATCTTTAAGTGGACTTACCATTAAAAATGACAGTAAGCTGATCCTTGATGGCTCAGTCGATCTCCTGATAGTACTTGGACAATTTGTTTTAGAGCCTGGTGCGGAATTAGATGTAGTTTCTGAGTAAAGTCTACGCTATTCAGAGAGTTCTCTAAGATTTAATTTGCAGATAAGAGCGGGCAGCTACCCTTCAGGGCCATGGCAGCGGGTGTGAATTTCCACTTAACAAAGACAGCGGTCGGATACCCTTTAGGGTTAGGGTAGCGGGCAGGGATATTAATTTTTTCTTTCATTCTGCTTCCGACGAGGAGTGGGATTTCTTCATACCTGACCCGGGCAGATCGAGGTAAGGTTTTGCCCTCCCTCACCCTTGATGATTAAAAGGGCGAAGCGGAAGAATGAAACATAGAAATGATCGGGAAAAGTAAAAAAATAAAAATTATCGAATTGATTTAAAATGATTAATAAAGATAGCGGGCGGATACCCT
>JAGQWZ010000428.1 GCA_020436835.1 Saprospiraceae bacterium | reverse complement strand
CCAGTTTATGGCCAATCGGATCATAGAAGTAGCCCCTCTTGCCTTTATGCGGGGCCGTACGCTGGACCATGCTTTTATCATTCTGGATGAAGCGCAAAACGCGACCGTCACCCAATTGAAAATGTTTCTAACCCGTCTGGGTCCATCTGCAAAATGCATTGTAACCGGCGACCTATCTCAGATTGACCTGCCCCGAAATGTCCGCTCAGGCTTGTCCAGTTCTATCCGGATCCTGGGTCATCTGAAGGGCATCAGTACGATCTACCTCGATAAGGAAGATGTGGTGAGGCACCGATTGGTCAAAGAAATCATCGATGCCTACGACAAAGCCAACCGGCGACGGGACGAGGAAGAATGATGCTTCAAAACATAAAGAAATCAATATGAAATTCAAGTTGCAGAAGAAGGATTCTGTACTACAGGGTGTTGTTCATTTAGATGGTTCGAAGAGCATTAGCAACCGGGCATTAATGATCCGGGCCTTATCAGGAAAACCATTTAAAATCGAGAATCTTTCCACGTCTGATGATACAAAGGCAATGGAAAGCTTGATCGGACAGGAATTCGGTGTACTGGATGTGGGACCTGCCGGTACCACTTTCAGATTTCTTACGGCCTATTTTGCCACCCGGGAAGGAGAGCAGGTTCTGACCGGCTCAGAGCGAATGAAACAAAGGCCCATTGGAGCGTTGGTAGATGCCTTGCGGGCCATTGGGGCGGATATTGAGTACCTTGAGAAAGAAGGCTATCCGCCGTTGCTCATTAAGGCTCCCCGCGATTTGGGCACTCCTTCTGAAATTGAGGTTCCCGCCACGATCAGCAGTCAGTTTATTTCCGCATTGTTAATGATTGCGCCTACGCTTCCAAATGGTCTCAAAGTGAGGCTGGCAGGAAATCTTGTTTCGGCGTCTTACCTGCAGATGACTCTGGATATGATGCGCTACTTCGGAGTGGATTACCATTTTAGTGGTGAATTGATTGAAGTCAGTCATCAGGCTTATGAGGCCATCGATTTTAGGGTGGAGTCGGATTGGTCGGCCGCCTCATACCATTATGCCCTGGCGGCCCTGGCTACGGAAGCTGACCTCACACTGTCGGGATTATTCCGGGAAAGTACGCAAGGTGATTCAGCAACTGCGGAGCTATTCAGTCGACTGGGTTTACAAACCACCTGGGGTGAAGATAGCCTGAGGATCACCAAAGGGGGAGAAATCAAATCAATGTTGGAACATGATTTCATCCTTTGTCCCGATATCGCCCAGACGATGGCCGTTGTTTGCGGCGCAATGGGAGTGATTGGAGTGTTTAGCGGACTGGAAACTCTTAGTATCAAGGAAACCGACCGGATCCAGGCTTTGAAAAATGAACTGGCTAAAGTAGGTGTGAGTTTTGTAAAGGCACCTCCACACTTCAGCAAAAAGACAGGAAAGACCTACTATATGGTTGAAGGCAAAGCCAGCTGGAATGAACCGCCATCATTCCCTTCCTACCATGACCACCGGATGGCGATGGCCTTTGCCCCTTTAAGCGTTTTGCATCCCATCATCATTGAAGATCCAAAAGTGGTGGGTAAGTCATACCCTGATTTTTGGAAAGATCTGGTTAGCCTTGGATGGGAGATTGAGATGGTCTGATGATCGATGTTGCCTGCATTTAGTAATCTTTCGTCATTCACGGTAGGCTAAAGTGCCAGCATGAATATTATTTGTTATATTAGTAACAGTGGGTACTCGTGCATACATCGCTGGCATTATTTTATTCCTGGCAAAATTTTCCATTTTATCCGGTCAAAATCTTGTCCCTAATCCGGGATTTGAGGAGTATCTGGAGAATCCGGACTTTAGTCCGTCCGGAATAAATTCAGCACCGGCCTGGTTTACATTGTCCGGTACCCCGGATTTTTATCACGTGGAGTATCCTTTTCCCAATGCTGTGCCGGCGAATTTCCGCGGAACCCAAGAACCGGCATCAGGTGATGGATATGCCGGTATCATAAGTTTTACAGGAAATCACCGGGAACTCCTGGGAGTAGAATTAACCAGGGCTTTGGAACCAGAAAAAGTATACCAGGTGTCCTTTAAAGTCAGTTTGTCGGGGAGATCAAAATTTGCTACCGACGATATTGGCGCCGTCCTGCTCAAAGGAACCAGAGACTCGATCATGGTTAAAAGTATGAGTGTGCGAAATGACGAAGGCAATATTATAGAGGATACCATCCGCTGGATAACCATTTCGGGAAAGTACCTGGCGGAGGGAGGTGAGCAAATTTTAGGAATTGGAAATTTCGATAGCGGGGATGGTAAGATGATCAAGGCTGACGGAGATGGGTGGGCTTACTTTTTTATCGATGATGTAGAGGTCATCGAAGCATGTCCGGATTTTAGCCTCGAACGAAAAGAGGTCGAGAAAAGGCTTTGCGAAGGCACCATCATCGAACTGCAGGGAATTCCGGATGCCGAGAGCTATAATTGGGTCGGGCGACATACTTTCAGGAACCTGTTAGCCCGGAAAGCCGGAGAGTATACCGTCAACAGTTATTTCGACTGTTCCATTGTACAGACACGGTTTCAGGTACAGTATGAACCTTGTGATTGTACGTTGAATATACCTTCGATCGTAAACCAGATAAATCAGCTGGAGATCCTGCCGGCACAAAATGTAATATCCTTTGAGTTTTACCTGGTGGATACCTGGGGCAGACCACTTTATCAGATTAATAGTAATGGTGAGGAAGACGGTTTTATTCCCGATGTATCAGCCCCCTATTTTTGGAGAGCCAGAATGACCTGTATTGCGGAAAATGATCAGATCATAGAGCAGACGAAAACCGGTAAAATGATGGTACAGAATTAGTTTGTGATTTCAAAATACCAAAATTCTGTCATCAGAAGATTTTTCGCACTAGCCCGAACCTCTAGGTGCTCAGGATCTTAATTTCTACTCTCTGATTTCTCTTCCGTCCTTCGGCGGTGGTATTGCTGGCTATCGGTTGTCGGGGACCAAAACCTTTATATTGAATACGGTCGGCAGGGATGCCTTTGCGAACCAGGTAGAGCGCAACGGTTTTTGCTCTCGCCTTTGACAGGTCCTCACTGTATTTCATGTTGATTTTTTGTCCTCCGGAACCGCCGGACGTATGACCTCTTACTTCAATACTGACGGAGGGGTGCTCCTGCAAATACTGGAACAACTCATCTAACACGGCAAAGGAGGCTTTATCGTGTAACGAGGAGCTGTCTGCCGGAAAATAAAGATTATCGATCTGAATAATCTGACCGGTGGTTACTTGCTTGCCGTCATTCAAACTTTTCAAGACTTTGTAGTCTTCTCTGGGCTCATTTTCTTTCGGCTGAGACTGTGGGCTGGTGGTTTCTTCTGCCACCGAACCCTGTTCGATAATATATACCTGGGTATCGTCTTCAGCCTCCCCTTTTTCATTACTTGCATACAGATGAATGGAGTTCTTCCCCTCTCTTAACATCAAGCTGGTAGAGAATTCTCCGGTAAGGGGATCAAAGTTGAACACATCGATCTGGGCTGAATTTACCCGAAACCTGATCTGTGATTTAGACTTAATATTGCGAACGATCGCATTTACTTTCACCTGGTTTAAACGAGGGTTGACCTTTTCTATTGGTTGAAGTATCCTTACGGAAGGGGGTAAGATCAATTCTTCATCCTCATTGCATGATATCATGGTAAAATTGGAAGCGTGATCAACCAGAACATTACCATTGTAGGGAAAAAGAGTAGGGGTTTTATAGAATGCTTCCAGCACGATGTGGGTGATATCTCTTTTAGGTTCTATTTTCCAGCTGTATTTCTGCCAATTCGTATTCTCTATGGTTCTACTTTCCGCCAGAAGGTCTTTTTTGTCGCAATATCCGTCTCCACCCCAGATTCTCAACTTGATGGCCTGATCAAAGTTTTTCTTGGGCAGGTCATCGGGTAAGAACTCCCGATTGGCGACCGAATCAGGGGCTACGGCACTCCAGTATTCGCTGGAGGAACATAGAAAAATGGAGAAGGTATAACAATGATCTTTGAGTAGTGGGAAATTTAGTCGTTGACCAACTGCTTCCCAGGTATCGTTTTCCCGGGTTACCATCCCAAGATAGGTGTAACCATGATAGGCCGGTCGATATACTTCCCAGGCTCCGGAAGGCTGTACATCGGGAGGTGATTCATTTGGAAAACCACAGTCAATCCATCCTTTAGGGGGTAAGCTGGCCCTGGCGATATCTTCGAAAGAGGGATTGATGAGTTCCGGATTATTCGGATCACCCACATTGCCCGGCAGTGCCTGCGACCACACGGCCAGCGGCAATACTAAAATT
>JAGQWZ010000427.1 GCA_020436835.1 Saprospiraceae bacterium | reverse complement strand
CTGGCACATCATCGATGGGTGGATGAATACCACCCCACAATCGGGATAAGCTGGCCTGATCCGAAGCATCCCGGTATTTTGCCCATTGCAGTTCCATGTCCACACTCGGACCATCCTCAAAAACCAGGTATTCATTTTTTGGTGCATCAAAAACTCCCATTCCTCCCGGAAAATATTCATCGCCGGTCACCAGGGTCATTACTTCTGCCGCTGCCCGTGAAAAGCAAGAGTGCCCGGAAACATATCCGGCAAATGGGGGAGTTATAAACGAAGGTCTTTGATAGGGCCACCAATTGGCAGCTAATATCCAACCTACTCCGGCAGTGCTGGTGGCAGGATCATCGATGAAGTCAGGACCTCGCCAGGCATATAATTTTATTTTTCCAATATTTTCTCCCTGATCACCGGCCAGGCTATCTCCCTCTTCGATCAACTCAATATGACCTTCAATCAAAGGTAATCCTCCCGGATGATATGACATTTTAGTCGAGTCGCTACATTGACCCAATTCAGCCATGCCTCTGATGGCAGAAATTGGTCTGACAAAATCATAGTAGGATTTGATGCCCCAGACGGCAATAGCCACATCATGCATGGCTCCTCCCATAATTAGATAGGATTTGACATCCCATTCAAGGTCATCCAATACTTCACCGAGGCCTTCAAATTTTTTCTCAAAGCCAGGATAGTCACTAACATAATTCAGGATAGTAAACCAATGACCGGGAGGTGTTTCCGAATTCGGTCCGTCGGCCCAAAATTCAGCCAGCACACGGCCAAAATCTCCTAAAGGGACTATCTGAGGTTCATAGGGTTGACCGGTTGCCGGATTCACCGCATATCCCGTATCGGTCACACCTCCATCCAGGAAGTTGTAAAAAGCCCGCATCTCTTCTTCATTTTGAGGAAGGCTACTGAGGTTTCCGACGGAAGCCGGAGAAATGTCAATCATAATTTGTTGAGTCGGATCCAAATGGCCGGACCAGATAGCATTGAGTGCAAAATTCCATTTGTAATAATCATCCAACTCCTTTTTTTCACCCGTGGTATCAATACGTGGTGGAGCTCCCGGATTGTGATAGATATAGTATTCATTGCCGTTTACATCAAAGATCTCCCGGTCACTTTCAGTCAGGGAAAAGGGAGTCACTTCACCCCAATGCGGTCCGAGAAATCGACGGGGACTGGTTGGGTCAACAGCGAGTGGTTGCCAATGATTCAGATCGACGATATCGGGATTTCCTGGTAATGACGGTATCAGGGGTGGATTGACCGGAGCATAGAACTCATCCGAAAAATTGTAATTTGTCTCTTCATCCGAATAATCAACCAGGCCAAATTCCATGCAACTTAAAGCAATGTAATTACCCAAAGCAGCCGGAGAACCGTCGGCATAGTCAACCGAAGTGAAGGAGGTATCGTATCCTAATTCAAGCATGAGGCTGTCAAAACTCGGTAAGGCAATGGCCGCACCAGGGGAGTTTTTGAATCGATGCTTTAAGAGACGATAGGCCGCATAACTGATGGCTTCTTCCTGGGCTTCCTTGACGGACGTCCCCGGATCAAGAATACCATCGAAATTACAGGTATAGTCACCCAGTTGATTTCCCAGTAAAACCGGATCTGCCTGAGCATCATAGGCCGCCCAGGCATCATACATGGCCATCGAAACGTGAAACAGGTTTCGGGCATGAACTGTTGGCCGGCTCACATCAACACGTATTGCGTCCAGGAGCGCCTCGTTCCATTGCCTCGCAACCGATTGTTGTCCGATAAGAGAAGTAAGCGATATAATGGTAAATAGATAAGTAAAGACTGTCTTCATATTCAATATTTTGATTTTAAGGAAAGAGGTCTTGAATCTGTTCGAAAGATGATTGTTGGGCACAGTAAGATGGGTAAGGCTGACAAGCTTGCTGACTGATTAGTGAGATTTTCCAGAAGGAAAATAGGAATCTTCATTCAGATCATATGTTTATTAAAAAGTCTTCATCCTGCTCAGATGCCACTTCGTACACCCAATTCGGTATTTGATCAAATAAATAGCCATTTTCATACATTATTTTAAACTATCAAGTGTTGAAAGTGATCTCTCTGATTTATAATGTTAAATGAAAAGGCCGCCAGGCTAGTGTTACCCGGCGGAAAGTCAAAAAAACTCTATTGTGAGATCCTATTCTATTATTACTTTTTGCGAATGAACTCCATTCCCGGTCTGGATCCGGACTACATAGCTTCCGGCTGAAAGATCAGAGATTGGCAAGGTTGTATTAGGATCCACATCAATCCAGGTCCGCAAAATTCTCCCATACAAATCCAACAATTTAATACTCCTGACCTCTTCAACGCCTGATATCCTCAAAACGCCACTGGCAGGATTGGGGTAAATCATCATCTGCCGGCCGGTATTGCGTATCGACTGGACTGCTGACAACTCAAACTGTCCATCAATGTCAACCTGGCGCAGCCGGTAGTATGATACTCCCGTGAGCGGTCCTACATCCGTCAATTCATAAGCGAAAGAAGAACCCCGTGCCGCTACGTTCCCAACAATCTCCCACCCGGATAAATCGCGGGTCCTTTCCACCTGAAAATGATCACTGTTGATCTCCTCAGCGGTGTGCCAGCTCAATTTCACCTGACCTTGATCGAGGGCAGCTTCAAAAGGTTTAAGATATTTAACCGGCAAAATGCTACCAAATTCATCGGCTCCAATATCGATGGTATCATCATTGATGCGATTGTCATCTTTATACCCATCGAGTTCACCCGGACTGATGGAGGTATTGGGATCTCCTGCATTGATCGCCGGAGAAGTGGCATTGGCCAGATGAAAATTCACTCCGCCCACTGCACTTTGGAATTTGGGATCCGCAAAGATCGAATTGGCACCCTGTCCGGTAACCAGCTGAAATTCCTCAAGGCTATCCAACGTCATATCCTCATAGAAGAACTCAACACTCCCTGTGGAATAATAAAGATTATAATTGAGCGACAAGCCGGTGCTTCCGGTCTCAACGGAAATCATGGTGGCATCTCCGTTGGTCTTGTAAAAAATGTTATTAAATATCTCGACAGTGTCTGTGGCCGTGATCGCCAGCTGCCCGGTTGAACCATCCGGTGCTGCGGGCGATGCATCATTGCTCAAAGCGGTGTTATTCCTGATTGTGCAATTCACTACTCGCCCTGTACTGGGATAATTATAACCACCTACCGCGATCGCTGCATCATCGTTATTATAAAGGAAATTATTTTTAACCGTTATGTTTGTGGCGGTTAGACCTGAATTTTCACATCCCACCTCAATCCCCCACTGACAACCGGTCACCAGGTTACTTTCGATGGTAATGTTCGCACCTCCATCCACATAAATTCCAGCTGCCGGGGCATAAGGCGATTTACAATTCTGCACATCATTGTCCATGATCAAACCATTCCGGGCCTGGTCACTGGCGGTGGCAGTGCCCTCTCCGCCGATCGCGTCGATTCCAATGTTGGTAATATTAGTCAGTGTATTATTTATGATGGTAAATCCATCCACATTTCCATTTACCGCCAGCCCTTCACTATAGCCGGTGTTGCAATCATG
>JAGQWZ010000426.1 GCA_020436835.1 Saprospiraceae bacterium | reverse complement strand
TGAAAACATAGATTCATCAAGGACATTCTTTCTGAATTTTGGTTTGATTGCCCGCAAAATTCCCAGAATTCCGGTTAGCCTTGATCCAGAACAACTGAAGTATTTTCAAGAAAAGAATCCGGGTTTTAATCCCGGGCACTGGTCACTGGATGATCTCTGCCGGCTAAGTCTGTTACTGGCATTGGATACCGCTGACAATAAGGATTATATCTCAACCCTCCTGGCGGCTTCTGATATGAGAGAACAGGTGATCATATACCGTTCATTACCCTACCTGCCCAACCCGGAAGAATTTATCCTGTTGGCGGTGGACGGTATCCGGACAAATATGGTTGACGTCTTCGATTCCATTGCGCTGGATAATAATTTTCCCTTTAGACATTTTTCCGAAGATGCCTGGAATCAAATGGTGCTGAAAGCGATTTTTATGGAAAGACCGGTTTACCGCATTTACGGTTTGGACGATCGTCGAAATCAGACACTGGCCGATATTTTGCATGACTTTGTGCATGAAAGATGGTCAGCAAAACGACCGGTGACTCCGGAGTTATGGCGCCTGGTGAGAGGACATATTCGACCGGAAATTTTTGAAGACCTTAAGAAAGTGACCCGCGAAGGAAATGAGCTCGAAACGCAAGCGGCCATAAAGGCATTGCAGGAGTCGGAGTATGAGCCGGCTTCTCAGTGGTTAAGCGATAATGATCTCCCGGAAACATCGCTTTCGTGGGAAGAAATTGGAAAAAGAACTATTGAAGGAAAATGAAATATATAGATCCGCACATTCATATGACATCCCGCACGACCGATGATTATGAGGCCATGCATAAAGCCGGGATTGTTGCTATTATCGAACCGGCTTTTTGGCTGGGACAGCCACGTACCGAAGTTGGTTCGTTCAAGGACTATTTCAGCAGTCTGGTGGGTTGGGAACAATTCAGAGCTTCCCAATTCGGCATAAAGCATTATAGTACAATCGGTCTGAATTCTAAAGAGGCAAATAATGAACCCCTTGCCGAGCAGGTGATGGATCTATTGCCTCTATTTGCATTGAAAGAAAATGTGGTCGCCATTGGCGAAATCGGTTATGACGACCAGACTGCCGCAGAGGATAAGTATTTTCGGCTTCAGATCGAACTGGCAAAAGAGTTGGAACTGCCGATTATGATCCATACGCCGCACCGGGGTAAAAAGAAAGGCACGACAAGAAGTATGGATGTTCTGGAAGAACATCAGATAGATCCTTCGAAGGTAGTCATTGACCACAACAACGAAGAGACAGTGAAGGAAGTGCTTGACCGCGGCTACTGGGCGGCTTTTACCATCTATCCGCGTACCAAGATGGGAAGCGAACGGATGGTCGATCTGGTAGAACAATACGGACCGGAGAGGATCATTATTGACAGCGCGGCAGATTGGGGCGTCAGTGATCCTTTGGCCGTGCCGAAGACAGCAAATCTTATGCTGAAAAAGGGCATGTCGGAAACCGTGATCCAAACCACCTGCTATCAAAATGCACTGGCTGCCTATGGGCAGAGCGGAGTGATGAAGGAAACGGATTGGTTGGATGGGGTAGAATACGACCAGTCCGTATTGTACGGGGGAAACAGTGTATTGCGTGGTGGCCAGACGCCGAAAAAGAGTTCTCCTGATATCGTGGAGAACTAACCGGATGAAATTATTTCCCTACCTGGTATTGATCCGCCCGGCCAACGTATTAACGGCGATTTCCGATGTCATCGCCGGATTTGCGATTGCCGGTGTAATGGGTTCATTTACTGGCGCTTACCCTCTACCTGATGTACTATTAATCATTTTATCCACCATCGGATTATATGGAGGTGGTATTGTCTTCAACGATATATTTGATCTGGATCTGGACCGGGTAGAAAGACCTGAACGGATTCTACCCAGTGGCCGGCTTTCCGTAAGAAATGCTGTGTCATTTGGGATCCTGCTGCTGTCCATTGGAATCCTCACTGCTTCACTGGTTAGTTTTTCCAGCATGACGATTGCAGTTTTAATTACCTTGTTGGCTCTGCTATATGATAAATTTGCCAAGCATCATGCGATCCTGGGTCCCATCAACATGGGCGCCTGCCGGGGTTTGAATTTACTGCTGGGAATGAGCGTTATGCCATTGAGTGCTTTGGGAAATCTAGTTTACCTGATATTCATGCCTATTGTTTTTATTGCAGCCGTCACGCTGACCAGTAGGGGAGAAGTAAGCGGCAATAATCGTAAATCAGTCTTTTTTGCCCTGTGCCTGGATCTGCTAATTGCTTCAGTCATCATAACTTTGGGAATCTTGCAAATCCTGACCCTGTCGGTTGTGATCCCTTTTGTAGTTTTGTGGCTCTTTATGAATTTAAACGCAAAAGTCCGGGCAATTATCGACAATCAACCTCAGAGGATCATGTTTGCGGTTAAAACCGGAGTGCTATCCTTGATACCACTAAATGCAACTTACGTGGCTGGCTTTGGCCATTGGATGTACGCCATATTGGTTTTGCTGCTTTTTCCTGCGGCCATATTGCTGTCCCGGAAATTTTCTGTTACTTGATATGGTGATACGGCAAAAATTCTCAATTGACTTTCAATATGATATCCTGTTTACCCGCGATATTTTTTCTCCGGAAAATACCCTTCTGAGTGACCTGCTTGCTCCGCAAGCCAAAGCGGTAGTTGTAATCGATCAGGGATTGGCGCAGGTAAGCCCATCGCTTTCAGCCATCATCAGGACCTACTTCGATCTGCATGAGCATATCAGACTATTAGCCTCGCCGATGATAGTGAAGGGTGGAGAAGACACTAAAAACAGCACCCAGGAACTGATGAAGGTACTGGAACTGATCGACCGGCAAAAAGTCGATCGTCATGCCTACGTGATTGGAATTGGTGGTGGCTCTGTTTTGGATATGGTTGGATTTGCCGCAGCTATTGCTCACCGGGGAATCCGGCACATACGTATACCTACCACCACTTTGTCTCAGAATGACTCCGGAGTGGGTGTGAAGAATGGCATCAACTATTTTGGAAAGAAAAATTTTCTGGGCACGTTTGTTCCACCGGTGTCAGTCATTAATGATTTTCGGTTTCTGGAAACGCTGAGTGACCGGGATTGGAGGGCCGGAACCGCGGAAGCAGTTAAAGTGTCCCTGATTAAGGACCGGGATTTCTTCTTATGGATTAAGGATAATGCCCGCAAATTGGAGCAAAGGGATATGAACGCCATGGAATATCTGATCTTCCGGTGTGCGGACTTACACAGCGACCATATCGGAAAGAGTGATGATCCCTTTGAAATGGGCTCCTCCCGTCCCCTGGACTTTGGTCATTGGGCTGCGCACAAATTGGAACAACTGACTGATTATGAGTTACGACACGGGGAGGCGGTAGCCATTGGCATTGCCCTGGATGTACTTTACGCGGTGGAAGCAGGATACCTGCCATCCGGGCTGGCAGACATGATCATCAATGTTTTGCTGGACCTCGGCTTTGATTTGTTTCATCCTCGTCTTTTGGCTAACGGGGGTAGCTCTCTAAATCCTGAATTGACCCGGGGGCTGGAAGAATTCCGGGAGCATTTGGGTGGGCAATTAACTATTCCAATGATAAGGGAGATTGGTTCGAAATTCGATGTACATGAAATGAAGGCTGAGTTGATTGAAAAAGCGGCTCAGGCATTACTTAGGAAACGGACATCATATGCAAATTGATCATCATCAGGCTCATCTTACCTATTGCAGCAACATTCATCCCGGAGAATCATGGGAGGCTACCTATTCGAATTTAAAAAATCATACAACAAAGGTGAGAAGGCAGCTGGGGGCATCTCAATTTGGTATCGGACTTAGATTGTCAGATGCTGCTTCGAAAGATTTAACGGAGGAAGGGACACTGGACCAGTTCAAAAATTGGCTTGATAACGAGGGTCTTTATGTGTTTACTATTAACGGATTTCCCTTTGGTGGATTTCACCACCAGGTAGTAAAAGACAAGGTACATCTCCCTGACTGGACAGCCCCAGAACGCCTGGCATATACCAAACGTTTGTTCGGGATTCTTAGTCAACTGCTCCCGGAGGGCATGGACGGCGGAGTCTCTACTTCACCCTTGTCCTATAAGTTTTGGCATGATGAGCGTCAGAGAGAGGCAGTTAAAAAATCTGCGACTGACAATCTCATGCAGGTAGTAATTCAATTGGATACCATCTATCAGCAAACCGGCAAATTATTACATCTTGACATCGAACCGGAACCGGACGGCATCCTGGAGACTTCTTCCGAGTTTGTCATATTCTACCGCGATTACCTTTTGAAGCAGGGGGTGAATTACCTGACCGTCAAAGCCGGATTTAATAATTCACGCGCAGAAGAGGCGATACGCAGACACATTCAATTATGCTATGATGTCTGTCATTTTGCGGTTGGATATGAAAATGCAGCCGATGTATTGCTGACGGTGGCTGAAGCGGGAATAGAAATCGGTCGTATTCAGATCAGCGCAGCGATGAGCTCGGGTCCCATTGATAATGATGCTTCGAGGTCGGAGATCATTGGTGAATTAAAGCAGTTTGATGAACCGGTATATTTGCATCAGGCAGTACTCAGAACCGCTGCCGGAGCGCTCCACCGTTTCCCGGATTTAAGTCCGGCATTGGCCGCCTGGTCGCACGATGGACCTTCCGAATTGAGAACGCATTTTCATGTTCCGGTTTTTACCCGGGATTATGGAAAGCTCATCTCCACGCAATCGGATATTATGGAGGTCTTGTCTCTTTGGAAACAAAACAATTTTACTAATCATCTGGAGGTGGAAACCTACACCTGGGATGTTCTTCCCCCAGCCATGCGCTCTGATATCGTAGAATCCATCGTCCGAGAATTACGATGGGTATTGAACGCGTTGGATGCATGAAAAAGGTCGCACTACTAAACATTGTCGGTTTAAGTGAAAGACACCTGGGACCACACACTCCATTTCTGACGGATTGGTGCAGCAAGTATCCTAGTTCCCTGGTCGATCCTATGCTTCCGGGCGTCACTTGTGCCGTGCAGAGTACTTACTTGACCGGGAAAACTCCGGCCGATCATGGTATTGTGGCCAATGGTTGGTATTTCCGGGATGAATGCGAGGTAAAATTGTGGCGGCAGTCCAACAAATTGGTGCAAGCCAAAAGTATTTGGGATGAAGCCAGGGAGATTGATCCTGCCTTTACTGTGGCCAACATGTTCTGGTGGTACAATATGTATTCGTCTGCGGACTATTCGGTGACTCCACGACCGCAGTACCGTGCAAATGGGGTAAAGGTGCCGGATTGCTATTCCCACCCGGCCTCTCTGAGAGACAGATTACAGGAAGAACTCGGTACTTTCCCCTTGTTTAATTTCTGGGGGCCGAATGCCGATATCCGTTCAACCCGCTGGATTGCGATGGCTTCCCGGCTGGTTTATGACTGGCACCGGCCTGATCTCCTGTTGGTCTATTTGCCTCACCTGGATTATTGCCTGCAAAAATTCGGACCGGAGGATGCACGCATTTCGGGGCATCTCAGGCAATTGGATTCGGTAGTGAAAGACTTAATCCAATATCTGGAATCTGAGAATGTCAAGGTGAATATCATTTCAGAATATGGCATTGTTCCGGTCAACAATCCCATCCATATAAACCGGATCCTTCGTCAGGAGGGTTTAGTCCGGGTCCGGATGGAAAATGGACTGGAATTATTGGATGCCGGTCAGTCGGCTGCATTTGCTATGGCCGATCACCAAATCGCGCATATCTACATAAATGATGCTTCTAAAATGGCAATGGTGGCGGAGATCCTGGAGCGGGTCCCGGGAATTGCTTATGTTTTGGATCATACCACTAAAAAAGATTATTCACTGGATCATCCGCGATCGGGAGAATTAGTAGCTATTGCGAATCCGGAAAGCTGGTTTACTTATTATTACTGGTATGACGATAAAAAAGCTCCTGATTTTGCCCGCACCGTAGACATTCATAGAAAGCCCGGCTATGATCCGGTGGAAATGTTTTTAGACCCGGGTAAGAAGTTGATTCTTCCCAGAATTGCCTGGAAACTCCTGAAGAAAAAACTCGGATTCAGGACTTTGCTGGACGTGATACCTCTCGACGCCGGTTTAATTCGGGGGTCTCATGGACAACTCAATGTGACAGATGAATTTAAACCGGTCTTTATTGGACCTGGCAACGCCGGTCGGAAATTATCTCCAACTGATATTTATCAAATTATTTTAAACCAGCTTTTCGAATAAGATATATTCAGGAAACAAGGTCTCGCATTTTAATCCATTCCCGGATAATTGCTTCCAGCGCTTTTTCCTTTTTCTTAATTTCTTCCAGGTTCGCAAAACGTGCCACCCTACCTTCTTGATCATCTCCTCTAAAAGATGATGAACATCCTTGATGTGGGCTCCTTTGTGAAACATAAGACTCACACTTCTCTTCGCCTTGAGAAAAAATGAAGCAAATTTCCTTTATAGATGAAAGTTGGGCTACTCCATTTTATCTCTTCGGAAACTCTGTGATCCGTAGCGAGGACTATTTCTCTGACCGCATTTATCTCTCTATTTAGTGGATGGTTTTTCTTCTCGAGAAATCGATCTACTTCCGGGTTCTTTGGCATATTTAAGAAGCATTTTTATTGAAATTAATATTTTTCTTCTGAAATGCCTTTCAAACTAATTGTGCAGCGTATTGGCCGGATTTGTCTTGATCGCTTTTCGCAATTGCAGATGTACAGTAGTCAGCGCAATGAATAAGACAACCAATACCGCAGTGAGATAAGTGAATGCATTAATACTAATGGAAAATGCAAAATCATCAAGCCATTTTTTCATGAAAAACCAGGAAACGGGGATCGCGATGAAAAATGCAATGATAATGAGAATAATAATGTCCCGGGAAAGTAAGAACCACAGTTGATTTTCGGTAGCACCGAGAATTTTTCTGATGCCGACCTCCTTTAGACGTTGTCCGATTGTAAAGGTAATCAGCCCAAATAAACCCATACATGCAATAAAGAGCGTTAAGATCGCCGCTGTTAAAAATATGCGGCTTACCCTTACATCCTCCCGGTAAAATCGTTCGATTTGTTGATCGAGAAAATGATATTCCAGTGGAGTTTCGGGATCCAGGCTGGTTTGCACCTCCTCCATATGCGCCAGAGTCTGGGGAATATCATCACTTTTGATCCGGCAAATGAAGTAGTCAATGGATGTCACCGGATTTTGTCTGAAACCAATCACCACCGGCGATATCGTTTTGTGCAGCGATTCGACATTAAAATCTTTAACCAGG
>JAGQWZ010000425.1 GCA_020436835.1 Saprospiraceae bacterium | reverse complement strand
TAGGCCTCAAAAATAAAGAGGAAGAAATCGGTCTTTTCAATGACAAATTATTGGCCGGGTCATTGAGCATGACTTCGTTAAAGATCGAATAGGGATTTCGTCCTGGTGCGAGTGCATCCCCCTGCCGGTTCCAAAGTCAAGAAATAACTATCCGGATTTAAGAAAAATCCAATTTGAATGTATTTTTAGATGCCGGTTTGCTGCAAAGCTTTTATTAATTTGCATAGGATAATAAGACCGTTATTGATAGTCCACCATACACAAGTAAAACAACATGCAACGATGTCGTCTTTTGCGACTTTAGAAAAAACAAAATATTGATCCGCAAGAGTAGTAAGTAGCCGGTCGATGGAGAATTCAGTCTACGAACTTAATATGAAGTATGTTCTTACGATTTTTTTGTTCTAGGCAACCCATTACATTGAGATCTTTTCTTGCAATCTATCTCGTAATAAGTCTAACTTCTTGTGGTACAGAGACCGTAGTAGATACACAAACCAATAACACGAAAAATGATCTGGTCCTTCGCCGGCCTTTGGATGTATCCGGATCCTATGTCATCAATCCGGTAACCGGGGATCGAATTGATCCAATCCTGGATCAAAATGGCAGGCCTCTTTTAACCATGAGGTCTACCCCGGCAAAAGGCAGGATCGATGCATTTTATCAACAGCCTGAGAAAGTGGTACCCGCTCAATGGGAAAAACTGGATAAAAAGCTAAACTCGAACATCCGCCCCATTCAGGTAGATATCATTAAAAAACATCTGGTATACGATCCAATAGAGGTGGTAAAAGATGATACTTATGTTTTAAAAAGTGCGATTGGAGATACTATTCTTACTGGAATACCCGTAACAATTGAAGGTAAGAAGACTCCGGTCAAATATCCGCAACCGGTTTCGAGCCTCCCACCTGAACTCCATTATGAGAGTGGTTTGAACCTGAAACGGCTGGGCGTGGATCAGGGCTTAAGTATGGAAAACACCAGCGGTATGATCGAGGACCGGTATGGTAACAAATGGATTTCTTATTTAGGAATGGGGCTGAGTAAATATGATGGAAATACTTTTTGGCATTTTACGGAAAAAGAAGGTCTGCCAAGCACCTCGCTCTGGGGAATATTAGAGGCATCCGATGGTAAACTCTGGTTGAACACGCTTAATGAAGGCGTCATTGTATTTGATGGGGAGTATTTTATTAACTATTCGGCTAAAGAAGGATTTCCGGGAAATGGCATCAGAGATATTTTTGAGGATTCAAAGGGGACTATCTGGTTGATGAGGAAATTCGGAATCACTAAGTATGATGGAAAAACCTTCACTCATTTTACGACAAAGGAGGGACTGGTTGACAATTCGATTATCAGAATTTATGAGGATGGCGACGGAATCATTTGGATGGTAGGATTTGGAAAGGTCAGCCGGTATGATGGAACAGGTTTTACCAATTTTGCGATCCGGCACCCCGACGGTAACGGGTATATTAATCCCATATTCGAGGATCAGGCGGGTAATTTGTGGCTTTCCTCAGTAAACGAGCTGTTCAGGTATGATGGCACCTCCTTCACCCGGTTTCCCGCCAGGCTTCGGGAGTTCAGATTGTACTGGGAAGAAGATCCAATCCAGGGCGAAATCTGGATTTCTCACTATAGTGACCATATCTATCGGTTCGATGGAGATCATTTCTGGGAATACACCATAATAGATGAGATCAATAACTCATCCATTGAAAAAATTGAAAAAGATGAGGCGGGTAATATATGGTTCTGTACGACCGGACTGGGCGTGTGTGTATTAAATTTGAATTCATTTAGCAGTATATCAGATCTGGATGGGCAATCGAGTAGGGGCACAGCGGATAGAATATGGATTACCCGAACTCCGGGTGCATTGGATAAATATGAGCATGGATCCTTTTGGCGCCTGGTCGGGAGCGATGAACGGGCCGATCTTGGGCCTGTTTTGGAAGATAGCCGACAAACTATTTGGATGGGTCTTTACCGGGGACTGGCCAGATATGATGGGCGAGGGATTACCTATTACAGGGCCGAGACCAACCAGAGTCTGCATACTACCCGATCCATCCTGGAAGATCATAACGGCAATATTTGGCTTGCCCGGAATAACGGAGTGATCGTGAAATACGATGGAGAGCATTTCATTCAATACAACGTTGAGGATGGTCTTCCCCATTATAACT
>JAGQWZ010000424.1 GCA_020436835.1 Saprospiraceae bacterium | reverse complement strand
TTTGGTTTTTATCCGGTCGTCTATGGAAGTATTGGTCTTAATTCTACATTAGACCTTACCTTTTATGGTGCTTTCTGGACCAATCCAAGCTTTGGTTTACCACCAACCACCTACAGCTCAGATCTCTGGTTGGAAAATAGCTTTGGTATTGGATTTAATGCCTTTGGAGGCAGCGCCTATATTAATCCGTCTCTTGGATTTACCCACGGTAAATTTCTATCCGGTGGTCCGGAAAGTGTTGCTTTTGAAGGCGTGGTTCCCAGTCTTGCAGTATACTTGAATAAAGGTGCGCTCGATACGGAGATCTATTTGTCCGTTTATCAACATCTTCGGGATGAGGTAGTCGATCACGTAAACCGGTCCACCGCCGATTTCTTGTTTTATTGGCTTTCTCCGGGGTTTTGGCTCAGTAAGAGTTTTGCCCTGGGTGTTCATTTTGAGGGCCTTTTTCTTAAATTCGGGGAGGGGGATCTCGAAAGCTCATACCAGTGGTTGGGTCCTTATATCAAATTGCGGTCGAAGAGTAAGTATGATTTTCGATTTATGGCCGGACCGAATCTTAAGGAGGGTTTTTATGCAAAAGAATTCTATAAATTAATTGCCAACATTCCATTGAATTAAGAATTTTATTCTGATTTAATTTTGAGATGCTAACTGATTTTCGAAATCCAAAGTGGATAATCTGCACCCTGGTAATATGCTTTCTTAAAGTTTATCATGTTTCCAATGCACAGAATATGTCGGACCTGGCAATGCGGGCAAGGATCAATCTTTATGACCGCTGGAATTTCGACAGTTGTGAATATTATTTCGAAAAAATAATAGGAGAAAAAAATACCCCGGCATTTGCATATTCTGATTATGGGTGGTATCTCATGCTACTGGACCGGTTTGATGAAGGTCTGGAATATATCCGGACAGCGGCTGAAATGGCACCTTCCGATGTTCAACTCGTGACCTGGTATGCCTGGGCACTCTTGTGGGCCGGGGAAGTCACTGGTGCCAAAGAGTGGATCAATAAAGCACTGGTCTTAAATCCTGATAATGGAGAAGCCTTGCATGTGGCCAGCCGTATTTTCCTGGCAGATGGAGAATTTGATGATGCAATAAAATATGCGGAAATGACGGCATCCAGGGATAAGAACTGGCGAGGAATTGAGCCCCTGGCTTTGGCCAGAGCCGGGAGAACAGGAGATGCATTGCATACAATGAATTCAATGATCGCGGATCAGACTGCTTTTGACTGTTGGTTTTTTGTTGAAACGTATGCGACTCTGGGTGAAACAGACAAGGCATTACAGAATTTACAAAAGGCGTTTGATCAGAAATTTCCCTTTATGCCCTGGTTAGATCTTAGCCCGGGATTAGACGCCCTGCACGCCTTGGAACAATATAAAGTGATACTGGAAAAAATAAATTTGCCCAGGTGAATTTTCTCTGATCTTGCCGACATTAATTGTCAACATACAATGGAAGTGACTATATATTTGCCATTTTCATCTGACTGAGATTTTCGTAACCTTTAAAATACCAAAAATGAAAATGATGATTAAATTTCAGAATCCGATCGAACCTTTTAATTCGATGGTTAGAAATGGAACGGCTGGACCCATTATCAGCAAAATTATGGATGAACTAAAGCCGGAGTCGGTCTATTTTACTGCACGGGACGGATGCAGGGGAGGGGTTATGATCGTGGATCTGAATGACGCTTCGGAAATTCCAAAATATGCAGAGCCTTTCTTTTTAAACTTTAATTCAACCGTTGAATTTCATCCATGCATGTCACCCGGTGATCTGGTAAAAGCTGATCTGGACACATTAGGCAAGAAGTGGGGGTAGGAAATAATTAGTAGAGAATGGTAAATTAAGAATTAGTCGACCTAAATATTTAACATCTCGCCGGTAGGGTGACTTCTTTGACACCCTGCCGGTTTTCATAGGGCCAGACGGCAATTGAATTTAACTTATTCAAGGTTTCTGAGAGAATGAGCCGGATTAGCCCGGGCAACCCTCCTGGCTTGTGTCCCGACTATCAATAGTGTAAATATCAGGATAAGTGCACCTACAATGAGGTATATCCACCATTCCACATTAACCCGGATCGGATACCGTTCCAGATAATTATTGATCAGATACCAACTGAGAGGAATGGTGATCAATAAAGAGATCAAAACCAGGCGGGAAAAATCCCTGGACATTAGAGTTATCAGACTGACCATGGATGCTCCCAGAACTTTACGAATGCCCATTTCCCGGGTGCGTTGTGCCGCCATGAAGGAAGCAAGACCAAATAGTCCCAGGCCGGTAATAAAGATGGCAAGAAACGTAAAGATATTTGATAGTCGTTGAGTCATTCTTATAGTGGAAAATTTATCTTTAAAATCATCGTCGACGAAGCTGTATTCAAAGGGATAGGCCGGATTGTATTTATTAAAAATATTTTCTATCTCCTGCAGCGTATTTTGCATATCTAAACCCGGTCGGAGCCTGGCCGTTAATACACCACCCCAATCTTCAATGATCATAAAAAGGGGTTTTACCTCCCGGTATAGACTGCCCATCAAGACGTTGTCGATCACCCCAATGAGCCGCCGTTTCTCTCCCCATAAATCCAACTGCGTACCTATGGGATCTTCCAGTCCCATTAAATCTAAGGCCGCTTTGTTGATGATGATTGCACTGGTGTCATTAGGAAATTCACGGGAAAAATCGCGTCCAGCCAGGATGTCAACGCCATAAGTTTCACAGTAATCATACTCCGTCGTTATCGTAGTGAAAATAACTTTTAATTCTTCCGGTTTACCGGGCCAGCCCACAAAATTATTGGAATTGATACTGGTGATTTTACTGTTAGACCGGGTCATAGATTCGATCAGACCTGACTGGATCAATTCATTCTTCAGTACATCATAATTTTTATCCAGATCATCTGTCCTTTCAAAATTGATGAGATTAGATTGATCATATCCTAATGCTCTTTTTTGCACCAAATTAATTTGACGGTAAATAGCAAAGGAGCCGGTCATGAGCAGAATGGCAAAACCGAATTGAAAGATGACCAGAATTTTCCGGGGAAGATTTGCACCCTTTCCAACCTTGATAGTTCCCTTTAATATAGAAGTGGGCTTAAAGGAGGAGAGATAAAAGGCTGGATAGCTTCCCGCTATCACACCCGTGGTAAAAATCAGCAGGAGCGAACCTAAAAGAAATGCGGGAGAAGTTATATCTATCGAAAGATTTTTATCCACGAGGAGATTGTATCCTGGTAGGGTCACCAAAACGATTATAAAAGCAAGAATATAGGCTATAAATGCAATGAGTAATGATTCACCAATAAATTGACTCATTATTTGAAACCGGCTGGCACCCACGCTTTTTCTTACTCCCACTTCTCTCATTCTGTTTTCCGCTCTTGCCGTGGAGAGATTCATGAAGTTTATACAGGCGATTACCAAAATCAATAATGCGATGGCTGAAAAAAGTTGAACATAGTCGATCATGCCTCCGGCAATTTTTCCATTTTCAAAGGTGGACTGCAGGCGCCATTTCGGCAGCGGATGCAAAAACAGGGACCGGTCAATATCCGTCTGCCCGTGTTCTGAAAGCATGTCACGGATCGCCAGATCTGCACTTGCATTGTTTTCCGGATCGTTCACTTCCACATATACCTGAAAGGAATAGTTACCCCAGTTTTCCTTGTTTTCCACCACCCATGGATTGGTCTGTTCTCTGAATTTCCAGGTAAGCAGATACTTGAATCTGAATGAGGAATTATCTGGCAGATCCCGCAGAATACCTACGACTTTGAGATCATATTTGTCATCAATTTTAATGATTTTCCCGATAGGATCCATTTCCTGGAACAATGCTTTGGCGGTCGATTCGGAGATGACTATCCCAGATGGATCATCCAGGACCGTTTTTGCATCTCCAGAGACCAGGGGAAATTCAAACATCTCCAGGAATTCTTCACTGACAAATAGACCTTCCTGGACTAACCGGGTATTGCCGACTGTGAGCAGATGTTCAGATCCCCATCCGGTTACTGTTGAATTTATAATCCGGTGATCGGCAGTTTTCATCGCTTCGTAGGTGGGCAGGGGGACGGATTGCCAGGTATTTACCTCCCCGTCGAAGCTGGCATTCACATATACCTGATGTAGTCGTTCGTACCTGGGCAATGTCTTGTCATAGGAGTATTCGTCCGCTATCCACAGCACGATCAATATGGTGCAGGCTATGCCGATGGCCAGGCCGGCGATATTGACCAGTGAGTATAGTTTATTATTCCAAAGGTTGCGGAAGGTAAGTCGCAGGAAGCTTCTAAACATGGATCCAAGATTTACAGGTACTGCATTAAGGACTTACAATAAGACAGAAAGGTTGCAGGCCAGAGTCAATTAAGTTCGAATTTTCCTTTAGATCTTTCGTGGGATTTTAGATATCAAATTCCAGGAAATCGAATCTATTTGCACTGAAAACTCAACTTGGAAATTACGGGCTTACTAAATGTACACGTATTAATGACATGCATAGAAAATCGTGTATCTTACAAACCCGGGCTGAATACAGAAAGTAAAAATGTTATTGTTTCTCTTTACTTATTAAAATCCAATTTTACATCCCACGATTTCTCCTGGTAGAATTGAAGTTCTACCGTTTCTCCCAGGTAGCTCATCGAAAACCCAAAAGGAAACTGGGAAACCACGATCTTGGTGGATGTTCCATCTTTGGTCCGTGACAAGAGGCTTCCGGTGGTGATATTCAGGTTGAAATCGGGATTCTGCTGCACTCGCCCTTTATGTTGAATTTCAATATAGAGTGCCTTGTCTGTCGAGGAGTCATCCCTGTCCTGTACCCGCACCGATAATACCTCAGGAGACTTATATTGCAGTACATAGGGGGATTCATTTTCACCGATATATTCATCATCGGCCCAGAATCCGATCTGTTCTTTGGTTTGACCACCGGGCAGCTGGATAACGAGCGTCCCTTTTCCATCTTTCAGTCCTTTTTTAAATTCGCCGGTATAGACATTTCCGTTTGCCCAGGTATAGGTCCCGGATCCGTGGGGGAGGCCTTTCTTGAATTCGCCTTCATAGGTGTCGGTTCCTTTCGCGACACCTTCCCCGTTAGCCAGCCCCTTTTTGCAATCGCCGGAGTAATCTCCCTGAATCATTTCAAGGGAGACTTCACAATCATTTTGAGCAAATCCTGAATTAGAAAAGACAAAAAATAAGATCAATACAAGACTAATTAATTTGTGAAGTAGATATTTCATAACAATTTTTTTTCAAAGCTTAATGGTTAACCCTAACCTAAATTTAAGATAAATAGAAAGCTTTATTGCTGGATTATTTGATAAACGTAATATATATACTATTAATGCTTGTCCGTTGAAGCCGCATTATGGCAAACTTTCGCTTCAATCTATCTTTGACTTCAGCCACTGGATCATCTTTGTCAACATTTCCGGCGAGAACCGATTGTAGTCCTCCGGGGCAAATAATTCCAGTTGCTCCTGCTCACCGTATAGTTGATATATTTTTTCTGCATCGGCCATGTTTGCCAGGATATCATAGTGGGAAGCATACTGATCCCAGGTTGGTGCTATCACCAGTGCCGGACGGGGAGCAATGGTTGCCAGCATTTCGTTGACATCAATGGGAATTCGCTCTTCATGACCGATAAAAAATCCGAGGCGGGGTAGGAGGCTGTGCAGGTGAGAGTATTCATAGATACCTTCTGCCGTCTTTCCCGGGGTATTGGATCTTAAAGGAGAGAACCCGCCGATAGAGATCATCCCGGCAATCCTCTCATCCAGAGCGGTACTGTATACTGCGACGTTTCCTCCCAGTGCGTATCCTGCAACGAATATCCGCTCCGGATCAATTATAGGATGACTTGATAATGTGTCGACAGCCCAACGAACATCTGCCACCATTCGACCCATTTTCGACCAATGGGGGAAACGGTGGTAAAATAGCCTGCTTTCTTCAAATGACCGGGTGCCGAAACCGATCTGATCGTAGACATAAACTGCAAATCCAGCCTGAGCTAAGGCGGTGATAATTTTACCGGATTTCGCCATGCCGCTTGAATAAGAATACTCGTGCAGGTAAATTACCAGTGGAAGTTTCTTTTCTTCCTGGTCCGGATCTCCTGCACCGGAAAAATAGAGTTGACCGATAGAAAGAGGTTCTCTTTTAATCTGTGCATCTACCGTTGGTAAGCCGACGATTTCCTGTAGATAGTCAGTCTGAATACCCGGACCCATGGCAGGTGGTTCTTCACCCAATACCCACCTGATCTTTGCCCTGATAGCTGGCACCTTTTCTTCCCAATCAATTCTGTTTTTGATTTGCTTCCCCTCATGATCGATCAATAATTGGCCAGGTGGATTAGTTGGCCAACTAAGCGGATCCATCCATTCGCCGCTAAGTCCAAGCCATTTTTTGAAACTGTAGTCATACATCAGTTGGTTTTTGGGTTTAATTTTTCCTCTTCCAAAGATGTAGTCGAAAAAATCGAGATAGCGTTCCATGTCACGCATCGAAGGTGCATGCAGGCCTTCACGCAGATCTAGAGCAATACGATCTTCCGCACCGAGAAATCGATAAGCTTTCATAGCGGAGAGATAGGCTTGCTCTATGCCCCAGGCATTTCCGGCAGATTCTGTCACGCTTGAAGTCAGCATCAGGCCTCTGGGAGCGACCAGGGCCATCAATGAATTCTGATCAACGGGCAATTTACTTTCTTGACCCACAAATAAACGTAATCTCGGATGAAGCCAATGGGGCCGGGCCCAGGTGAGGAGGGACATGGTTTCGCTGGCATATTTATCTGTAGTATACCGGAACGGATTTTCACCTCCTGTCCCGCCACTGATGGGTACCACCGCCTTTATGCGATCATCATAGGCGGCTGCCCACAAAGCCATTTTACCATTGCGGGATAATCCGGTGAGGGCAATTTGATCCTGGTTGATATACTCTAAAGTATACAGGAAATCAATAGCACGTGAAGCAGCCCAGCCCCAGCGCATGATCGCAGAAAAATCATATTCGGGCCACCATAATGATTCATAAAATTCGCTGTCATCGGCATATCCGTATTTCGGATCCGTAGCAGTAAATCGACAGCCAACATAGCCGCGACGCACCGCTGCCTGTACCCAGTCGTAGCGATTTTTTTTCCACGGACAAATGAATACCGGAAAGGGACCCTCTCCGGGGGGAATTAGCAGACTAATATGAAGTTGTGCTTTCTGATCAGGGCCAAATTTCAATAGAACGTTTTTTTCAATCAAAGAGCCGATTTTGCGTTCGCTTTGAACTTCAGCAGTCAGATTATCTGGTTTCGGAGGTGGGGTTCCAGTGATCCAGTACTGAGCCAGTCTTTCCATCTCTTCCCGCTTTTCCTGCCATTGAGAAATCGTTCTTACCGGAATATTCCTGCCTCCCTGATCTAAAATTAAAGGATCAGGAAGAAAAGGCAAAGAGGGCATTTGCTCAAAATCCGGAGGCAATTCACCTGTACGCTTTAACCAGTCCCTCCACAGGAAATCCTGAGGAGAAATATGTGCCGGTGGGGTTCCAGGTAACTGGTCACCGCTGGGTTTGGTTAAATCCGCCGGCAATACCTCAAGCAATCTCTCCAGGTATCGTTCTGCGGAAAGGTCCTCCTGGGCCATTGCGAAATTGATCAATGTCCCACCTATTATAAGGTTTAAGATCAGGCTGAGTATGAGGTTTCTCATGACGAGCTTTGTTTTTTATACCAGGATATTAAGTTAATCTATTTTCGGTAGGCATCTCAATCCCTAATGCTGCTAAAAGCGAAAAATAATTAGCAATTAGAATTCGGTGGCTTTTTTGTCCATCTATCTCGGTCACATCACCTTAAATCTATTTTTTGCCGGATTTCGGCAGATTTTAACCTATCCGTCTTTTGAGAAATACCCTTTTGGGTGATTGAGTAACACCCGAAAGACACTATTTTAAACAAATTGAGAATAATAGGAGAAAATGCTGAGTAATTCCCTTTGTTTTCCAAACAGAAATGAAATGATTTATTTTCTCAGATAATTATTTAATACAGAACTTATTATTAGAAATTATAAAAAATATAGTATGAAACTGCCTTCGCAATTCTTAGGAAAATTAAAATTATCCTTGTCAGGGATTGAATACTTTTTTTCAGAACATCCTAATTTCACGTTCCTTAAAAAATGGGGAATCCTGATTGTTTTTCTGTTCTGTTGCAGCAGCACAATACTCTTTGCTCAGAACGAAGCTGCGGTCTACGGAGAAAGTAATTCCTCCTCCTCGGGAAGAGGGGTTTTTGGAATTAACACTTCACAAACCGGGGCGACTCAGGGTGTCAGGGGTGAGGTGATGTCTAATCATGGCAGTGCCATCGGGGTGTATGGCTTAGTGATCGAGAACGATGGGACTGGGACAGGTGTCAAAGGCCAGAATAACGGAACGGATGGCTATGCCGTGTGGGGCCAGGGTGGCGGTGGTGCCACCGGAGTATTGGGGCAGGCAAATTCGAGTACCAAATATGGGGTTTGGGCCTATAATTTTGGTTCCGGCGTTGCCTTAAAAGCAGAAGGTAATGGTAATCTGATTGAAGCCTGGGACCTATCTCCCGTTGACCTCAGATTCAGAGTTAGCAATACAGGTAATGTTACGGCGGATGGGACATATACCAGTCCGGCCGCCGACTTTGCGGAGTTACTGGATGCGGAAGATCACTCGAATTTGGAACCGGGAGATGTCTTGGCTATCGGTGAAAACGGAGAACTGGTCAAGAGTACCAGTGCCTATCAAAAAACGGTGGCTGGAGTTTATTCCACTAAACCCGCTTTTGTCGGAGGTTCACCGATCGATGTGGAACCGGTGGGTAAAGTGCCTCTGGCGGTAGTCGGAATCGTGCCGGTAAAGGTGACCGGACAAAACGGTAAAATTGAACCTGGCGATTTACTGGTGGCATCCGATGTTGCGGGTTATGCGATGAAGGCAAAGAAAAAGACAATCAATGGCACCGTAATCGGTAAGGCATTGCAGTCGCTGGATGAAGAGTTTGGTACGATCAAAATGCTGGTTGTCCTGCAGTAAAACATAAAACCTGCCGCTCCAAATTGAAAAAAGATTCCTGACATACATTCAAGATGACAGATCAGGGATCTTTTTAATTGTTGAATGATTAAACTGCAAGAACACCCCTCGTAGATTATTGCAATGGAATCACAATATCGTATGAAGTTCCATTCGTTGCTTCAATATCCAGAAAGCCATTCAAATATTTGACCCGGGATTGAATGCTTTTAATTCCTACCCCGGATTTTGATTTCGCTTCCGTTAAATCAAAACCCACTCCGTCATCGGCCAGATTAATTTTAAGAGCCGAAGGAGTTTTGATCAGGCGCAGGTAAATATTGGAAGCATTGGCATATTTAATGGTGTTGTTGCAGAATTCCTGGATAATTCGATAGATATTGATGGAGGTGATTTCGCGAAGTTCTATCTCAGGAATGATCACATGTGTTTTTATTCCGTGATCAAATTCAATTTGGTAGGCAAGATCTTTGATCGCCTCCGCCAGACCCAGGTTCATCAATGCATCGGGCATCATATCATGAGAAATCCGTCTTACTTCTTCACATGCCGTATTAATCAGTTTTTCTGTGTCCCCGATAATATCTAATTCCGTTAATTTTTCTATTTCTTTATGAATGTTTTGGACTTGTCTGCGTACGGATGACAGCAGCACACCTAATCCATCGTGCAAATCCTTGGCGATCCGGGTACGTTCATTTTCCTGACCCTCGATCATTGAGGCCATGGCCAGGATTTTCTTTTCATTTTCCAATTGATCAATTTTTTGATTTTGAATTTCATTTTCTTTTTGTGCTAATTCTTTATTCTGCCTGATTTTTTCTTTTTGATAGAAGTAGATAAATAAGGCAATAAGTATTAATAGTCCGGTCAGGGACATCAGCAGGTTCCTCTGTTTGGTCTTTTGGGCAAGGGCTATTTTCTGCTCGAGCAATTGCTTTTCTTTCTCAGCAGTCTGATATTGGATTTCCAGGTCATTGATCGTGCGGCTGGTTGCTTCACTCTTTATCGAATCCTGGATGATCCGGTATTCATTTAATAGTTGATAGGCATTTTCCCCTTTGCCGGTATGGTATAATGCCTCTGCATAAGCCTCCCGGCAGGACTGGGCAAGATGTTGAAAACCGTCCTGGGTGAGGCTTGAATAAGCTTCCTGTAGCAATTCTGCCGACCTTTCATACTGTCTTAGGTCATTCAAAGCCTGGCCCAGGTTAATCAGGGCAGTTAGATATCCCCGTCGGTTTCCGGTAAGTTTCATCCGTGCGGACGCATTTTCAAGTAGAGGAATGGCATCTTGAGGTTTGCCCATCTGATAAAAGAGTCTTCCCTTACTAAGCATTACGGCATCGAGAAAAACCGGCACAGTCAATTGTTGGGCAATTGAATCCGCCCGGTTGTAGAGAACCAGCGCAACCTCAAAACTATCCAGTTCGACATATCGGTTGGCCAGATTATATTGCGCTATAAATTTGCTGCGATCACCGCCATGTTTCATGGTGAAATTTAGATCCTGTTTCGCATAATCCAATGCCTTCAGTGGCTGGCCCATTTCATCAAACACCCGCGAAATTTCAGCCAGCGCAGCCGGAATATCATTCTGTAGATTTCCCTGCTTAGTGGCTTCCAATGCTTTAAAATGATTTTGCAGGGAAGCCTCGTATTTACCTTCATAAAAATCGACCAGGCCCAACGTTTGGTGATAACGAAACACCTGGTACAGGTCACCCGTATCTAGGATGCTTAGCATTTTGTCACAAACTTCGCGGGCTTCCCGGAAACTTCCTTTTTGGGTAAGACTGCTGGCTGCCCGGCGTAAACTGTGAAATAGAAGCGAGTCATTGCCCAGGGCCCTGGATAGCTCCACCGTTTTGTTGGCATAGATCAGGGAGGAATCAATATCACTACGAATCAATTGTTGCCATTTCGTGGTGCAGGCATCGATTATCTCAAGTAAAAGGCTATCCGCTTCTAATGATGGATCATCAATGTCAAGGACCCGATTTTGGGCCGGTGCAAGAATAACAATGGATATAGTGGCAACTACCACCATCGCATTACTCAGTAATTTAAATACTGCAATCAATTATTTTATTTTCAGATTCACTTTTGAGGTCACAACAAGTTAAAATAAACAATTTCCCCGCTATTTAACGGAGTCGGATCTATTTGAATTTAGATAATTTAATCTAATCCCGGTTTGGATTCTTTTTAATTCCCCGTGTATTTGTTTCATCTCATTCTTGATTGATTCATTTTGTTCTTTCAGATCTTCATTAGTTTGTGACAATTCCTGGATTGCCCTGATTAACACGGGCACTAATTCAGCATAATTCATACCCAGGCAACTGGGATCACCCTCATCGACTACTTCCGGAATTATTTTCTGAACCTCCTGGGCAATTAATCCCAGGTGACTAGCCTGGTCCTTACTTCCTTTCCAGTTAAAACTCACCGGCCGCATTTTTTCAATTGCAGATAAGCCGTAGGAAATCGGCCTTATGTCCTTTTTCATGCGGACATCTGACGTTTGGATCGTACCGTTTACGGCATATACTCTCGTCCACCGGTGAGAGGAAGCTCCCAGTTGGTAGGCATCGTCTGCCGATGGCCGAAAAATTGAAGTACCGAAACTATATCTTTCCGTAACTCCTCCATCAATATTATTACTACTGAAAAGTTTTAGATTCCCGCCATTTTCAATGCGCCAGTCGGTATTGCTGGTACTTGTGCGAACGAGGTCAATAGCTGCCGTAGTGTTATCCGTTGAAGTAATCCTCAACCTGCTGTCCCCGGACCGGGAGATTTCAAGCAGTTCACTGGGATTGATCGTGCCGATGCCAACATTACCGAAACTTTCCACCGTGAGTCTTGGTGTTCCCCCGGTTCCATTTATATACAATTTATTTCCACTGATGGCTCCGTCGTATTCGATACTCATGCCATCTGCAAGATCCAGATCAGTGTCATTTTCACTAAACAGCAGGGTTGGCCTTTTGCTGGTATGAGATTCGAGAACCATTGCGATTGATGCTTTACCTGCTGACCCGGCTATATCTAGGTGGAGCGGATACTCAGGGCTTGAGGTTCCGATACCGACTTTCCCATTTGTCACCATTGATCCGGCCCCGAGGTCCAACGTTCCCTCAATCATCAAATCTTTGACCCTCAAATTATCCTGTACAGTGAGAGAGCCGGCGACTCCAACATCTCCGGCAGAAAAAATTCCTCCACTGCCTACGTTTAGGCCGGTTGTTACTTGGGCTAAACCCTGCACCCGTAAATCACCATGGACCTGAATATCTCCTGACTCAAGAGAATGGGCTGTTACTGATGTAAATTCAGCACCGGAAATATCGATAATATTCAGGGCACCACTTCTCGATACCACATAGGCATGATGTCCTGAAATAAAGACACTGCCATGTGTACCACCACAAATGAAACTACCCAGATGCTGGGGATTTTCTAAATCTGATATATCGGTGACAATTAATTCGGCTTGATTAGCACTCAGCGTATAAATGTATCTACCTTGAATAAAAAGGGAAGAAATTGCATTCTCTCCAATCTGGAGGCTTGTTCTGAGACTGGGGGACACCGGATTTGATATGTCAACGACCTGAACCGTATTGCCAATTGGAGCGTATGCATAATTACCCAGGACAAAAACTGATTGGGCAAAGCCTCCTATTGGAACACTACCAACGATATTCAATTGTGCCGGATCAGATATATCTACAATGGTTAGGACATCGGTAACCCCTTCTGTTATGTAAGCATAATTTCCCAAAACATATACCGAAAAAGGAAATGGACCCAATGCAAGTGAGTTTACTATTTCGGGATTACTGGGCTGCGATATATCGATTATTTTCAAATCCTTGGCAAAATGATCCACCACATATGCATATAGTCCGGATACATGAATGTCGTCAGGATTGGATAGTCCTGTGGATAAGAGTACACTTCCCACAATTTCAGGAGATGAGGGATTCGAAATATCCACTATCTTCAGATCTTTACTATTACTGGCAACAATGTAGGCGTAGCGTCCTGACACGTATATAGCATTGGGGAAGGTAAGTCCAAGATTTCCGATTACCGACGGTAATTTCGGATTTGATATATCGATAACCTTCAAATCAAGCGATCCCTGATCAATGACATATGCATAAGGACCAGCCACCCAGATGGAGGCAGGAGAAGTACCCACCGTTAAGCTGGATTTCAGTCTGGGTTTTGCTGGGCGTTGTAATAGATTACCACCCTGCATGCTGAAGGCTTCTCGAGGCATTGTGTCACCAATCCCAATCATTCCATTGGTGTCAATCATCATCACCTGACTATCCCTAATGTAGAAATGAATAATATCTTCATCATTTTCCTCTTCCACCAAAATCCTGGTGTCACCATCGCTATCCACTAACTGTTTGTTCAAGGAAGCGGCTTCCCTCATGCCCAGCGTACTATCCTGAAGCCAGACCACGATGCTATCCGACGTATTTGTTTTTTCCAAATCAGTCACTTTTACTGTGCCCTCTACTTCGAGATTTTGGGAGAACAAGGTGGCATTCAGGCTGAATAAAATCAAGACAGAAAGGTGTCGCATATTTAAATTCATCGGCTTATGGAAATTATCAGGTTGAATAGATTTTGCAATTTTTCTGGACAGTCAAGGTGACAATTAAGACCGGTAGATAAACCCAGAATTTGTAACAAGAATTAATGGGTTTGTCTACTCGTTATTTATCAATGAGCAGAACTGTCTGGATGCTCTTAATTTCTTCATGGATTTTTTGCAAATCATCTTCTTGTTTTCGAATCAGGATTTGCTGTTCTTTTAAAGCCTGCAATAAAATGGCGCTCAGCCGGTCATAGTACACGCCTTTATATCCGGTTTTGGGATCGGTAAATATCAGTTCGGGAAAGGATGCTTCAATTTCCTGGGCGATTACTCCGATCTCCTGTTGGTGTTCAGGATCGGATTTGAATGTATACCGATAGCTATTTACCTCATCTAATTTCTCCAGAATTTCAGTAAGGGGATGGATGTTCTCCTTGAGTCTCCGGTCGGAAAAATTGCCCCTTTTTAAAGTGCCATCGCTTTCCAGATAAAGGGGAGCCGCACTGTTTAGAGGGGCAAGAGCCAGGACATCTCTGAAACGGCCACTCCCATTCACGTCCAGTACCTGGGTTGGATTAGTTACCCCTATTCCTACCTTCACAGAATCCGGGCCCGTTCCACCAATGACTGCACAATTGCTACATCCCACTTTGGCATTGTACCCAATGGCTATGGCCATGTCTATAGAGTTTCCCGTGAGCAGATTAGTGGAAGCACCGATAAATGTATTTTTACTTCCATTCTTGTTGGTAGCGCCGGCAGACTTTCCGACAAAGGTATTTTGTTCGCCAAGGTCATTGTTGAAACCGGCGGAGGCTCCCAGAAAAGCATTACTATGTCCGTCAGTGTTGGAAGTGCCTGCAGATCTTCCAACAAAAGTATTGTTTGAAGCATCGTTATCTTTCCCTGCCTGGAATCCAATAAAAACATTGTCCGCACCGATTTGATTGTCCCGACCGGCTTCATAACCGACAAATACATTTTCATTACCGGTAGTGTTTTCCCTGCCAGATTTATAGCCAAAAAATGCATTGTCGGATCCGGAAGTACGAAAGCCCGACTCGACTCCAAAGAATGAATTGCTATTTCCCGAGCCGTTGTTAAATCCTGCCTGGAATCCGAAAATAGAATTGCTCTCTCCATCCTCATTTCCATATCCGGCATCCTGCCCAAAAAAGGAATTTTCTGAACCGGAAATATTGTGACTACCGGCATAGGCACCGAAAAAAGAGTTGCTCGTCCCATTGACATTATCTGTTCCTGCATGCCGGCCAAAAAAGGAATTATCGGAGGCGGTATTGTTTTGTCCCGCCAGTGATCCAAAAAAGGAATTATTGCTGCCGCCGAGATTATTATACCCGGCTAGATTGCCAAAAAAACAATTATCATCACCAAATTTATTGTCATGTCCTGCATCATTTCCAAAGAAAGAATTATCATTTCCGTCATTATTGGCGACGCCGGCATTATTACCGAAGAAGGAATTGCTCGAGCCTGTGGTATTCGAATACCCCGCTTCAAACCCAAAAAAACTATTTTCTGCTCCACTGCTGTTTGAATACCCGGAAACCGATCCAAAAAATGAATTCGCATCTCCTGTCGTATTGGAAAATCCGGAAAAAGCACCAAAGAATGAGTTATCATTTTCAGAGCTATTCTGCCCGGCGAAGCTGCCAAAGAATGAACTGTTGGAGCCATGACTATTGATTCCGGCATTTGCTCCAAATATGGAATTATTTTCATCCGCATTCTGATTGCCGGCATTTGAGCCCAGATAGGTATTATTGTAATGAGAAATATCAAAGGTCATACCCTCACCGGCCCTGGTCCCGATGAAAACGGATGTAGAATCCATCGGATGGTGAACAGCAATATTTCCTATAATTTTCGCGTGACCTTCCACATCCAGATGCTGGGCAGACAGGTTACAGATAGATAGTATTAAAATGAGTATTGGTGCATGAACTACGGAGATCTTCATTGGTCTTTGATTCTTTGAGTAATCGTTCTAAAAAAACTTTATTCAAAGTTCCGTGATTATAAATATGACCGAATCCCCGGATTCGGTGATTTGGCCAGAATCCCAATAAAAGGGGATCATCGTATATTTAAGTAATTGGGTAGAGAGGATACTTTTTCCATGCACTTATGACTATCCTATTTGGGAAGAAGTACGGAGCGCTTGACCAATAAATTGGTTAGTGGGCAAAATTGGAAGTCTCCTTCCAATTCTATTCAGAAAGTATGGTAAAGGTAGCTGGGTTGCTTTTTTGACATCCGAAACTTGTCAGACCGCAATACTGTCGAGCATGCTAAATCAAACCTTTTTCCATGGCGATACGGACCAGATCGGCCGTATTTTTGGCGTTTAATTTTGCCAGGAGATTTTTACGGTGTGTTTCTGCAGTATGTTGACTTATAAAAAGTTCGCTGGAAATACTGGCATTAGTGAGGCCTTTGGAAATCAATTTTAAAACCTCGGTCTCCCGCTCACTGATCAGGTCTTTCTGCTCCGGTTGATTACTTTTTCCATAAAGTAGGAGAGAGGGCTCAATTTGAGAACTAAAATACAGCTCACCCCTTATAACAGCATGGATGGCTTTAATAATTTCTTCCGAGCTATCATCTTTCAAAAGATATCCTTTGGCACCGTATTGCATCATTCGTTGGATGTAACTGGCCCGTTTATACATACTCAGAGCTATAATCGGAATGTGAGGATATTTCTTTCCCAAATGTCTGCAAACCTCCACACCGTTCAGGACCGGCATATTTATATCCACGATAATTACATCGAGAGGCCTTCCCGCCGCAACTTCCATTACCTGCCGGCCATTCTGTGCCGTAGCGACCAGCGAGATTTCCTGATTGTCCTGAAAAATACTTTTAAAGCCATCCAGAATAATCTGATGATCATCTGCGACCAAAAGCTGGATCATGTTGTTTTCTTAAGTTGCCAGGTAATTTTCACAATTTATCTCCTAAACCCAATTTTCGAAAATAGTGCGCAATTGGAGGCTATACTATTTCTTCCTCTGAAAATAAATTGACATCTTCCAGGCTGGCAGCTTTAATATCTTCATAGAATTTAGCTGTGGTTACCTGTGCAAATGGGATCAACCAAAGGAATCCAATTCCCAACGTAAAAATACAGGCGATACCTAATAGCAGGAAAAGCATATACAGACCGAATAACTTTAATTTGTATCCATCCATCATTTCCTTACTTCGCTGAAGTACTTCACTGGCCTTTAGCTCTGGTTCTTCCGAAAGGATGTAAAAAGACATCGAGTAAGATAATGCTGCAATAATTCCGGGGATGATCAACAATAAACTCCATAAAAATATATAGAGGACCATCAGAAGGTAAGTGACCAGGGCAGTGGAAAAATTATTGAATCCCTGGAATATCTGTTCCACTTTTAATTCGTGATCCCGCGAAATATTCAGGGAGAAAATTGCTGCACCCAACATCATAGGTCCTGCAATGATCAATGCGATGACACCGGCTGCACGCATGGCACCAAAAGCACCCATAATGATGGAATATAAAAGAAAGGTACCTATAGCAATGCCCCATTTTCCTCGCAGGGAATCCCTGGCCATGCTCATTAATACTGTATTTTCAGTAGTCATGGATATTCGTATTTTAATCTTAAGATAAGAAACATACGGAAACTCAATGTAATGGCAGCTTGAAATAAAATCAGTATCCGGCATTAATTCCTCAGATGATGTTGGTCATAATCTGTACAAAGGGTCGCAAGCTTATGCCTTCCCGACTTGACTTCTAATTATCCGGCGAATCCACTTTAATGACTTGCCTGATTGTTTCGATGGACCCATCCTGTCCGCGGTATAAGACAATTTCTACCAGGTATTCTGATGCGATATCCCCCGTCTGAAAGTGTAAAGTAACCTGGTCATCTTCTCGTTTAGCATCCGGATGCCAATAAAGCAGACTTCCTATAGCCGGCGAGTCACTTTGCCGTTTCAGGCCAACCGGGTAGATCAATGGACGTTGTAATCCCCTTACATTCAAAGATGGCAGGGACTGAAGCTCAGGGAGTTCATAGTTGGGATCCAGCATATCCACATAAACGATTCCACCATGTGCCATAGGAGAAAGTTTCTCCAGGAATTCATAATCGCTATAAATCCGGAAGAAGGCAATATCCTGCAGAGGCAACTTTGCGACAAAATTACCATCACGCGTAGCTTTACCATTTACAATGAAAAGCGGGGAACGGCTGTAAAACTTGGTGATTCCGTTATATTCGTAGATCATGCGGGCCCGGTAATCTCCACCTCCGGCCGGGCGGAATTTCAAGTTCGTCGTTATTTCTCTAAATAAGTCAATGCTGGTGCCCCGTATCGCATAGTCCTGAACATCGACAAAAGAACTCGGTTTTTCCAATGGGTTGGCATATACCATCGAATCATATTCCGGTGATATAGCCACTTGCTTAAAAAGCCGGTTGATCTGCTTTTCTTCCTGATAATTTTTCAGATGATTCAGGATAGTGGAATCGATTTCCAACTCTTCCTGAATTTCCGGATGAATGAATCTTTCCTGTGATTTTATACTGATGTCATTTCCAACATAATCCAGAAAGCTAACCGGATTTTCCCCATAAAAAGAATGTATGGTCAGATCAAACCGGCCATCGTCCATTACTTTGGTTCCATCGTAAAGCATATTTGCCGGATTATAGGCAAACAGTAAAGGGTTTTTAATGGATTTAACATCGTCGACCGAACGGGTACCAAAGACGGGAATCCCCTGCATATTAGACTGCCCATTTAAGTTTGCCCGACTTTGGAAAACACTTTTTACCCCGGTACGGTAAGGGGTCAGATCCCGGATACTGACCGAAATACGCTCAATCGGATCACTACTATCTTCCGGCAATTTTACGATTAAATCGACCTCCTGACGAATTTCGAATTTTCGCGGAGTGGAATTAGATTCAAATTGCTCAGGTCTATTGTTTTCGTCTTTGACCTTTGCGGTTAGCTCTGCCAGATCCTGGTCATTATATATAGGAATATTAATTTCTGCGATTTCCTGTACTTCATACGTTTTTTGAGTCACTACCCAGAGCATCAACCGGTATATTCCACTGGGGAGGTCAAAAGGCAACTTAATATAGCCATCACCACATTTATTGTTTACTTTTAAATAGTAATAATCGATGGTGCTTTCATTATTGAAAAGATCCACTCTCACCGTTAAAGTATCATCCGGCAGGTCCGGATTACAAAATGAATAAAAGAGATATTCACCGGCGAGATAATACGGTTTATCCAGGTGTATAAAAGTGTTTTGCGCACTTGCCGAAAGCCAGCCCCAGGCGATTAAATGACATAGGAGAATTCTGATTTTCATTTCCAATATTTTGGACGGGTTAAGGTGCTATTCGCCAATTTCAGACAATTGAGGCAGGGATCAGGGTCATCCGGCGAGATGATAATAGGCTCCATCCACAAGGCACAACGTTGCAACGGATAGCCCACCATGACTGGCGTTACTTTCAACCTAAGCGTGTCTACATCCGATGCCTGGAAAAATCCATTTACGATTTCATCCGGATTATCCTGGTTTACGATGTTTGTCCGGATGCGGCCCGGGAAAACATCGTAGATATTTCCGGTACGTTCATTACTGGCTTTCACCTCTTTCCAAAATTCAATGGCATCTTGATTAAGAGATTTCTGGACCACCGTAAAATAGAGGCCGAGGGCAAATCGAAAGTCATTTTCTGTCTCTGCAATTTCAAAATCTGATATGCTCCGGCGTCCGGGATAGTCCTGAATGCCGGCAATATTGATATCATTCTGGTAAATATTGTAAGTTGAGTAACAGGTTTTTACCTGGTAAGCAGGACTGGATCGCATTCCCTCGACAAATTCAAAGGTCGAACTGACTTGCCAGGTGAGAGAGACAGCTTCGTCGTTTGAATTGTACAGGGGAGTATGCACCAATAATTTCACATATTCTGCATCAATGATATTTTCTGAATTCGTCAACTCGGGACGGACGACAACTGTGACGGAAAGAGAGTCTGCTTCCGGAACCTCGAGGATTTTCTGTTCAGATGATATATATCGTTCTCCATTCAAATCGGCAATCAACCGGAAACGGGCCTGGTCGCGATCACCGCCATACCTCGCGTGAAATTCTTCGATTGGTATTTTAGTCACCTGTGCTTCCGGGATGGAAATAGACCATTCATCATTATAGAGAATCGAGATGTTCGCACCAATGGGCTCCGGTAAAAAAGTGCCGGTTGCATTTTGGGTCAGGCTTACCTGGCCCCAAAAAATATAATTGATATCGTCACGTTCGACATATCCCTCCACCACCTTCTGCTGATTTTTAGCTTCCGGAAGATCTACCTTGATTTCGTCAATGCATGACATCATCAACGCAAGCGGTAATATCCAGTAGTAGCGGATCATAATAGCTCAAAATTAAAGGTTAGAGAAGGGAAGGCACTGCCGAGTACTGCCAGTCTCTGGATTCGGGTAGCTCCAACCGAGGCTTGTTCTATAAAGACCGAGTACGGATTCCTGCGTCCGTAGAGATTATAGATTGAGAAAGTCCAGCTGGTTTTGAATTTCTTGCTTTTCCGGAAGCCCTGGGCTAAAGAATAAGAAAAATCCAAGCGGTGATAATCGGGAATGCGGAAAGCATTCCTTTCAGAATAATTTAATACCACGACCCGGTTCTGTATTTGATATTTATGCACTGGTACCGTGATTGGCCGGCCGGTGCCATAGGTGAAATTAAGAGAAATTGAATTACGTTTATTTATTTGAAAATTCGCAACTAAATTAAAATCATGCGGCTTGTCAAAATTGGAAGGATACCAGTTCCCATCATTTATTCCGTCAATTTTTCGTTCTGCCCGGGAGTACGTGTAGTTTAACCACCCGTGGAGGGTTCCCACCTGTCTTTGGATGCTCAATTCCACCCCATATGATCGTCCTGTGCCACTAAGTAGCTCTGTCTCCAGATGTTGGTTCACCAGCAAATCTGCGAATCCGCGAAAATCGAAAAGCCGGTCGATATTACGGAAAAACCCCTCTACGGAAGTTACCCATAAATTATCACTGAAATTATGAAAATAGCCGAGGCTGAAATTGTGTGCCAATTGAGGCTGGATATACTGGGTACTCAATTGCCAGAAGCTGGTAGGAGTGGGGGTTTCACTATTATAGATCTGATTGACATATTGCACGGATCTTCCATAACCTCCTTTAATCGAACTCGTGGATGTCAGTTTATATCGAAAACTCAGCCGCGGCTGCAAGTTTTGGTAGGTCTTTATGATCTTGTCTTCCAGCCTGACCGGTTCAATTAATCCATCTTCTGTTGGAGAGGATGGATCCCGGTATAGAAAGGTGTTTTGAGGTCCCAGGAAATTAAAAATGGAATGCCGTATGCCTCCGATCAGAGATAGCCGGGGGGAAAGCTGATAATCAAAATCGGCATAAACCGACCATTCGATTCCTTTTTGATCTTCACTGATCTCCGGTTTAATGATGGAGATGTCCGTAGTAGGTTCGATAGTATTTCCCGCTACCTGATAGTAAATACCACTGGCCCCGATATTCGCCTGAAATTGATCGCCCAGGTAATTAATATTCTCTTTTATTTTTATATATTGAATTCCCGTCTGATAGAGAGATGCATCAGTGCTATCCAGATCATCCTGTTGACTATCGTAATTACTCCAAACCAGATTGGTGCTCGAAAGGGTCTTTTCTCCCATCACTTTTCTGTACTGCATCTGTGCCATCTGCGTACCGTATTTGAAACCGAATTCATGATTATAGGAAAATTGATCTTCGGTAAGATAAGCGGCAAAAGTCAGATTATTTCTTTCATCAAACCGGTGTGAGAGCCGAAAATTAGCATCGTAAAAATAAGCCGAACTGGATTTAACCTGGGGAATATTTATTCTTTTTAACAGCCAGTTGGAGTAGGTACTTCGAACCGACATTAAAACCGAGGTTTTATCCTTATTGATCGGACCGTCCAGATTAATCCTGCTGGAGACAATGCCCAGGCCTCCTTTGAGATGCCACCGTTCAAATGAGCCATCCCTTACCTTCACATCCAGCGCCGAGGCCAATCTCCCGCCATAACTGGCCGGCATGGTTCCCTTATATAAAACGCCTTCCGAGACGATATCGGAATTAAAGGAGCTGAAGAAACCGAGGGCATGGCTGGCATTGAAAATCATCCCTTCGTCGATCATTATCAAGTTCTGATCAACATTACCGCCGCGAACGTTGAATCCCTGGCTTCCTTCACCTATGGTACTGACACCGGGTTGCAGTAGTAGTCCTTTGATGATGTCTACTTCGCCCAGGAAACTGGGGAGTTTTTCAATTTCACGGGTGGTGATGCGGGATACGCCCACCTGGGTAGCCTCCACGTTTGCATCCCGTGCCTTTGCCTGAACGACGACCTCATCGAGTAGCACTGTAGATTTTTCCAGGGTCATATCAAGGGTACCTGAGCTGATCAGTTTGACCGGTACACGTTGTACCTGATAGCCCACATATTGAACAATCAACATGTAACTGCCGGCACGCAACTGCAGCTGATAGGTCCCATCGGGTTCGGTGGCAGTGCCTTCCGGGTGATCTTCAACGGTGATTGTAGCACCTACGATCTCTTCCCCTGTCTCCTTCTCCCGGATTTGACCACTGATGGTGGTGGTTCCGCTAAGGTCAAGCTGGTCAATGCTGCCAATTACGATCTCCTTCGGTTGTTCTTCTTCACTGGCGAGGATGCTCTCCTCCAATACCTGAAAGTAGTTGGCAGTGTATTCTTTTCGATTATCCGCACGGGGTAGGATAATCAGCAGCTGATTACGATGTACGAAGAATCCCAGGTGTTCTGGCAAGTTTCGCTCCAGAGCAACACCAAGCATGCTTTCCCCTTTTTCACCTGAGCCTGTCTTCAAATTCAGATATTCCAATGGGCAGTAAACGGTGCCGTCGATTTGTTGATTTAGGCGCTCGATCAGCGTTCCCAGGGTGGTACTGTCTTCCAAGGTGAGGTTTACCGGCTGGTCCAACATCGTTTGCGCCAGACTGCTCGCTGACAAAGCAAAAAAAAGAAGGCCTAATACGGCAAGTCTGGCTGAAGGGAAACTTGCCGGATATCGAAATTTAAGTAAAAAAAAGGGTGCCAAAATGTCGCGCATCCAAATATTGTTTCGAATGTTTTTTTGTCCAGCAGAGTTTCCCGATAGCAATGGGAAATGAATGGCTGAAATTACGAAAGGATAGGAGGAATCAAAGGAGTGAAGGATTTTATTATACTGATGGCCCGGGTTAGATGATGAAATGGTGTCGGGGCTTGACTGCCAGAATACCTAAAATAAAGTGATACATGGCATACAATTCAAGGGCAAAAGGAAGATATCCCAGATAGCCGGGAAGCGGCATCTCAAAGATGTACCAAAAGTCTACAAAGGGTACTTCATAGATCCACTTGGGATAGGCAAAATAGTTCCACATCTCCCAGAAGAAACCGCATATGAGACTGGCAATCCAAAGAATGAGAACGGTACGCCAGTTTTTCTTTGCCGTTTCTTTCAATAGGGAAGGATATCCCAGCCAGTAATTGACCGGATCAAGGATAAAATAGAGAGACATCCAGAGGAAGGCGGCTCCATATTGGGGCATGTATAAGAAAAATGCCAGCATCAGCCATCCCAGTATAAAGAAGAAAATCCGGGTGCCTCGTTTTGCCCCGGCTTTAATCCCCCGACGAAAACGGTTGGTGAATTGGAAAGAGGCCAACCATTCACTGGTGCTGAATATGGCAGGAATGACCGTCGAAAAACTAATGGTAGCGAAAATATTGTATTCAAGGTCCGTAAAAGCTTCCACACCGAGATATTGCCAGTACTCTGCTACTTTATTTAGCCATTCAAAAATCCACCATACCGGAGCCGAAGTAAGAAATAATAATAACCAGGTTCTAAGATCACGGGATAAAAGGGAATCGCCCTTACGTATTTGCGTCCATCCGTTTAAGATCAGAATATAACCCAACCATAAGGGGAAAAAAGCCCAATGTGATCGCAAGCCGGGAAGCAGCCAATTCAGCCCCCAAAATAGCAGGACCAGAAATATTCCGGATAAAAGAACCTGTCGACCTGAAAATGGAAATTTAACCATATGCAGCCAAAATAGTTAAACTTCAAGATTTGGTGCAATATGAATTATTTTTTAAATTAAAGACAATTACAAATCTCCAAATTACCTTGTTTCTTAAGAACCCCATTTTAATTTTATCGCTGCTTTTTCAGTTTATCCACTTTGATATTGCGGAAAGTCAGGAAAGTCTTTTCGATCATTTATCGGGTTTCGATTCCCTGGAAGTAACCATATCAGTCAGTTTCAAGCGGCTTTACAAAAAGAAAGATATTTATTTGCCGGCAAGAATTGCCATTGCTGCCGGTGACAACCTGATACTGGACACCTTGGGTGAAATCCGGTCACGCGGAAATTCACGGAAGATCATTTGCCTGATGCCACCTACAAAGATAAGATTAGATAAATCTTACCTGGAGGCTAAAGGTTTCCTGACCTATCCGACCCTCAAATTAATCAATCCGTGTACCTATACCTCATTGGCGGAAACGTATGTGAATATTGAAAATCTGATTTATGAAATATATGGGCTTGTATCCGGGAAGGGTTACCGGACAAATATTGCCAGATTTAACTATGTGGATAGTGATGGAAGGAAAAAGCCGGTATCGTTTGATGGATTTATTAAAGAACATGAAGATCAGGTGGCAGACCGGATGCAGGGTGTAATCCTCGAGCAGGAATATTTCAAACCTCAGCTTATCGAACGGACATCCTACCTTAAATTCGCCATGTTCCAGTATCTGATCGGTAATACGGACTGGAAGGTTCTGAACAAACACAACCTGGATATCATCAAAGTGGAGCAAGAGCGTACCTGCTACGCCGTTCCCTACGATTTCGATTACGCGGGTTTGGTCAATGCCAGTTATGCGGTGCCAAATGAAAAATTACCAATTAAAAGTATCAGGGATAGAATTTACCTGGGGCCTTGTCAGTCATCGGACGAGTTGGCCACTATGCGCAGCGATTTCCTCTCGATTAAAAAGAATGTATACGGCTTAATTGATCATGCCGGTCTGCAGGAAAAACAGCACGATCAGGTAGCGGATTATATTGATAAATTTTATGAGATCCTGGAAGACCAACGACAATCGGAAAAGATATTTATGCATTGTATTGACTACTGAGACTATTCTCCCAGTTGAAATCCTCTTTACTTTATCCCCATGAATTTATAGTAGAACCAAAAGCTATGGCCGGCCTCGACCCGACACTAAAGGCTATGGCCGACGCGGTCAATATAGCTATGGCTTTATTTGTATTTTTTAGCTCGTCTCCGAATAAAATAACTGCATGAAGCAATCGAGTACTAATTCAATGTCCACCTAGATGACAAGTAGCAGGATGCCCAATATTCCGGCAATGAAAATTAGCCCGTAGCCTTTCAGCATATTTTTTTTCAACGGATTACTTCCTGCCCAGATACTGATCCCCAATTTGATCAGTGTGTTGGATAAAGTTGCAACGATAATTGCAATTTGCACGGCGGTATTCCCTTTTGCAGAGCCAGCGATTTTTGAAAGGGAGATCGTAATGGCATCGATGTCCGTCAATCCGGCAATGGCACTGGATAAAAAAATACCCCGGTTACCGAATTGATCATTGGCATAGCTGACAATTAACAGAATAGCGACATAGATTATTCCGAAGAAAAGAGCCTCCCTCAGATTAAGCGGTTCACCCAGAGGGATTCTGCTGTGGCTTTCATCTCCGGATATTTCTCTTCGATGGAAAAAAAGAACAGTACCTAAAGCTGTGGATAAAATGAGCAAAAGGGGGAAAATCAACTCCGTCAATAGCGCTTTATTAAAGATCAAAATCCAGACTACTACCCTCAGGATCATGATGGTGGAAGCGGACATGATCGCTACCGAGCAGCTGTCGGATAGCTCCGGAGCGGTTTTACTTCGCTTGGAAAATACCCAGGTCACCACGGTGCTACTCACTAATCCGCCTAAAATGCCGGTCAATAAAATTCCCCGGTTCGCTCCAAGAAATTTAATTAGCATATATCCGATAAATCCGGCTCCGGAGGTCAGAACGATGACCCAGCCTATTTCTCGCGGATTGATGACGTCATAAGGCCCAAAGCTCTCATTGGGAAGAAAGGGGAAAATGAGTAAAGTGACGACCACAAATTGAATGAAAGCATAGAGCTCCGGCTGGGTGATATTACCGACAATCGTCCGGAATTTTAACTTCAGAGATAGAAAGATAACCATGATAACGGTGATCGTCAGCGTGATGCCAATTTGTCCTAACAAGGTGAGAGCCCCCAAAAGATAAACAAGGAGAATCGCCATTTCGGTGGTGCCTCCCAGTTGTCCCCGCCGGGCACTGATCCAGTATGAGACGGTCACTGTCAGGGAAATTGCCAGAAAGCCGGCGATCAGAATCCAATAGGAGTAATAGGCACTGAGCAAACTTGTCACAAAGCCAAGCAACGAGACCAGGACGAAGGTGCGTAAACCGGCAAAGATCTCTTCCTTTTTTGCAATCGAGGCATGTTCCCTTTCCAACCCCACCACAAAACCAATCCCGACTGCGACCAGGAGCCGGATGAAAAACGCACCTTGTTCCAGGTGAAGAGTCTCTGTGTCGATGAATATGATGTCCTGCAAAATCTTCCTCTTTCGTTCCGGAGATAAAAAATACTGAGAATAGACCGGTTGATCGCTGATGTATATTTCCTTCACCAATGATATTGAGAATCAGGACACAAAGGCGGTGTCCCCATGCCGGGTATAATATTGTATCACAGGGTAAAAAACTTTGTTATCTGATTAAAAAATGAAATACCTTTGAACTGGCTTTCCACTCTGATAGTCAAAAACATCATTTGACTGTTATCTAATTTTCTCAAACTATGAATAGCAAGCATCCAGGTTGGAGGTTTTTTTACCTCTTGATGTTGTCCCAATTGATATCCATCTCTGTCTTCGGTCAGGGCTTTCCCGCCCGTCCGGGTGGCGGTGAGCAAATGAATATTGGCCGGTTCTACGGTAGGGTAGTCGATGAAAACGGTAAAGGAATTGGCTATGCAGCAGTTTCCCTGTTCCGGACCCAATTTGATACCACTACCAGGACTCAGCAAGAAGTATTGGTAAACGGACAGATTACCGATGAACATGGAGATTTTAGTCTGGAAAAGCTACCCATCCGGGGAGAATTTACGTTGAAAATCTCTTTTCTTGGTTATGCTGAAATCAGCAAAACAGTAAGTTTTGGCATCCCCTCGGGGGAAAGGCCGGGAGCTCCGGGAGGGAATCGACCGGGTGGTCAGGGAAGACCGGGAGGTGGCGGATTCAGTGCGGATAAGTTTGACATCGACCTCGGTAACATCAATTTGGTCGAGGAGGCTTCGAATTTGGAGGAAGTGACGGTGACGGCAGAAGCCACCGGGGTGCAGCTGGCTCTGGATCGAAAGATTTACCGGGTGGATAAGGATAATACTGCAGCAGGAGGTACCGCGGTGGAAGCCCTGAAGAACGTTCCCAGTCTGGCGGTGGATATGGATGGTAATCTCTCTCTCAGAAACGGATCTCCTCAATTGTTTGTTGACGGCCGGCCCACCACCTTGTCGCTCGACCAGATTGCCGCTGATGCGATTGAGACTGTTGAAGTGATCACCAACCCTTCCGCTAAATATGATGCATCGGGAGGCCAATCCGGAATTGTGAATATTGTGTTGAAAAAAGACCGGAGGATCGGATACAGTGGCAGTGTCCGGCTGGGTGTCGATACCCAGGGAGGCAAGAATGCGGGCGGAAATTTGAATGTCGGTGAAGGAAAAGTCAACGCTTTCCTCAATGCGTTTTATAACGAAAGGAGAGGAGATTCTTTTAACAATTCCGATCGTCAGAACCTGTTCGGATCTCCGCTGACCAATGTATACCAAAGGGGAACAGGTGAGATGAAAGGCTCTTTCGGAAATGTACGCACGGGGATTGACTGGTTCATGGACAACCGGAATACCATCACCTTTCAGGGGTCTTTGACCAGGGGCCAATTTGGCCGTCCGGAGGTATTAAATGTTCGCACGGATTCCCTGTTTTCTTCCGGAATTACTTCCAGTGAATATATTCGTAATAACGATGGGGAAAGAAATTTCCGCAACCTGGGAGGCAGTGTTTTATTTAAACATTTATATCCTAAAAAAGGCAAGGAAATTACCGCGGATATTAATTACAATAATATTCTTTTTAAAAGCGATAATGAGTACAATACCGATTACCTGTCCAGTGACCGGTTTTTTCGGGAAAGACAGGAGGGAGATGGTGGCACCAAAATGCTCACCTTGCAGACGGACTATGTTAATCCGCTGTCGGAAAAAATAAAGCTGGAAATGGGAGCTTACGCATCTATCCGGCAGGTGGATAATGACAATTTTAATTACATCTACGATGCGGCCACAGACCGTTGGAACCGGGTCACTAATTTTAATGATGAATATTCTTTTAATGACCAGGTCTTTGCCGGATATGTTTCGATCAGTCACGAATTTGAAAAATGGGGTTATCAGGTAGGATTACGAGGGGAAAGCAGCCGGTATGAAGGCACCCTTGCCGGTGAATCCACTTTTGCCAATGATTACCCGCTAAGTCTATTTCCCAGTATTTTTGTTACGCGAAAATTAAATGAGGAGGACAATCTTCAATTTTCGTTGACAAGGAGAATTAACCGGCCCAATTTCTTTCAATTGATTCCCTTTACCGACTATTCCGATTCACTCAATTTAAGGCGGGGTAACCCCGATCTCGTCCCCGAGTTTACCAGTTCGGCAGAGATTTCTTATCAGAATATTTTTAAAAATGGCCACAATCTCCTGATCACGACCTATTATAAGCGGGCTCGGGATCTGATTACTAATTATCAATTTACGGACGGGGAAGGGGCCGGTGAAGTGGTGGTCTCCACTTTTGCCAATTCAAATAGCAGTGAAGCTTATGGGGTTGAATTCACCTTGCGAAATCAGATCAGCAAAGGTATTGACCTCACATCCAATGTAAACTTATACAATTCAAAAGTAGATGCTTCCAATGTGGAAAGTGGTCTTGTTAATGAACAGTTTACCTGGTTTCTCAAAGAGAATATGAATATCAAACTTCCGGCCGGATTTACCTTGCAGTTGTCTGGTCAGTATCAGAGCAAAACTGCATTTTCTCCCAATGAAGGTCGCGGCCGTTTTCGCGGTTTCGGAGGCGCTAATAATTCCGCTCAGGGTTACTCCACTCCCTATTGGTACGTAGATGCAGCCGTGAGAAAAGATATTATGAAGCGAAAGGGTAGCATTACTGCCAGTATGGATGATGTCTTCCGCAGTCGCCGGCAAGGTTCGTACTCCGAATCCGCTTTGTTTATTCAGGAGAACGAGCGCTGGCGTAATTTCCAGGTGGTGCGGGTTAATTTTTCCTACCGTTTTGGTAAAACAGATTCTTCTCTGTTTAAGCGGAAAAATATGAATGTTAATGATAATGGGTCGGATATGATGGGCAGTTAAATCCGATGCTAATTTTCCGGTAATTCGATCTAAAATCGCTGAATTCCACCATGTTTAATTGATTTCTCACGATTAAATTAGTATTTTCTGTCTTATCGGCCAGGGAGTATCTATAAATACGGATTTGTTCTGATGCCATAATACTGAGACAAAGGATAATCAAGTCCGTAGTAATGATTTTCTCTGTCCTGATTTTATTTATCACAGAAAATAAACACAGGGGCCATGAGAAATCAAATTTTAGTATGCTTTTTATTTACTTGTACCTGGTATAAGTTAGCCTGTCAAACCAATCCATCTTTACATGTCGATGGTGACTTGTTCGTAAATTCCGCGTTGGGAGCCATCGATTTTGGCTATCCAAATAATGGTGACCAATGGCATTTATCTACCCTTAATGGTGGAAAGGACCTCCAATTGTTTTCAAAAGTGGATGGAAGTCTAACTAATCAGCGAAGACTCATTATCAAACAAAACGGCCGCATGGGATTGGGGAATATTACTTCGATCGATGGACGCTTCGAAATAGAGCATAATAGCTCTGTTATGGATCCCCACCTAACCATCACCGAAGTGGGTAATGATTACGCCAGGATTAATTTTCGCAGCACTTCTACCCCTTCCCGGTACTGGGCTTTGGCTGGATATACCAATGCATCGGCTACTGGTAAGTTTAATATCTATAACAGTGCTATGGGAGATCTGTTATCGATCGATGGCTCCGGAAATACCGGAATTAATGAACCGTCTCCTTCTGCCCGGCTTCATATTGGGCAGCATGGTCAGTTGGTAGGGACAGGATTACGTTTCGACGATGGGATCAATCTGGATTGGGACATCACCCATGGGTATTCATTGCGCTTTCATTATGGAGGTACTTTAAAAGCTTATATTGAAGCGGGTACCGGGGCATACATACAGAGTTCAGACAGGCGATTAAAGGAGGATATAGAAGGTATGGGAATGATTCTCCCTAAGTTGAGAGAAATCAGGCCAAGAAAATATCACTATATTAATACCAATAAAAGACAGAGCTCATACGGTTTTGTCGCTCAGGAACTGCTTGAATCTTTTCCCGAATTGGTTTATTACTCAGAAGTTGATGATGTTTATGGCGTCAACTACGGTGAGGTTGGGGTGTTGGCGATCAAGGCAATCAAAGAGCTGCATGAGCTAGTAGAGTTTCAACAAAGGGAAATTGAGGCTTTAAAGAAAGAGATAGAGGCATTAAAGTAGCACGCTTCAGCTAATCATTTCCGAATGTAATGCCAGAATGGAGATTGAATTTGCGCTCACCTGCAACCTTTGGCAGGTGATACCAGTCTTTAGGTAAAATCCTGCTCCTATGCTTCAACATTCAATCAAGATGGCGTTCCGTAGTTTCCGGCGTCATAAAGGATCCTTTGCGATCAATGTGTTAGGGCTTGCTATCGGCCTTGCCTGTGCCCTTATCATATTCTTATGGGTCAATG
>JAGQWZ010000423.1 GCA_020436835.1 Saprospiraceae bacterium | reverse complement strand
TCCCAGGTTGTTGCAACCGGTCAGGTAATTACCACCCAGGTTAAAAAAGGGCCCTTTGATATATATGTAAATGCTACCGGCGAATTAAAAGCAAAACGTTCGGTAAAGATCCGTGGACCTGAAGGTATGCGTTCGGTGGGCATCTATCAGACCACCATCAGTAATCTGATTCCGGAGGGAACAGTCGTGAAAAAAGGAGAATTTGTAGCCAGTCTGGATAAAACAGAACTGGCCTCTAAAATGACAGATGTTCAGACGGAAATTGAAAAGATCCAAACCCAGTTGGCTCAGGCAAAAATTGATACTGCCATAGAGATGAAGGAGATAAGAGATCAGATTGCCAATCTGGAGTTCTCCATGCAACAGGAAAAATTAGAGATTGAAAAAAATCGCTTCGAACCCCAAATGATTATAGAAGAATCTCGCCTGAAACTGGAAAAATCAGAAAGGGACTATGCACAATTGCAGGAGAAGTTAAAATTGAAAAAGATACAGTCCGATGCCAAAATTGAAGAGATCGATGCCAACATGCGTCTTCAGAATAATAAAATGACCCAGTATAATGCGGTGGCAAGTGGATTTAATGTGGTGGCGCCCGACGATGGCATGGTGATCTATGATCGAAACTGGAATGGAAAGAAAGGGCCGGGATCGCAGATCAGTGCCTGGGATCCCGTGGTAGCTGAGTTGCCGGATCTTTCCGAATTCATATCGGTCATTTATGTCAATGAGGTGGATATTAGCAAAGTCAAAAAAGGCCAGTCAGTAAAAATAAAAGTAGATGCTTTTCCGGAAAAGGTATTTGATGGACTGGTTAATGATGTGGCAAATATTGGTCAGCAATTGCGAAATCAGGATGCCAAAGTCTTTGAAGTTGTGGTTCAGGTCAATGAAGCTGACAGCGTCTTACGACCGGCTATGACCACCAGCAATGAGGTCTTGGTCTACTCTTATGATGACGTATTGTCTGTGCCGCTGGAAGCTTATCAGAAGAACGACTCCATCGAATTCGTGGTCGTTAAGGTGGGTAACGGATTTGTAAAAAGAGAAGTCGTCGGACATGTATCAAACAGCGACGAAATTGTTATTGCAGCCGGCTTGGATGAGACGGATCTGGTCTGTTTAACCTTACCCGATAATCAGGCTGAATTAACTCTGGAAAAATTAGATCTCGAAATTAAAAATCAGGCACTGGAGCAAATTAAAGTGGCTAACTCCGAAAGAGCCAGGAAGGAATCCGAAAATGCAAGCAAGGTCAAGGATGAACCCTTTCAAAGGGACCAGTCGAATACCGGCGGAATGATTATTATCGGATAGTACTTCTCAGCAATATGGAAATATATCTATTGAATTTTCGGTTAGCGCTTCAGGGCATTTTTCAAAATAAGTTGCGTTCATTTCTTACTGCGCTGGGAATCATCTTTGGGGTTGCGGCAGTAATCGCCATGTTGGGTATCGGTTCCGGGGCGAAACAATCTATCATCGATCAGCTCAGTCTTATCGGTGCAAACAGTATCGTGGTCAATGCCAAGATACCGGATAGTGAGGGAGGCTCCGACAGTGATGACAGCGGAACGGAGAATACGACCGATCCGGAGGCGCAAAAAGGGTATACACCGGGGTTGTCTCTTGAGGATATGTTGGCATTGAAACGCATTATGCCCACCACCAACCGGATCAGTCCTGAAATCGTGCAGGACATGTCCATTATCAGGGATAAAACTCTTCAGCGAGCACGCTGTGTTGGAATAACCAATGATTTTTTTGATATAAATAATCTGGAGGTCGGCCAGGGAAGGGGTTTTCAGGACTTGCATTTTGAAAAGGGATCTAATGTATGCATTGTCGGCTCCGCTATTGCCACCCGGCTATTTAAGGGAGAGGACCCATTGGGAAAAAGAATTAAATGCGGGAATGTCTGGTTTGATGTAATTGGCATCCTCAAGAGCCGGAGAATTCAGAAGTCGAAAGTAGAAGAATTAAGTATCCGGGATTATAATGATGATGTGTTTATCCCCATCTCCACTTTTTTACGACGGATCGATGATCGTAAACGTATTGATGAAAATGATATCGCCAGAAATGAAAGGCGGGATCGCAATGATCAACTACAAAATTATCATCAGATAGACCGGGCGGTTATCCGCATCACGGAACCGTCATATGTTGAACCCAGCGCGGAATTAATTTCACGAATTTTAAAGCGACGGCATAATGATAAAATTGATTTTGAGATCGAGGTGCCGGAATTACTTCTGAAACAACAGCAACAAACTCAGGAAACTTTGAATTTCGTTCTGGCGGTAATTGCCGGTATTTCTTTGCTGGTAGGGGGTATTGGAATTATGAATATCATGCTCGCCAGTGTGTTGGAAAGAATTAAAGAGATAGGAATAAGAAGATCTCTTGGGGCTAAGAAAAAAGATGTCATTCTTCAATTCTTATTTGAAGCAATTTCCATAAGCCTTATTGGCGGTTTGCTGGGAGTGGCGTTGGGAGTGGCAGCGGCAAAAATTATTGCCGCTTCAGCAAATATACCAACATTGATCACCTGGTGGTCGATTGTCATTTCCTTTGTAGTAGCGGCGGGTGTTGGATTGGTCTTCGGTCTGTTACCGGCACGAAGAGCAGCCAATCTTGATCCGATTACTGCCTTAAGAACCGATTAACTAAACCAAAATCATTTCATGAGATCAATACTGGTTTTCAGCTTTGCCTTTTCTTTTTTTGCCTTATTTTCTCAGGCAGAAAAAGTCGACATCAGTCTGGATGAAGTTATTCGGATCGCTCAGGGCGAAGCTCCAAGGGCACTCATCGCGCAAACCCGATTCAGCAATAATTATTGGCGATATCAGTCATTTCTGGCCAACTACAAGCCGCAGTTGGTTCTGATTTCGACGATCCCAAATTTAAACCGGTCGATTGATAATGTAATATTGCCAGATGGTACAGAGAAATTTATCAACCGGTCGTTGATGAATTCTTCTGCAGGCATTGAAATGAGGCAAAGAGTAGCGCAGACCGGCGGCTTTATATATGCCTCCAGTAATTTAAACCGTATTGATCTTTTTGGTTCTAATTCGGGAAAATCCTACTTGTCTGCACCGCTGCGATTTGGTTTTATCCAGCCTATTTTTCAATTTAATTCTGATCGGTGGGACCGGGAAATTCAGAACCTTGATTTCCAGTCTGCAAAAAAGCAATTTGCCGAGGAGAAGGAACAAATCGCCTACGATGCAGTGAATTTATTTTTCGAATTGTATGTGGCCCAATTAAATCTGGAGGAAGCCCAACGGCAAAAAATATACGTTGATTCTTTGTACGAAATTTCGTTGGGAAGATTTGACGTGGGAAGGATCGCAGAAACGGATCTGTTACAGATAGAATTGCGGACTAAAAATGCAGATACGGAAGTTGCAACGGAATTATTAAATTATCAAACTGCCAATGAAAGACTCCGGACCTTTATTGGAATGAAGGATAATATTGAATTTAATTTATTG
>JAGQWZ010000422.1 GCA_020436835.1 Saprospiraceae bacterium | reverse complement strand
TCAAACCACCAATCCGAACCATACCGCGCTGGGTATCTCTAATGACTGCGCTACCTGTCATACTACAGAACCCGGTTGGTCGCCTGCATCCTTTGATGTACACAATGACTATTATGTCATCCAGGGGGCCCATACTGCCATCGCCAATGATTGTGCGGCATGCCACAACGGCGATTACACCAACACCCCCAATACCTGCGCCGGGTGCCACATCGATGAGTATAATAATACCTCCGATCCAAACCATCAAACAGCTGGTTTCCCAACTCAGTGCACTGACTGCCACAGTCAGAATGCATGGGAACCATCGACTTTCAACCATGATGGGCAATATTTCCCAATCTATAGTGGAAGGCATCGCAACGAATGGGATCAATGCTCAGATTGCCACAACAATGCAGGAAATTTTGCAGTATTCACCTGCATTGAGTGTCATGAGCACAGTAATAAATCGAAGGTTGACAATGATCACAAAGGAGAAAACGGCTATCAATATACTCCTACCTCGTGTTTTGAATGCCATCCAAATGGAAGAGCCGATTAAAAATTGAATTCCAGGAGAATATTTAACCTACTCATAATACTCCTTCTCTCGATCACTGTCTATGGACAGGAAAATGATCAACAATTGGAAGGTAAAATATCATTCAAAAATTCTAAAAATGTATATGTAAGATTTGAGAGTACCAATAGTATAACCGCTGGCGATACTTTATATATCGAAATATCAGGAGACTTAAGGCCTTTATTGCTGGTCAAGCAGCTATCATCTATATCATGTGTAACGACACCTCTTACCAAAGACCATCTGGAGGTCAATCAGAAAGTGATTTTCAAGAAGAGACTTACTACATCAGAGATTGAAATCCTCAATCCAAAAATCACGGTTGATGAACCACGTGTGTTGGCAGTAGAAGAAACAATCAATCACCATAGCAACATTGACCATAACCAAGAAGAAACAGGAAGGCCATCAAAATTGAGAGGGCGACTAAGCTTAGGATCTTATACTAATTTCTCGGATTCGCCCACCAGCACTTTACAACGCATGCGCTATACCTTCTCGCTTGATGCCACCAATATCAATCATTCGCGGTTTTCGCTGGAAAGTTATGTTATGTTCCGACACACTGCCCACGAATGGAGTGAAGTACAAAACAATCTTGCCAGTGCCCTCAAGGTGTACAACCTTGCATTGCATTTTGAACCTGATGAAAATTCTGAGTTAATCTTTGGAAGAAAGGTAAATCGAAACGTATCAAATGTCGGTGCAATGGATGGGCTGCAAGCTTCTCTCACACTGGGTAGTATTACATTGGGTACCATGGTTGGAACCAGGCCCGATCCCTTTGACTACAGTGTAAATCTGAAAATGCTGCAATATGGGGGATATGTTTCATTTCAACAAAGAAATGAACATGGAGGACAACACCAAACATCAATCGCTATTCTGGAGCAAAAATATCTTTCCAGAACTGATCGAAGATTCGTCTATTTTCAACATACTAATTCATTGGTCAATAAATTGAACCTGTTCACATCGGTGGAAATGGACTTATTTAAATTGGAAAACGATGAAGCCAATAGCACCATGAGTCCAACCAGTATTTTCGTCTCCCTTAATTACCGTCCCAGTCCTAAACTTTCCCTGGCTACTTCCTATGATGCACGGAAAAATGTTATCTATTATGAGACCTACAAGAATTTTATTGACCAGCTGATAGAGCAAGAGACAAGACAGGGAGCAAGGTTCCGGGTCAATTACCGCCCTTTTAGATTTGTAACCTTTGGAAGCAGTGTAGGATACCGCTTTCAAAAAGATCAGGCAAATACCTCCAAAAACTTATATAGTTTCTTAAGCTTCAACAGAATACCGTGGATTAAAATGTCAGCTACTATATCAAATACACTTCTTGAATCTAACTATCTAAAAGGAAACATCTATGGAATCAGGCTATCGAGAGACCTTTTGGATGGAAAGCTATTTACGGATCTTAATTTCAGACGGGTCAATTATGAGTATGGCCAATCAGGTACAAGACTAAAACAGAACATTGCGTCGGTGAACCTTACCAGTAGGATCACAAAAAAATTATCCATATCAGTCAACTATGAAGCATCTGTGGAGAAACACCGGACACTCAACCGTATCTACTCAAACATAATTCAACGATTTTGATTGAGATCACTTCTTGGCATGCTTTTTTCAACAAATTGCAGTGTCTCATATCCCTTACTTATTGGTCAAATAATCATAGTTCAAATGATTGCATTATCTGGAATAATAGTATGACTTATTTGACGTTTGGGAATAGTACAATCCCATTCAAACCCTCCATACGACCCTGCTCAAAAATATTTTTCAAGTTGTTTAGCTATTCGCACAATTTGGCTGGAATAAGATGAAAAATATTTTAATAATCGCTTTGTTGTTGTTCCAAGGCTCGGTATTTGGTCAGATCTATTTCAATGACAATATCAATAAGATCTACAAATATGACCGGTCGTCCTGCACTGTAGACTCCGGCTTCGAAGCTGCAGTAGAGGACACCTTGACCGACCTTGCTATTCGGCAAGATGGACAATTATATGGCGTCACCAGTAATGGAAAACTTTACCAAATCAATCCTGAAGCCGGAACCGTTTTATTAATTCATTCCTTTCTTAATTTACAGACTTTCAAAGCACTCTATTTCGCCGCAGATGGTAAAATATATACCGCAGGTTCCGAAGGTTTTCTATATACCTATGAAGTTGGAACTAAAAAAGAAGCATTCCTCGGAGATGTAGGAAATGACATAGAAGATCTACTATCTTACAATGAAGAACTCTATGCAAGTATTAATTCTAAAAAGCTACTGCACGTCAATCTGGAAAATCCCGCGTTGAGTAATATCGTTATGGATCTCACTTCAATGGAGACCATCACAGGCTTATGTTCGACTGAAAACCCGGACGATCCATGCGATCTCCAAACCATGCTTGGCATTACAAGTGAAGGTTTGATCTATCAAATTAATACAGAGGCAGGAAATAGCACAGAGATCTGCGACCTCAAAACCAAAGTGTATGGGGCCACTGCCATGCAAGATCTGTTCAAATTTATTCGCCTCGAAATCTTAAATATTTCGACAAAACCAACTCAGTGCAAAACCAATACCGGAGAAATCGACCTCACAACTCAGGGAGGTATTGGCCAAGTACTATACTCAATAAATGATGCTGCTTTTCAGGAGGACAGCATTTTTTCAGGCCTGCAATCAGGTGGCTACACCTTAAAAATAAAAGACGAAAACAATTGTATTGTAAGTTCATCCGATGTTCAGATCATCGAGACGGAAAGCCCGGTGATTGACGATATTGAGCAAACTATTCCTCCCTGTGAGGAAGGAAAGGGAAGCATATACATCAAGGCACATGGGATCACCAATTTACAGTACTCAATAAGCGGCGAAACCTACCAGGATTCTGAAAACTTTGAAATTAAAAGTGGTCAATACGAAGTTTGGGTTCAGGACTCAAATGGTTGTAAAACTAAAACATCCATTAATATGAGTCCGGAAAAGGACTTTGCAATTCGAAGTATTGATCTGACTCCCTCCACATGTAATGAAGAAAATGGGGAAATAATAATTGAATTAAATGGAGAATTTAATGACCTTGAATATTTCATTGATTCAGAGATAAATCCTTCCTCCCAATTCAGTAATGTACCGGCGGGATCACATGTAATACACATCGGGTACGGCAATGAGTGTCAAATCGATACGATTGTATCATTATCCAGTAATCGTTGTCCGGTTTTTATTCCGAATGCAATAAGTCCAGATGCGGATGGCATCAATGATGAATTTCGAATTTACACCAATGATTCGAATGAAGTGCTTGTAAGATCCTATAGTATTTTTGACCGTTGGGGAAGTAAGATCTACACCGCTGAGAATTTCTCGATCCATCAAGATGAAAATTGGTGGGATGGCCGAATTAATGCGACTAACATTACCCAGGGGCTCTATGTTTACATCATTGAACTAGTACATCAAGATGGAGAAACAGAAATCTTCAAAGGACAATTGAATATTTTGTAGTTCTATTCTTTTGTTGACTTAAACTTACTTACCTAAGAGTAGTTGGGCTGTAGTTGCATTATATTCCTCAATATAAACCGTCCTGCCATTTTTAATTTCTGCCACGGTATTGGGGTGGTAATGCCGGATAGTATAAAGCTCCAGGTCGTCAATTTGTCTTATCTCGAATTCCTTTCCGAGCTCATCTCTAAATTCCCGAATGTGCTCACCGGCTGCCTGAATGACAAGCGATAAATTCAGCGCCAGATTTTCAAGCATCTGGATTCGAATTTTATGCCTGGTAGCCTGCTCAAATACGGCGCTCAAATGATCTTCAAAAATAAATGTAGAATCGAGCGTCTTCAGTTGCAATAGCGTTTGATGTTCTAAAACCACCCTTATGGTCGGGTATTTCAGATCAGGGAACGCATTTACTACTGTACCCGCCAACTCTGGTCTTTTGAATGATTTTACATAAAGCGGAATTTGGTTATCCATCAAAGGTTTGATTGTTTTGGGATGAATGACTTTTGCTCCATAAAAGGTCATTTCAATTGCCTCCAGATAATCTATTTCCGGTAAGAGCTCTGCATCCGCAAATCTATGCGGATCTGCAGTCATAATCCCCGGAACATCCTTCCATACGGTGAGAGCGTCAGCTTTAAAGATGGCTGCCAGGATTGCTCCGGTAAAGTCGGAACCTTCCCGACCTAAGGTGATGGTATTATTTTCAAGAGTACTACCAATAAATCCCGCGGTGATCACCATCTTACCCTTATCCAGCATAGGGCCAAGACGGTCACTAACTTTTTGACTCGTTCGCTGCCAATTGATATTCCCACTTCGGTACACATCATCCGTTTTGATGATGTCTCTTGCATCAATCCAGGTAGCCTCTATACCCAGGGATTTTAGGTAAGCGTGTACCAGGCGACTGGATAATAATTCTCCAATCGCGACAATCTGATCATAAATATAATCGTAAGGATCCTCAATCTCGTCTTCAATTAGCCACTCGGCTTCCACAAAAGTATCGCTTAGTATCCCATTATCCAGTAGTTCATTCAACTGTAAGGATTTGGCAATCGAGAGATGTTGATCCCTGATTGATTTCAGTTTTGTGGATGCTGCCCCGTTACCAGAATAAAAGTCGTCAACCACTTCCTCAAGGGCGTTGGTTGTTTTACCCATGGCTGAAACGACCACTATCGATGGTTTATCGATTGAAGCCAATTGTAAAATCTTCCCCAAATTGCGAATAGCTTCTGCATCCTTCACCGAAGCGCCTCCAAACTTGAATACTTTCATATAATTGCAGTGAAAAACGACAAAGATAAAATCAAGTACGGTTTCAACCAGGTATGTGACCGGCTTATCCAGCTTGATATGGAGCATTTCTTTGAAACCCGGATAGATTCTTAATTTTTGTACCTTTCCACATATAAAAAATTAGTAAGATATGAAGCGGTCTTTTAAAGTTCTGGCTTTCTGCTGTATCACTTTGCTGGTAAGTGGACAAGAGCCACAGAAACCTACTTCGGCCGATATTTTTGATGCCATTCAAAAAACTCAGGTATTGGGATCCGTGCTGTATGTGGCAGCCCATCCAGATGATGAAAACACACGTTTGATTTCTTATTTTTCCAATGCCAGGCATTATCATACCACCTATCTTTCCCTCACTCGGGGGGACGGAGGTCAGAACCTGATCGGCACTGAGATTGGTGACCTGCTGGGATTGATCCGCACACAGGAATTGTTGCGTGCCAGATCGACTGATGGTGGAAACCAATTGTTTTCGCGGGCGATAGATTTCGGCTATTCGAAGCATCCTGAGGAGACCTTTAACATCTGGAACAAAGAGGAAGTTCTCTCCGATGTCATCTGGGCTATACGGAAAGTTCGACCGGATATTATTGTGCACCGATTTGATCATCGAACGGCAGGGACCACTCACGGACATCACACAGGATCTGCTATCTTGTCTTACGAGGCTTTTAGTATGGTAGGTGATCCTTCAGTTTATCCAGAGCAATTAAAATATGTAAAACCGTGGCAACCGACCCGTCAATTCTTCAATACCGGCTGGTATTTTTACGGTAGCCCGGAAGCGTTTGAAAAAGCGGACAAATCATATATGGTGGGATTGGATGTGGGTGCCTATTACCCATCCCTGGGAAAATCAAATGGAGAGATAGCTGCCGAAAGCAGAAGTTTCCACAAGAGTCAGGGTTTTGGTTCCAGTGGTAGCCGGGGTTCTGAAACAGAATATCTGGAATTTATCCAGGGAGACACGGTAAAGACCGATGACGATCCACTGGAGGGTATAAACACCACGTGGTCAAGAATTGAGGGAGGAGCACCAATTGGTGATATGTTGCACCGGATTGAGTTAAACTTTGATATATCCGATCCTTCGGCTTCAATACCTGCCCTGATCAGTACTTATGAAGCGCTGGGAAAAATTCCTGATGATGGATTCTGGGTACCAATGAAGAAAGAGGAAATTAAACAGATTATCGCCTGGTGTAGCGGCTTATTTATGGAGGTCAGAGCCGACAATTTTAATGCAGCCCCCGGTCAAAAAGTGAAAATATCACTGGAGGCGATCAACCGTTCATCGGCAGAAATCACACTTAATAACTATCAGATGCAGCCGGGGGGAAAATCAATGGAAATCGACAGCAGTCTGGATTTTAACCGGGAGTTCAATCAGGAGTGGGAATATGATCTGCCTGAAAACATCGATTATTCTTCCGCCTACTGGCTTCGTAAAGAAGGCACTGTGGGTATGTATTCGGTGGAAGATCAGTTGCTCAGGGGACTTCCTGAAGCACCACGTCCATGTCACCTAAAATATACGGTGAGCATTGATGGGACTCCATTTACCTACTCCACTCCCCTTGTTTATAAAACTACCGACCGGGTGGATGGAGAAGTTTACCGGCCATTTGAGATCAATCCACGTCTCTTCATAAATTTCAGTGATGAGACCCTGGTTTTTGGTTCCCAAACTCCTAAATCAATTAATCTGACCGTAAAAGCCGGTGCAGGCAATATTAAGGGCAAGGTGATGATCGCTGCTCCTGATGGTTGGGAAATCTCGCCGGCTTCCATTCCGATCGAGCTCATGGAACAAGGTCAGGAAAAACAAGTGTCCTTCACAGTAATACCTCCTGCGGATCAGGTCACTGAAAAGCTGACTGCATATTTCGAAGACTCGCTCACGGCTACCAAGAGCCAGGGTTATAGTGTGCAGATCATCGACTATGACCACATTCCACTACAAACGGTACTGCGAGAAGCCTCCGTAAAAGCAGTAAAAGTGGATTTGATCAAGGCTGGTGACAGAATCGGATATTTTATGGGTGCAGGCGATAAGATTCCTGAATTTCTTGAACAAGTGGGCTATCATATTACCTTGCTGGATGAAGCCGACCTTTCCGGTGATCTGGAGGATTTTGATGCGATAATAATGGGTATCAGAGCGTACAATACGAATGAACGACTTAAATTTTACAGTCAGAATTTATTCAAGTATGTTGAAAATGGTGGCAATCTGATTGTCCAATACAATACAAGGTTCCGTGAGGACCTGGATAGTAAGATGTTCTCTCCTTATCCCCTCAACATATCCCGAAACAGGGTTACCGATGAGAATGCGGAGGTACGAATATTGGCTCCAAATCATCCTGTTATCAAGGGACCAAACCCAATCTCTGCCGATGACTTTAAGGGATGGGTACAGGAAAGGGGTCTCTATTTTCCTGATGAGTGGGATGAACAATTCACGGCGATTTTATCGAGTAACGATCAGGGTGAATCTCCCCTGGATGGCAGTTTACTTGTCGCCCCCCATGGTAAAGGATGGTACACTTATACCACTCTAAGTTGGTTTAGGGAACTTCCGGCAGGTGTGCCAGGAGCATATCGCCTATTTGTTAATATTTTATCTTTAGGTAAAAGGGCTGAACCATAGTAGATGCAAAACGAAAAATTACCTTTTGGTTTGAGTTGGAAACAAATCTACTTTGCACTGCTGTTCATCAATTCGATCGTCATTGTCCTATTCCTACTATTTACCAAATACTTCAGCTAAGAGCGACAAATGAGTTTACTTGATTGGACCATTCTAAGCAGTACTTTATTATTTATCGTTTTGTACGGCATTTGGAAAACCAGAGGTAGCCGGGATATCAATCAGTATCTGCGTGGAAATCAGGAAGCCAAGTGGTGGACGATCGGGCTTTCGGTAATGGCCACCCAGGCGAGCGCGATTACTTTTCTTTCGACACCAGGTCAGGGATATGCGGACGGAATGCGATTTGTACAATTCTACTTTGGACTGCCGATCGCGATGGTTATTTTATGTATCACCTTCATCCCTATTTACTATAAGCTCAAAGTCTATACCGCCTATGAATTTCTGGAGGGTCGTTTCGATTTGAAAACCCGTTCCCTGGCTGCTTTTCTTTTTCTCATTCAGCGCGGACTTGGTGCTGGCATCACCATCTACGCTCCCGCCATCATTCTAAGCACCATCCTGGGATGGAACTTAAACTGGACCAACTTTGTCATTGGAATGCTGGTGATTACCTATACGGTATCCGGAGGTACCAGGGCCGTAAATGTCACGCACAAATATCAGATGCTCGTCATCTTCCTGGGCATGTTTACTGCTTTCTTTCTACTGATATCTTATCTGCCAGAGGGCGTCTCATTCATAGACTCTCTGAAGGTTGCCGGCGTAACAGGAAAGCTCCAAACGGTCGATTTTTCTTTTGACTGGAATAACCGGTATACCTTTTGGTCCGGTATCACCGGTGGATTATTTTTGATGTTGGCCTATTTCGGCACTGATCAGAGCCAGGTTCAACGATATCTGTCCGGAAGATCTATCACCGAAAGCCGGTTGGGTCTGATATTTAATGGATTGCTCAAAATCCCCATGCAATTCTTCATCCTTCTGGTGGGTATCATGGTATTTACTTTCTATCAATTTCACGAAGCGCCGATTTTTTTTAACTCCGCAGGATATGATAATGTCATGGAATCCAGTTATGCTCCGCAAATCGAAGAACTGGAGGCTCAAAAAAGGACGTTAGAAAGCGAACGTTACCAACTCAACACTAATTATCTAACCGCACTGGAAAGTGACGATAATTCCGGGCTCAATGAAATCAAAAGCGCCATCTTCAATAACGAAAACGCCCAGAATGAAGTTCGTGAGAAGGCCAAAGCGATCATCAAAGAAGCGGACCCCAACGCTGAGACCAATGACCGAGACTATGTTTTTATCACCTTTATTTTAAATCATTTACCAAAAGGTTTGGTGGGATTACTCCTGGCTGTAATTTTTTCGGCCGCAATGTCATCGACAGCATCTGAATTAAACGCACTGGCTTCCACTACCACCGTAGACATTTATAAAAGATCGATTAAACAAGATGGTTCGGAGAGCCATTATCTCACCAGTTCTAAATTATTCACATTAATGTGGGGTCTGTTTGCTATTGCCTTTGCCTGCTTCGGTACCCTATTTGAAAATCTAATTCAATTTGTGAATATTGTGGGGTCTGTTTTTTACGGCACCATCCTTGGTATTTTTCTGGTTGCATTTTATATCAAACAAATCAAGGCCATGGCGGTCTTTTGGGCGGCGATTATGGCGGAAATCATTGTCATTCTCACTTATGTGAATAGTGACATCGGTTTCCTTTGGTTAAATCCCATCGGATGTCTCTCAGTCATTTTGCTGGGATTTATTCTTCAAGGAATTCTACCGGATCAGAAGAATCAGAAACCGGTTCAAGGATAATTTCCATTAACCATATTTGGCCTTTGTGGTCCATTTTAGAGCAGGAAATGCATATCATCGATCATATGTGAACGGCGCACAGTCTAGTGTTTGTAAGAATATTAACTTGTGCTGGTGTAAAACCAGATACAATGTCCAGATTCACAAAAAACACATTACTTATTGGCAGTATTTCAATGGGATTGGCAGTAATATTGGGAGCTTTCGGTGCCCATGCTTTGGCCGAAAAGTTAGACCCACATCAGTTGACTTCCTACCGCACGGGAGTTTCTTATCATTTTACGCACAGTATTGCTATTTTGATAATAGGTGTTTTAAGCCTACACTTGGATGAAAGAAAACTTAGGTGGCCTGTCATTCTTTTGGGAATGGGCATTCTATTTTTCTCCGGATCCATCTATTTGCTAAACACCGCGCACCTGACCGGTCTTCCAAAGGCATTTCTGGGACCAATTACTCCTCTTGGCGGGATTTTGTTTATAAGTGGCTGGTTTCTGTTGGCTTATCAGATCTATAAAAAATGATCAGGTCTGCTGAAAGCACGGATGAGAGAGTTTATTTACCTTAGTTCAATCAAAAAATGCAAAACCTTGTAATCATGAAAAAAATAATATTTCCTCTAATACTTGGAGTTTTATTTGTTTGCCAACATGTATCGGCCCAAAACTATGAGAATGCGGTTGGGGTGCGGCTGGGCTGGGGATTCGGCGGAACCATAAAGCATTTTTTTGACGATTCAAAGGCAGTTGAAGGGATAGTTCAACTGGGTGGAGTCTATACCCGTTATGCACAAATTACAGGGCTGTTCCAGGTCCACCAACCATTGGACGATGTAGCTCCAGGACTACAGTGGTATTTCGGCGGTGGCGGATTTATTGGTTTTTTTAGTGGCGTCTATTCAGCCCGTTCTACCCGGATAGGTATTGCCGGAAATATAGGCCTGGATTATACCTTTGAAGATATTCCGCTCAATATCTCCCTTGATTGGATTCCGGGCATTGCTATTGTAGGATTTGGTACCGGTTTTGGCGCGGGAACCGCCGGTGGTCTGGGTGTCCGGTACATCTTTTGACCAATCAGATCCTCTTTCACATACCAAAACTATACAGTACAATGAAAAAGACATTATTCCTGTTCCTAACCCTGATGAATCTTATCTGGATAGCTCCTGTTTATGGGCAGATGTACCGTTCCGCCGCTGGTCTAAGGGGGGGAACAGGTGCTACTGTTTCATACAAACACTTCCTGGGCCGTTCAGTAGCCTTCGAGGGCATTCTGGGGTCTTTCGACTACGACTATTTTGGCGCCAGTATATTATTTGAAAAGCATACCGATGCTAATCTCGGGCGGTTGCAATGGTACTGGGGAGTTGGGCCGTACCTTACTTTTTCCAGGGCATTCACTGCGTTTGGCGCACAAGGTGCCGTGGGGGCAGAATACAGTTTTGAGGCTCTGCCTATTGACATTTCGCTTGATTGGACCCCCCGACTACGAATATCCGGGGCTCCTTCGAAACTCTTCACTCGCAGTGTTGGAGTGGGTATAAGATATATTATCGACTATTATTGACGAAGTGGGAGCACAGAATGGATGCAATGAAAATAAATCAGTTGAAAATCTAGGTCAGGAATGATCAAACAAATAAAATTGATAATCAGTATATTTGTAAGCCTATGAAAGCTTTTCCACGGATAATACTTGTGCTTGCATCGATCTTGATTGTTATGGTACTGACCCAATCGGATGTGCTTGCACAATGTCCTATGTGTCGTATGACTGCAGAATCCAATTTGGCTAATGGCGGCTCAACCGGAAAAGGTCTGAATATTGGGATCCTATTTATGCTTTCCCTACCATATCTTATTGTCGGTTCAATCGGATTTCTCTGGTGGAAAAATTACCGGAGAAAAATCTAAAGAACTTCATTTGACCTTACCACTAACTTAGTTAGTTTGATTTCCACCACAGAATGGTCCCCTTAGTAACAAGGTAAAAGGAAGAGATAGATGACCGGACCGGTAAGTGCTACGTAGACCCATAAGGGAAAAACCCACCTGGCAAGATTTCGGTGTCTTTCAAATTGAAGCGTATATGCCCGTATGTAGGTAAAAAGGATGAAGGGCAGGATGATTGCTGCCAATAAAATGTGGCTTATCAGCAGGAAGAAATATATGTATCGAATCGAACCCGCCTGACAGAATACAACCTCTTCATTCGTAACATGATATAAAACATATAACATGAGGAATATTCCCGACAGTACTACTGAAGTGGTCATCAACTTCCGGTGTAGCGGAATGTTTTTCCTATATCGAATCTGATAATAAGCGAATAGCAATAGACAGAAAGTGAGAAAATTGATGACAGAATAGATCGCCGGGAGGAAAGATAGATCGTAAGGTAGTTCAATATGGATCCTGCGCATCATCAGCACCAGCAGGAAAACGACGACCGAAAAGGCCCAGGCCAGTCGATTGAGTTTCCTTTCCAGTTGCTTATCCGGGACAAGATTATCTGCCATTGCTACTTTTCACGTTCTCTTTTCACGAGGAAGTCCTTCTCTTTCTCCAGAGGAAGAAGGAAAGCAATATCCTCTGCAAGTGCAGCCATTTGTGGATCAGCCGTGTAGTCATAGGCCATTCTTAGCGAGCAGGTGGTATCCACAAGAAAAACCGCATGGTGAAAATCCGCGTTTAAACCGGAATTCTGCCAGGCTTTCTGAAGACTATCCCTGGTTGATCCCATTGCCAGCGTATCAACAGACCGGAAAATCAGAATCTCTTCCCTATCAGCAAAATGATCGGCAACGGGTTTGATCCGGGTGTTCCAACTATCCATTTCATCCTGAAAAAGGATCTGAATCTTAGATTCAAGGCATGCGGGTGAATCCGGGGAAAGCTCCGCTTTGATCACCAATCTGGCCTTTGCATCCAACCTGTATTGCAGACCATCTCGGAGGAAAAGCCAACTTAACAGGGGAAATACAACCAGAAGTGATACCAGGACAACCGTTTGTAAAACCTTCTTTCTCATACCTGTTTTTAGGTCAGTTGATATAATTCAAACCGATTTAGGTATGAATTGTTTTAGCTAGTTAGTGATGAGATTCATCCATATTGTCTGCAGGCTTGACCTCACCAACGGGCTTAAGTTTGGTGTCAACCTGTTCAATATTTTTATCCTGAATGGCTGATCTTGAATTCTTCCAGTAATTGCCTTCCATGAAGAACGCGATGATCGCCCAGATCAATAAGGCTGTAGGTAGCAATACGCTTCTAACCAAGCCCTTCACTTCATACTTCATGTGCATAAATTCAAAAATGACCAGAACAGCTTTGTAGATACTCAGGCTTATCATCAGGAGATACATAATGGCTCTCCCGAGCGGAAAACCACCGACCGTGGATTCATATGGTTCCCACCCGGGAATCAAATAACCCTTTCCTGTCAGAGCGATCAATACCTCAATAATTGTGACTACCCCCAGTATTTTGATCGTCTTAAGGGCAATGGTCTTAGATTCTTCGTAAGTATGTGCTGACATCAGATAATTACTTTTTGGATTTTAGAGAAGATAGAATACCAGGAATACGAATACCCAAACAAGGTCTACGAAATGCCAATAGAGGCCTATCTTTTCAACCATTTCATACCCATTCCTCCGCTTAATATATAATCCGCTTGCTACATTAATTGCAATGATCAATAGAAACAACACACCTGAAAACACGTGAAAACCATGAAATCCGGTGATAAAAAAGAATAGTGCTCCAAAGGCCTTAGGTCCAAAAGATTGCCTCTGAATCTGACCCTCATCCGGACCGGAAGTATATTGAAATCTTCTGTGAACAAATTCACCATCTACCTTATGAATCAGGTAACTGTGGCCTTCTCTGAAGGTCTCTGCCTCCGCTCCGGCACCATATGCATGTCCATGCTCATCATCCAGATAAACTCCGTCAGCTGTGTAGGTTCCAAAAGGATTCTGGGTAACGGACATATGCTCATCTTTGATCAATTTGGTCCATTCCCAGGCCTGACAACCGAGAAACATCAATCCTCCCACGATGGTAAGGGCCATCCATTTGACCACCCCTTTCTTATTCTCTTCCTTACCTTCCTGCACTGCTCTGATCATGGTAAAAGAAGATGCAAGTAAGATAAACGTCATCAAGCTCACAAACAGAAGTGGTGCATGACCTTTCAGAAATGGAAAGCTGCTGAATACAAAGTCCGGTACCGGCCAGGTAACATTGCTAAATCTCAAGGTACCATAGGCTATCAGGAATCCGGCAAAAGTAAAGGCGTCTGATAGAAGGAAATACCACATCATCAGTTTACCATAGCTAGCCTTGAACGGAGATTTTCCTCCTGACCAAAGCTTGCCTTCCTCCTCAACCGTCACATGTGAATGCGCTGTTTCTGCTGACATAAGACTACTTTCTTATCTGTAATAGGTTAAAAATAAAAAGAGCACAACCCAAAGTAAATCTACGAAGTGCCAATATTGAGCGGTTATCTCTAACCGGCTTATTCTATTTCTGGTGGGCTTAAACTTCAACCCGAATCCATGTACGATGGCAACACACCAGGCAGCAAGACCGGCCAGAACATGTGCCACATGCACACCACTGATGACATACACAAAGGCGCCGGAAGGATTGGCCTTAAGGTCAATTCCCGCTGCCTGCATCGCCTGCCATCCTAAATATTGTAAAACCACGAAAGCGGTTCCTAAAAGGAGCGTTAAGACCAGGTACACTTTGTAAGTTCTTTCATTACCCCGCTTAAACTGCTCCACAGTGAGATGTGCAATTACACTACTTGTCACAATAATCATCGTGCTCGCTGAAAAATACCAGGGAAGTGCAAATTCGAACCAATTGCCAGCGGCCTGTCTTACCATGTAAGCACTCATAAAGCCGGCAAATAACATCGAAATGCTGGCAAGACTAATCCACAGAGCAAATTTAAGGGGATTGATACCCCTTTTTGATTCCATATGGTTTACCGCTAATTCCATCAAAGACTACCTATGTAATAAATGATCAATACCACAGGTAGGTAAAGGAAGGAGAAAAACATCAACTTCCTGGCCGCACCCGTACTTTTTTCTTGTTGGAGATTCCATCCATAATAGGCATAGACTAAGGCCAAAGTTGCAGCCAGAACACAAGGCCACAAGCCAAGTAAACCCATAAAATAAGGCGCCAAACATATAGGCAAGAGGAGGAGACTAAAAATCATGGATTGTAATCCGAGATTCGGATGAGCTCTTCCATCTAATTCAGGTACCAGCCGAAAACCAGCTCTCTTGTAATCCTCAAAACCGAGAAATCCGATAGACCAGAAATGGGCAAACTGCCAAAAAAACTGGATACCGAAAAGGATGATCGCCATTGGTGTCACTCTACCTTCATGCGCCACAACTGCGATCATGGTCGGCAAAGCTCCTGGTATTGCCCCGACAAAAACGGAAAAAGTAGTCCATCGCTTCAGAGGTGTGTACAAAAAGGAATAGCTCACCACTGCACAGGCACCCAAAACTGCAGCCAATGGATTGAAATAAGCCAACAGAATAGTTCCCAGGACAAAGAATAATCCACCAAATAATACGGCCTCACCCATACTCATTCTTCCCGTCGCTACCGGACGGTTTTCGGTTCGGGTCATGAGCCGGTCAAAATCTTTTTCCAACGCCTGATTTAAGGCATTTGCTGCTGCAGTAATACTGAATCCACCTAATCCAAGGATCAGGAATTCCAAAATTGAAAATGCCGACTGTGCCGCAATCATGTAGGCCAGCAAAGCACTGACAACCACTAGAATGGTCAAACGTACTTTGATCAGCATCTTTATATCAGTCCACTTTGTATATTCAATACGAGTGGTTGCCGTTTCAATCGCTATCTGATTTTCCTTACTTTTCAAATCCAATTACTTACAGATTATTTAATTGAAAGCCATGTATCCTTTAATGATCTGACGACTCCTCTCCTTCTTCAAGAGGGGTGATTTGAGCGATAAATTCCTTGCCATCCTTACCATAGTCATAAGGCCAACGATGTACGGCAGGTATCTTACCCGGCCAGTTACCATGGCCCGGACGAATAGGAGTAGTCCATTCCAGCGTGCTGGCTCCCCACGGATTTCGTGTGGTTTGCTTTTTACCCTTCCAGATACTATAGAAGAAATTGATTACAAACAACATTTGTACAACAAATACTATAATGGCTCCAATAGTGATGAACTTGTTCATACCATCGAAATCTCTGAAAGCATCAAAAGCATCAAAGCTGTAGTACCGGCGAGGGAAACCGATCATTCCCAGATAGTGCATAGGCCAAAAGACAACATAGGCGCCGATCATCGTACCCCAGAAGTGAACTTTCCCCAGGGTCTCATTCATAAACCGGCCAAACATTTTGGGATACCAGTGATAAATTCCGGCAAACATGCCCATAAAAGCGGCAACCCCCATCACGATATGAAAGTGCGCAACGACGAAGTACGTGTCGTGCAATTGAATATCGATGGCAGAGTTACCCAGGAAGATACCGGTTAGTCCCCCCGAAATGAACATCGAGACAAATCCGATCGCAAACAAAGCGGGCGTATTCAGTCTAATATTGCCTTTATAGAGTGTGGCAATCCAGTTAAAGACCTTGACCGCCGAGGGTACGGCAATGATCAGGGTGAAGATCACAAAGATGTTAGAGATAAATGGATTGACCCCAGCCATAAACATGTGATGCGCCCATACAATAAAGGATAGGAACGCAATAGCCAGGATTGAAAGTACCATCGCCCGATAACCAAAGATTGGCTTACGTGCCTGCACGGAGAGGACTTCCGAGGTCAATCCCATGGCAGGTAAGATGATTATATAAACCTCCGGATGCCCCAGGAACCAAAACAAATGCTGGTATAAAATTGGACTTCCTCCCACATAGTCCAGTGCCTGACCACCGATAAATATCTCGCTTAAATAGAAACTGGTACCCAATCCCCGGTCAAACATCAAGAGTAAAAACCCGGATACCAATACCGGGAAAGACAATAATCCAATAATGGCAGTGATAAAGAAAGCCCAAATAGTGAGTGGCAATCTCCACATACTCATTCCCTTAGTCCGCAGATTCAAGATCGTGGTAATATAGTTGATACCTCCCAGCAACACCGAGACCACAAAAAATACTAATGAAGTCACCCACATTGTCATTCCAGCTTTTGATCCGGAAGATGCTTCCGGCAGTGCACTCAATGGCGGATAAGCAACCCAACCTCCGGAAAAGGGTCCGGTGTTGAGGAATAGTGAGATAAACATTACGATGCTCGCAAGGAAGAAGAACCAATAGGACAACATGTTGAGAAAAGGTGATGCCATATCTCTTGCACCTACCTGTAATGGAATCAACAGGTTACTGAAAGTTCCACTAAGTCCGGCAGTCAGCACGAAGAATACGATAATGGTTCCGTGCATGGTCACCAGAGCATAATAAAATTCAGGATCCAAAGTGCCTACTCCATCCGCATTCACGACAATCCATTTTCCAAGCAACGGTTTGAGCCAGGCGATACTTTCTTCCGGAAAACCCAATTGTAAGCGGAAGATCACTGACATGGCAGATCCAATAATCGCCCAAAACATTCCTGTGATCAAAAACTGTTTGGCGATGATCTTGTGATCCTGCGAAAAGATATACTTGGTTATAAAACCCGCCTGATATTTATCCCCGTGATGATGCTCATGAAAATGGTCATCATATCCCAGCTCCTCTATTAAAGCATCTTCCTTGGTATAGGTGGTTTCTGCATTATTTGCCATCGTGCCTGGATTTATTAACTATTAGTTATTTTAATTTCTGTTCGTCTATTATTCGCTCTGCCATCTTCGGTATCATTGGTGTCTTTAGGCTGCCTCTCTCCGTAGCCTACATATGTTACCCGGTTGGCATCAAAACCTGCATCATACAGGTATTGAGCGACTACTTCAGCCCGTTGCTGAGAAAGGGTCAAATTAGACTCCGATGTTCCGGTATTGTCCGTATGACCTCCCACTTCAATTTGAAGATCCGGCCGTTGTTCCATAGCCTCTACGAGGTTATCCAATTCGTATTTGGAAAGCGGACTCAATTCAGCTGATCCTGTTTCAAAGAATACATAGTTTAAAGACATAATTCTTTCTTCCGGTGTGGGAGCTTCGATCGCCGTATTCAGTGCATCCTCAAATTCAGCTTTTCTGGCCTGGATTTCAAAATCAAAGAGTTGATCAGTATAGGGATCCTCATCTGTACCTCTTATCGAAGAGATATAAAATGATGGTTGCTGTCTTGCCCATGCTTCATACTCGTCCGGCTCCAGAATTTTCACGATCTTCTTCATACTGTAGTGACCTGAACCACAAAGTTCCGCACAAGCTAATTCAAATTCAAAAGCCTCCCATTTCTTTGGTCCGGTAGGATCAGCAGGATCAAAAGGCACCTGATACTCGGGATATTTTGATAATTCTTCCCGATACTCTTCCGTCGTCTTATTAGGAGTAAAGACGAAATAAGTGGGCAGACCCGGTACTGCATCCATTTTAACCCGAAAATGCGGAAGATAAAAATCGTGTAATACATCTCTGGCCGTAATCCGAACCCGTATCTTCTTTCCTTTAGGGAGAACTAGTTCCGAAGGTTGGAAATCATCCAGGTTTTTCAAATCGCTCCAATCCTGACCCATCGGGTTTACCCCATTGATCAACTTGTAGTTACGGGTACCTAATTTACCATCGGGCCCCGGGTAACGAAGTGCCCAGGCAAATTGATACCCCATAGCCTCAATCTCCATAAATTCTTCATCGGGGTTCACATCAGCCATGACCTTATTCCAAACTACCAAACCGTTGATCACCAGAGCGAACATGGCAAAAGCAGGTATGGCGGTCCAGATGATCTCCAGCTTGTTGTCATGTGGCATAAAGCTGGCCTTTGCACCCCTACGATGCCGGTATTTGTAGCCAAAGTAGAAGAGGGCAATATGCGTGATCACAAAAACGATTCCGGTGATAACCAGAGTTATAAGAAACATCTTGTCCAGCCCGGGACCGTGTTCGGAAGCCGCTTCATGCGGGCCATAGCCGAGAAAATAGTTCTTGTAGTGCCATGCTGAAACGATAGTCGCGAGGAGGAAAAGTATCATGAAGCCTAACAGATATCTTGACTGACGAATATTACTTTGTCTCTCAGCTTCTTCCTCGCCACGAAGTTTTTTGGCGATTTCGTTAATACGACTGATTTGTACTACGACAATTGCCAGTAGTAAAAAAGATACGATTATGATTAAACCTGTTGTCATTTGTCCTTCTATCTTAATTATACAACATGATGATGCAAACTCTCATCAATATATGGATCCTGCTTCGCCACTAGCGGGGCTTTTGCCAACTGAGTCAGGAAAAAATAAGCAAACAACGCGGCAAATCCAACGAATGTACCTATTTCCAGGAGGCCTGGAATAGTGAATCCTGCTACGAAATTGCTGGCATGTTCGACTGCATGACCGGCCGTTTCGGCACCATGTCCAACTGCTTGTGCCACTGCTTCGCCGCCGTGCTCTCCTCCCTGCATGGTGGAGGCACTATGTCCCATCATCTCATGTGCGGTATGTAGTGCACCGGGCTTGATCATCAGGAAATAATCAATCCAATGACCGAGTAGTACAATCGTACATATTACACTCATGACTCCCATTTTTCGCTTTGTGTCGTTGCGCAGTAAAACGAGGAATGGTAATACGAAATTGATCACCAGATTTCCATAGAACAACACAGGGTAATTGTCAAAACGGTGACGGAAGTAGATGGTTTCTTCGCCAACATTTCCATACCAGATTAACATGTACTGGGAAAACCATAAGTAGGTCCAGAAAACACTAAACCCAAATACGTATTTACCGAGGTCATGAAAGTGATCCGCTTTCAACTGCGGATAATATCCCTTGCCCTTCAAGTAGATCAGGGTCAAAACAGTGATACAGAGCATCGAGACAAACCAACTGATGGTACAATACCAGGCGAAAAGGGTACTATACCAATGTGCATCGATACTCATCACCCATTGCCACACAATGGCAGCACTGGTAAACCCTCCTATGGGCAAAAACCAGGATGCCCATACGCGCATTTTTTTCTTGTGAATAGTAAAATCCCATTTGGAAACGCCATCTTCTTCCAGCGAAAAAGCACGCAGCTTCAGAGCAAAGAAATACCACAGGCCTACAAAACCTATAGTAAACAGCGTGTAGACCACCGGATTGAGGAATCCGCTCTTGCCCTTCAGGATCTCATCATTCATTACTGCTTCCTTGTCAGCCCAATGGTACAGGTGATGTCCATGCAACCAGAGGCCGACGATCACGACCAGCATCAGAGCCAGCCCGACGATCAAAAACAGGGAATAGGCTTCCCATAGTCTTTTGAATACCACATGCCACCCCGAAAGGGCAATCATATTAGCGGCATAAAACATCAGTGCTAAAAAAGCAACTCCTGTAAAAAAGACGCTGTTATGCAGGAAATTGCTCCAGAAACGTGTATGATAGGGATCATCAGTAAAAAAAGTAATACCCATACATACCAGCCCTAATATCATTAAGCTCATCAGGAGCGTTCTTTCCCTTCCGGCCAGAGTATATTGATTCATTAGCTACTAGATATTTAAATTAATGTTGCTGATCGTGTTCCATTTGCATATCCCCGTGATCTTCCGACATAGACTCATCTTCCATGCTGGAGGCCATTTCACTGTTGGCGAGTGATCCGGGTATGCTGGTATTATTAAATGTATTCTTTGTTTCGCTGTACTGCAATTTCGCCTCCTTGGCTTGCAGTGATCGAATATAATGGATCACCTGCCAACGCTCTTCGTACGAAAGTTTATCGGCATAGCCACCCATCACATTCTTCCCGTACATGATAGCATGGTAATATCTTCCTTCCGAAGCAGAAACGAACTCCGGTAAAAGGAAATTGGCGGGTTGAGCGGGGTAAACACCACCGTCTTCGCGCACCAGATATCCGGCTCCATCCGCTTTAGGTCCATGACAAATGCCGCAATAGATATCATATAACTCTTTACCCCGGGTGAGTCCACTGGATGTGATGGGATAAGGATTCCTGGTAATCTCCTCCATTGCCCGGGTACGTTCTTCTTCCGTATCCTCATAGTAGTAGGGCACAAACCCATTGACGGGCATAGCCTGATAGTAAGATTTGGTTTCAGCATCGGTGGATGTTCCCAACCCGAAATATCCCCTCGGAATAGTACCTTTTACCGGCTTTCGTGGCTCGGCATACTTTTTATATTCATCCTCCGTTCCCCAGGTATTATAGTAGTAATAGTCATATATGTTGGCCTCATAGGCAATCGAGTGAAACATGTCAGGCATGTATTCAGTACCCGGATCATCTCCTCCTGCGCTGCTACAAGAACTTACCAGCACAGAGGAAAGTACAGCCGCACCAAATATTTGAATACTTATATTTTTCATGGACATTTTCATCTAAATTCAGATAGTCTTTGTTGAAATTTCACTTGCACCGGAATCCTCCAGAAAAGTCCGGAAAGATGAAACGGTAGATTCGTCAACATCATTTACTTCAAAAGCAATACAAAATTTATCATCGGTGATCCGATCATCCAGAACCGGATTGGTAATGCCAGGTCCCTGACCGTTGACAGCATAGTAGGTCACCACCATTCCGATACTGGCGAACAATACCGTCAATTCAAATGTAATGGGAATAAAAGCGGGTACCGACCAGTAAGGCTTACCACCAAAGATGATGGGCCAGTCACGGGTAAAAACCCAGGTCATAAATAAGAAGGCGGTGAGGGTACCGATTGCTCCAAAAACAAATCCGGCAATATGCAGCCTTGACTCACTCAAACCGAGTACCGGATCAAGTCCGTGTACAGGAAAGGGGCTGAAGACATCCATGATGTTCAGATGTCTTGACTTTGCCTCTTTGACGGCTTTCAATAAGACTTCCTCATCATCATACAATCCAAACAAAACCTCTTTATTTTCCATGCTCTATGCTAACAATTATCAGTTTTTTATAATTCTATATTTAATGAGCCTTTATCTCGGCGCCGTGATGTGAGGTGTGTGAACGTTTGGCATTCTCCCCGGTATATTGATCACCTGCTGATTTCAAAATAGCCTTCACCTCAGCAATGGCTACCACCGGTGCAACTCTGGTAAAGCCCAGGTACAATGTGAAGAATATTCCCAACGTGCCCAAAAAGATCCCTATTTCCACCCAGGTAGGTGAGTAATAACTCCAACTGGAGGGTAAATAATCACGGGCAAGGGTTGTAGGTATGATCACAAATCGCTCAAACCACATTCCTATATTGACGAAAATTGACATAAAGAATGTCACCGTTATACTTCGACGCATTTTGCGAGACCAGAAAATCTGGGGAGAGAGTACATTGCAAGACATCATCCCCACATAAGACCACCAGTAAATTCCCTTCACCCTGTTCATGAAGGCGAACTGCTCATAAATGTATCCGCTGTACCATGCAATAAAAAGCTCCGTCAGGTAGGCGACACCGACAATAGTTCCTGTCAACAGGATCACTTTATTCATTGAATCAATATGTTCAATGGTTATATAATCCTGCAGGTTTAACACTTTTCGGGTAATGACCATTAGCGTAAGCACCATAGCAAAACCGGAAAAGATCGCTCCCGCCACAAAATAAGGCGGAAAGATCGTGGTATGCCATCCGGGAATTACGGATGTAGCAAAGTCAAAAGACACGATCGTGTGCACCGAAAGTACTAGCGGTGTAGCCAGGCCGGCCAAAACCAGGGACAGGGATTCAAAACGCAACCAATGCTTCGCAGCCCCCGTCCAGCCAAAAGAAAGTAGGTTATAGAGTTTCTTACGTAAGCCCGTAGCCCGGTCTCGCAAAGTGGCGAAATCCGGAACCAGACCTGTATACCAAAACAATAGAGAAACCGTGAAGTATGTACTGATTGCAAATAAATCCCACAAGAGCGGTGAGTTGAAGTTTACCCAAAGCGGCCCCCGGGTATTCGGATAAGGAAAGAAATAGAATACGACCCAAATTCTTCCAACGTGAATCCCGGGAAACAATGCAGCGCAGAGTACGGCAAAGATCGTCATCGCCTCTGCAGCACGGTTCACTCCAGTTCTCCACTTCTGCCTGAATAAAAGCAGAATGGCCGAGATCAGGGTTCCTGCGTGACCGATTCCGATCCACCACACAAAGTTGGTAATGTCCCAACCCCAACCGATTGTCCGGTTAAGATTCCAGGTTCCTATACCAAACCATATCGTCCATAAAATGCAAAACAAGCCAAAGGACAAAAATGATACAGCTACTATAAAAGCAACTACCCACGAAAGACTTGGAGTACGCTCCGAAGGCGCACAAATATCTTCTGTGATTTGATGGTAATCCTTGTTTCCCGTTATTAAAGGTTCCCGGATTGGTGAAACAATTGCACTCATATACTCTTTTTGGTTTGATTCAGCTCTCTATCGATCACTCAATTTATTAAGCTTCTTCAGAATTTATCTTTTCACTTTTATTTACCACTTTCATCATATATCCCACTGAGGATCTAACGTTTGTCTCCTCCAGTGCGATATAGGTCTTGGGATCATCCAACAGTTCATTCAGATGACTACCGTGATCATTCATATCACCAAATATGATGGCACCGGTAGGACATGCAGTCTGACAGGCTGTTTTCACATCACCATCCTGCAACATTCTCATTTCTCTCTTGGCTGTCAGTTTACCCTCCTGAATCCGTTGTACACACATACTGCATTTCTCGATAACACCCCGTGAACGCACCGTCACATCCGGATTGAGCACCATTCGGGTGAGATTATCGGCATAGTAAGGTGTATTCTCATCAAATGGATCGTTTTCATTTGATGGGAAAGTATCTGCTGTTGTATAATCCAACCAATTAAATCTCCGAACTTTATAGGGACAGTTGTTTGCACAATAGCGAGTTCCAACACAGCGGTTATAGGCCATTTGATTAAGGCCTTCAGAACTGTGGTTTGTAGCAGCAACCGGGCAAACGTTCTCGCAGGGAGCATTATCACAATGTTGGCACATCATCGGTTGATAGACCACATTGGGTGTCTCCACATCTCCATAGTAATACCGATCGATCCGCATCCAGGTCATTTCATGATGCCGGTTCACCTCCTTTTTGCCTACGATCGGCACATTATTTTCGGCGACACATGCCACCTGACATGAACCGCAACCGATACAGGCAGAAAGATCCACACTGATTCCCCAGTGATGGCCCATGCCGTAGAATTCCGAACGGTCAGGATAAAGCGTCTGTTCATTTAAATGCTTGAATTCCGCTCTTTCTTCCTGCAGATGTTCGATCGATTCAGCTAGCTCAGGAGCATTCGAATGTCTGAAAATTGAACGTTTGGTCAGAGCGCCCTGGTAACCATAGCCCAGAGTCATCACCACTTTCTCGTCAACATTGATGGTTTCTCCTCCTTCTGATTCATCCTTTCCAGTCACACCCATGGTGTGGTGATGTTGGACGGAGGCGAATCGCTTATCTTTACCTACCTGTCTTGATACGCTGGGCATTGTAGAAAAGTATTGGATATTTCCATCCTCGTCAGCTTTCAGCATGGGGTAACAATTGCTCCCAACATCATTACCGGCTTTGCCAGCTGCCCACCTTCCATATCCCAGGGCACAAGCTACTGTGCCATCCATTTGTCCGAATTGGCGGACAATAGGTAGTCTAACCTCCTTTTCATCTATGGCCAGGTCTACCAGTAGTCCATCTTCATCGAGATCATTGAAGTACTCGAACTTGTTTCGACCATTCCATTTAAGCGGAATATGAAGAACATTATCCCACACTACCCGGGTCACCGGATCCGGCATCTCCTGCAACCAGGGATTATTGCCGTAAGCACCGCCACCAACGCCGATTGACTCATAGAAAAATACTTCTAAATCACTGTTTGCCAGTCTATTAATTTTGCCCGAGAGTGTATTCACATCCAGGTTATAGGTAAGTTCTCTTGCTTCCTCGTCCAATTGGCAGAAGCCATCGTGCAAGGTGTTGTCCCAGAAACTGGAGAATGTAGCATACTCTGACTGTTTGGGAAACATATTTTCCTGCCATTGGCTTTTCAGCAAAGTATACATCGGATCTTCTCCATCCACCATTGGGACTACCTGCTCAGACCAGGCCAATAAAGATAAAATCACGGGACGGGTATTGAACAGCGGATTAATCGTCGGTTGAACAATACCGTAGTGACCACGTGCCGGATTGACATCTCCCCAGGATTCCAGAAAATGGGGCGCCGGTGCGCTATACGCGCATAGTGTCTGAGTTTCACTGGGCATCATGGTAGCTGAAACCGTAAGACCGACTCCATCCAGTGCCTCCGCAATCTGCGTACCCATCGGATGATCATATACCGGATTGGCATCGTCCAGGAAGATGACCGCATCAATCGCTCCTGAGGTCAGTTCCGAAATAAAAGCAGACATCTCTTTGTCTACACCCTGCCGTAGCCGGGTGGCAGCGTCAAAGTCAAGGGTATTGCCATAATTCTGAAGAGCCTGATTCAGTGCGATAATCAAGGATTGCTCCGCTGTATTATTTGAATTCGAAAGAACGATAGATTTACCGCGGCTCTGCATCAGTTCGTCCGCAACAATGCCAATGGCATTTTCTGCCTTCGGATTGGAGAGATTGCCATTGATGGCGATGGTCGGAAGGCCCAGTTTCTGAGCTACGGAATTATGCAATTTAGCAATAGCCAAACCCTGCTCGCTAGGTTTGATCAACACTCGGTGATCCGCATTAGATCCGGTGTAGGACATATTGCTCTCAAATTGTACAAGTCGATTCAGTTGTCCCGTGTCTGAACCTTTAAGTTTTCTTCTCTTGCTAAACTGGCCGGCAAAAGATGCAGGCGTCAACCAGGTTCCCAGAAAATCCGCTCCGAAATTTACGATCAGGTCAGCCTTATCAAATTGATACCCAGGTAGTTCCCTCACTCCAAATGCTGCTTCATTTGCCAACAACATGGCTGATGACGATACCGGATCGTAGGTGACCAGTTTTGCACCTGGATACGTCGATATAAATTGATCAATTGCGTTGGAGAAACTCGGACTGATATTCGTATTGGTTACAATCCGAATGGCCCTGGCGGCTTTCAGTTTTTCGATCACTGCCGCATCCAGGGCGTCCCAGGTGGTCTCCGAAGTCATTCCCACTGAATCCTTCATCTGGGGATTTCGCAATCTTGCCACATCATAGAGATCGAGTACAGAAGCCTGAGCTCTGGCTGAGGTACCACCACTGTGGATCGCCATGGTATTGCTCTCGATCTTAATAGGACGTCCCTCCCGGGTTTTGACCAGGATAGGACAAAAATCACCGGCGCGTACGAAAGAACTGGCATAATACGTGGCTACTCCAGGAACGATGGCTTCAGGTTTGTTTACATATGGGATGGCCTTTCGAATAGGAGTATCACACGCGGCGGCAATAGTAGCGGCGCCAAGGCTGAATCCTAGATATTTTAAGAAGTCTCTCCGATTAGCGTTGGCAGAATATTCAGCTGCGATTTTATCGTCGGCAAGATCATTGAGAACCGGAAGATTGAAAAACTCGTTCTTACTCTCTCGAGCCAGTGTTTCATCACCGCCAAGATCTTCTGCACTAATCCAGATATTTTCGTGTTGCTTCATTGCTTTCGACTGATAATCTCTTTTTAATAATGGCATTTTTGACATTCTAAACCTCCAATTTCTTCCACAGTAACGCCTGACCGGGTTCCTGCTTTTATCTCTTCGTGATATTTCGCGTAGCTCATGTAATAAGGGTTGTCTGTAAATTTGACTTCGGTCTCCCGATGACAATTAATACACCACCCCATACTCAGAGGAGCATATTGTTTAACCACTTCCATCTCTTCTACCGCTCCATGACATTGCTGGCACTCCAACTTGCCGACGGTCACATGTTGAGAGTGATTGAAGTAAACATGGTCAGGCAGATTATGCAGCCTAACCCATTCAATCGGACCCGGTATCTCGGGTTTGGTTGCCGAGGTCAGCGATGATTTTATACCTTCCCACTGTTCTTCCATCAGCAATTCACCTTTTCTGTCCAGTTTTCCATTGTCCAATACATACTGGTTGGCAATCCAGGCTGTGTATATATTTTTAATCTCATCCTCACTCATCTCTTCATAGTTCTCCATATACGTATCAGATGAAGGATCATATCCGATACTGGCATAGATTTTAGTCAATTCGGCCGTCCCGTAAGTAGAACCATTTTTAATAGCCTTGTGGCAGTTCATACAGGTATTGGTAGCCGGGATGACAGAATGTTTACTGCGGCGGGCTCCGTCATGGCAATACTGACAGTCAATCTGGTGCAAGCCGGCATGCGTGGCATGGGAAAACTTGATCGGTTGTTCGGGCTGATACTCCTGCATCCGATTCAGACTGATCGCACTATTGACCGTAAAGTAACCTCCCAGTACGATCACGGCAAAAATGATGATTCCAATCATACCTTTGGAAGTCAGGGTAGACCACAGAGTTCTCGGACCATCTGTCTCGGCACCCTCCTGCAACTCCGTTAGATACCTGAGCTTATTCAGTACCCGGGCCAACACCAGGGCTAAGGCAATCAGGAAAAGAAATACGATGTAGTAAAAGGTATTGCCCGCAAAAACCCCTCCCGAACCGCCGGCGGGTTGATCACTGGCGGCGACAGGGCCACCGGCGGGGGCACCATAAGTCCCATCATAAGTACCCTGGATATAGAGCAACAAAGAGGCGATCTCGTCATCGGTAAGATTTGGAAACGCCGTCATCTGAACCTTGTTATACTCGTTGTAGATCTCGTTTGCTCTGGGATGTCCCTCAGCAATCAGTGCTGATGAATTTCGAATCCAGGCATAAAGGTCAGACTCAGGATATTCAGACCATCGCTCCGATACTCCCCCCAGGGCAGGACCGGTCATATCACTTTTCATATCCCGATTGTGGCAACTGGCGCAATAGTTCCTAAAAAGGGTTTTTCCTGCGTCCGCTGAAGGCTGTGCAAAAGCAGAAAAGCTAAGAGATATGCACAAAACCAGGTATGAAAGTCTGATTAGTAGAGACTTATATATCATTCTTATTCCGTTTAGAAGATCAGATCCGGTAAATTTGCTGGCAAAAATACAATTCGTTTATTTTTAAAGACAAGAATTACAGTTAGTCCCATTTATTTAGATGCTTTCTAAATAGATTGCGGGCATTAAACCGCCACGGATGCTTTAATATGCGGGTGTGGATCATAATTAGTTAGCGTAAAGTCTTCGTATTTAAAATCAAAAATATCTTTCTTATCCGGGTTTATAGCCATTTGAGGCAAAGCCCGTGGTTGACGCATCAACTGTTCCTTTGCTTGCTCTATGTGATTTGTGTAAAGATGAACATCCCCGAAAGTATGGACAAAATCGCCAGGCTGCAATGCACACACCTGAGCCAGCATTAGCGTCAAAAGAGCATAACTCGCGATATTAAAGGGTACTCCCAAGAACACATCGGCAGAGCGCTGATACAATTGACATGAAAGTCGGCCATCGGCCACATAGAATTGAAACAGGCAGTGACACGGGGCGAGTGCCATTTCAGATAAATCGCCCACATTCCAGGCACTGACGATGATACGCCGGGAATCCGGATTATTTCTAATTTGCTGTACAGCCTGACTTATCTGATCTATCGTTTCTCCATCAGCTCCCTGCCAGCTGCGCCATTGTTTTCCGTACACAGGGCCTAATTCGCCCTTATCATCTGCCCATTCATTCCAGATGCGCACACCGTGTTCCTGCAAATATCTGACATTGGTATCTCCGTTCAAGAACCAGAGCAACTCATAGATTATGGATTTCAAGTGCAATTTCTTCGTCGTGAGAAGCGGGAATCCTTTACTGAGATCGAATCGCATCTGATATCCGAACACACTGTACGTGCCCGTTCCTGTGCGATCATCTTTGAGCGAGCCTTGTTCTAAAATGTGTCGTAATAGATCCTGATAGGATTTCATGGTCCAAAAATGAGAAAAATATATTTAAAAAATTCTCATTCGAGCATAGAAAAAACTATTTAAGATCCTGAGGAAATTGATTGGGAACAAATTCCCACAAATATGGTAACAGGTAGTAGACAATGATCGATAATATTAAAATCGAAAGCAGATTCATCCAGATACCAGTCCGTACCATGTCCGGAATTCGAAGGTACCCTGATCCGAATACAACGGCGTTGGGTGGGGTGGCAACGGGCAACATAAAAGCACAGCTGGCTGCTACGGTTGCAGAAACCATAAGAATAAAGGGATGAACGTCTATTGACAGCGCCATAGGAGCGAGAATCGGAAGTAGCATAGCCGTCGTGGCCAGGTTCGAAGTAATTTCAGTGAGAAAATTAACGGCCGCATTTAAGACCAGTACTAAAAAGAAGATCGACAATCCCTGCAGAGAAGTCATCTGACTACCGATCCAATCCGCCAATCCGGTTTCCTTAAATCCTTCCGCCAGGGCCATTCCACCACCGAAAAGCAGGATTATACCCCAGGGCATCTTGACCGCTTCTTCCCAGGAGATGATTTTTTCACCCTTTTTCCTGGCCGGCAGAACAAAAAGAACCATTCCCGCACCCATTGCGATGATCGTATCATCTAATGCAGGTACCCATTTCTGCAACACCGAACGACTGATCCAAAGGAATGCGGTTATGGAGAATACGATAAGCACCGTCTTTTCTTCATATCGAAGACTTCCCAACTCGGAAAGAAGTCGCTTTATTTCTGACTTTCCACCAGGGAACGCCGTCTGTTTAAATTTAAATGCAATCGTGGTGAGGTACTTCCAGGATGTAAAAAGTAAGATTGCGGAGATCGGCAGGCCAAAAGCTATCCATTTTGCAAAAGTGATCTCGATGCCGTAGGTTTCCTGAAGTACTCCCGCCAGTACCAGATTCGGTGGTGTACCTATCAGAGTGGCTACTCCGCCAATGGAAGCAGAATAAGCGATACTGAGCATCAGCGCTTTGCCAAAAATCAGATTTTCATCTTCAACTGTGGCTGGATTATCTTTTAGCTGTGAAATGATCGCCATACCAATTGGAAGCATCATTACCGAAGTGGCGGTATTGCTGATCCACATGGACATGAAAGCAGTTGCCACCATAAAACCTAAAATGATCTTCTTTACATCCGAGCCGATCAAATCGATTACTCTCAAAGCGATACGACGGTGCAGCCCCCACTTTTCTATTGCAATCGCAATGATGAATCCACCCATGTACAGAAATACATATTTATGTCCGAACTGAGCTGTGGTCGCCGAAAGACCCAAAGCCCCGGTAAGAGGAAAAAGGATCATGGGTAGTAATGCTGTCACTGCTATAGGTAGTGCTTCGGTAATCCACCAGATCGCAATCCAACAAGTCGAAGCCAGAACAGCATTTGCTGACGATGACAGCCCGGGGGGGTGAAAGAGATAAAGAATTACAAAAAATGCGAGTGGTCCGGTAAAGAGACCGATTTTCGAAGAACGAAATGACATGCTACAGCAGTTAAGGAAATAAGTTTAGGAAAAAGATTTGACAAAAGATCTCCTGGTAGAGATTATTTGTTTTACAGATGCTTTGCATCCGTATTTAAAAACCATTCACCATCCAGCTCCTTTAATCCCAGGCAAACGACATTCAGAATTCATGCGCATCACCACTTTAATTGGAAATTATATTTCAGACATAAAATGACAAACACCTGGAATAAATATAGAAATTGGTCGTGTCGGAAGGAGAATCGATTCTTCAACTAATTACAGCTGTCCTTTTCCAGAGTACAGTACCCGACCCCCAGGCATCTTTAGTTTAATTGCTTCCAATGCCAGAATCTAAGAATTTAACTTGCATCATTTTTTTGGTGATAACCATACACTGAAAATTCAATTATAATGGAATTAATTTGACTATTATTCCAGAACTAGAAATATTCCATTTTCTTCCATTGTCGTCTCCCTTCTCAAACATTTTTATATTCCAGTTCTCTATATCACAATAAGTTCAATTCTCATTACTTATCTAAATGTGTCCACTAGAACTTTACTGTAGCCAGAGGTCCTCCGGTGGAAAACATTTTATCTACCTTTTCTCGCACATGCGTATCCACCTCCAGGGGAGGCGCATGATGTGGTTTCTTACGGGCATCAATTATCAAGGATCCTTCACACCCCCAATGTTTGTTTTCAACCCCGGAACTGACTCCATACATATCATGCGATGGATTTGAACGGGTAAAAGTTACCCATAAAAAATTGGCAAAACTCTCCTGACAAAATGTAGCATCATCAACAATCACAATAAGGGGAAATCCTTTTAAATCCTGTTTTATCAAAAATTCATTTAATTCCTCAAATTCAGTTTTTGCCTTCTGATAATTTTCAAAGGAATTGAACTGAAAAATTAAAATTCCCTTTAAAATCATTTTTATTGCTTTTACGGAACGAGGCAATTCCAGTCCTTGGGGAATTTCCGCACTTAATTGTCGAATCGGATCGCCGCAACATGCCATGATCACCTTAGAACCCTGGTTCCATCCACTGCCACTATAGTCCAGGGTATCAATTGTTGTTTTTGTTTGGAAATGTAAATCCCTGCGCCAATCAATTCTTTCCAGCATATGGATAAAAAAAGAAGGAATATCATAAGCCGACCACGACGAATCCCCGTCTTTAGCCGCAATCATGAGGTATTTTGCCAATGAGGTTTGACCGCTCCCCAGTATTCGATTTGCCTGAATCAGTATTTCTTCGGGCATGCTTTGACGGAAGGGCATATATCTTTCACTTCCGACGGCAAGAAGAAGCGGGTGTACCCCCGCCACATCGACCGCGTGTATCTGATGAATACCGGGAAACTCAACACTAAGCATTGGTCCGACCAACTGATGAATGAGATGGCCAAAGCCGGAATCTTCCTGGGGGGGTCTGCCTACGACGGTAAAGTGCCAGATGGCATCTTTACGGTGTAACACTTCATCCACTCTCATCACCGGAAAATCATGTTCCAAACTATAGTATCCCAAATGATCGCCAAAGGGACCTTCCCGTTTTTGCAGGGTCTTATCAATTACGCCGGTTACCACAAAATCGGCATCTTCACTAATGATAAATCCCCTTCTATGCCGGTAGCGAAATCTCCTGCCTCCCATCATACCGGCAAAAGTCAATTCAGAAAGTCCTTCTGGCAAAGGAAAGATCGCCGCCAAGGCGTGAGAAGGCGGACCACCTACAAAAATCGAAACCCGGAAAGGCTCATCAGATCGTTTATAGAGTGAATGATGAATCCCTATTCCACGGTGAATCTGATAGTGCATACCCACCTCCTGATCCTCGATATAGTCATTACCCGACAATTGGATGCGGTACATACCCAGATTTGATTGCATGATCTGATCCGTAGCCGGCGGAAGAGTCAAAACCTGAGGAAGGGTTATGAATGCACCCCCATCATCGGGCCAGGATCTCACTTGCGGTAGTTGAGAAATCGTAGTACGATACCATCTCCTGCCGGAAATCCTTTTCCGGTAGGGCAAAGCGGTCAGGGCGGTAAGCGGAGCACTCAAATACCTGGCAGGATTCTTTAAAAACCGGGAGGGATCTGCCTTCAACTCAATCACCTTCTTTACCTGCCCCATTGTATTATGGAACAAATATTCGCACCGTTCATTTGTACCATAAATATTGCTAACAGCCTGAAATGGAGACCCCTTAATGCGTTTGAATAGTATAGCGGGACCTTTGGCTGCGTAAACCCGGCGGTGGATTTCCGCCATTTCGAGATTTGGATCGACCTCCTCTCCTATTTCGATCAATTGACCTGTCCTGCGCAGGTCATCGACACAATTTTTAAGACTGGTGTATGCCAAGTATCGATTTATTTTAAGTGGAAAACAGAGTTACAAGATAAGTTGTTGTGGTTAAATACCGTGAAAGGCTAATCGGTTCAAAGCCAGTCTATGCCGGTGTGGATGTTAGATGGGAATTTCTTAAAGAACGTTCCAAACAATGGGTAGCCGGCGGATCATCGAATACAGCAAAGCGGTTCCCGAACAAAAAAAGCACCGTCGCATCTAAGGTGCTTCTTTTAATCTTGCCGAGATGATAGTCAAACAAAATTCCCTTATCTACATAATTCCCGTAGCGGAAATCAACAAAACCAACACCAATACATAATTAAAGGATCAAAGAACCCATCCTAAGACCTCCCGTTTTTTTCCTTTTCTTTTGAGATGCGATCTCTTTGCATAGGATTTGCCACTTGACGTCTGTTTTTAAAGGCATCAAATCGATTAACCTTTTGTTGATGCGGATAATAATTATTGGACGTATCTACATCTGCGGTTTCCAAAAATGGGTCAAGGGTCACTTTTACCACCTTCTTATCGGTTGGAATCACTTTGGTAATCGATGTCTGGTCAAACCTCCATACTTCGGCAGGGATTCTGAATACTTCCGTGGTTTCGTCATCATATGTAAATTCCACGATCACCGGCATGGGAATTCCACCCATATTTTTCACCTCAAATTGATTGTAATACTTACCTGAATTCAACATCTCCAACTGGTCTTCGCTCAATCTTTTTTTAAATTCATCGTATTCCACTTTATCGAGATAATTAACATCAAGGGGATCGTAGGTAGAGTAGAAATCGACCAGGGTGGTATCCTTATCCGCGTAATATTCTTTGATTGTTTCCCTGTTTCTGATCGTGCTTATGTTTTCAGGTTCTTTTGCGCGCTGTTCTTTGGCAAAAGCACTTTCTACCTCAGGATCCTGAGTGTCGAGTTGATATGCCTGAAAATTATCCAGAGACATATCCACATAATCGGTGGTGTAGAACCAGGATCTCCAGAACCAGTCGAGGTCCACGGCAGATGCATCTTCCATGGTCCGGAAGAAATCCGCCGGGGTGGGAGACTTAAATTTCCATCGGTTTGCATATTCTTTGAATGCATGATCGAATAGTTCTCTTCCCATGATGGTCTCCCGCAGTATGTTCAATGCCGTTGCCGGTTTGGCATAGGCGTTTGGACCGAACTGAAAGATTGATTCAGAGTTAGTCATGATCGGCGATATCCGGTTTTGGTCTCCACCCATGTATTCGGTAATCAGATTGGCCGGTCCCCGGCGCACCGGATAGTCCTTTTCCCATTGAACCTCGGTGAGATATTGAACAAAGGTATTGAGCCCTTCATCCATCCAGGTCCATTGTCGTTCATCAGAGTTTACGATCATAGGAAACCAGTTGTGTCCCACTTCATGGATGATCACTCCAATGTGTCCATACTTAGCCCGTTGAGTGTAGGTACCATCCGTATCACAACGACCGTTATTAAATGCGATCATGGGATATTCCATGCCCATATTTCCATCGATTGACCAGGCGACGGGATAGGGATAGTCGAACGTATAATGTGAATACCACTTTATCGTGTGCGCAATTGCTTTGGTTGAGTACTTATTCCAAAGGCAATCCCCTTCCGGGATCCACATTGACTGTGCCATTACGATACGACCGTCTGACATGGGAACTCCCATCGCATCCCAAATAAATCTCCTTGAGCTGGCAAAGGCAAAATCGCGTACGTTTTCAGCCTTGAACTTCCAGGTCTTTTCTTTGTCACTAGGTTGTTTCATCCTGGCCTGTGCTTCCTCCAACGAGGAAATAGTAACAGGTTGCTCGTGTTCACCTTCCGCTCTCTTGAATAATGATCGCTGCTCTTTAGTCAGCACCTTGTCGGCATTCTGCAACAGTCCGGTTGCTGCTACGAGGTGATCATCCGGCGCCGTAATTTCTACTTCATAATCTCCAAAGATGAGGGTAAACTCTCCCCTGCCCAGGAATTGTTTATTTTGCCATCCCTCAACATCATTATATGCACACATTCTGGGAAAGAATTGAGCAATCACATATACATTATTTCCTTCCTGAAATGGTTCGTATCCACTCCTTCCTCTTACCTGCCGGGTATTGTTGATATTGTACCAGTATTTTATTTGAAATGAAAAATCCTGACCCGGATTCAGCGTACCTGGCAGATCGATACGCATCATCGTCTTGTTGACTGTATAGGTAAGATCCTTTCCATTTATATCCTTGACAGCGGTGAGTTTATACCCTCCGTCAAAATCTTGCTCCAACCGCGAAAATGTTCTCGATCCCGAATTATCGCTGATCTCTTCGGTTCTGATCTTGTAGGTATCGCTATTCTGGTCTCTAACATTCTGATCCAGCTGCAACCAAAGATAATTTAGAGGATCTGGTGAATTATTATGATAAGTGACGACTTCCTCACCGTAGATACGTTGATTCTCATCGTCCAATCGAACCTTTATTTTGTAGTCAGCACGTTGTTGCCAATAATCCTTACCAGGAGCGCCACTTGCCGTCCGGGTAGTATTAGGTGTGGGTAGTTGATCATACAATTGGGCAAATTTGTCCTGCCCTTTTAAAAAGCCCGAAACCAATATCATGGTTACCAGACTCAAAATGCGAGCTATTTTCATTTTTTTATTACATTTTACAAATTAACTGCTGGAACATCGCACAAAGCATGTTCTTTGCTAACAAGCAAAAGTGATTATGGGTTTAGCAACTGTTCTAAATGCTGATCGGACTTGATCAATCCGGACAATCAGCTGACGAATATCTGTAAAAGTATACGAAGTCATTCCCATCCGAACCAAATTTTTCTGTTCTTTATGCAAACCACCTCCTACGCTCCATTGGCTCACTAACCCTGATTACTTTTACAACCCAGCTTAATTATTTACATTGAGTCATCCTAAATCAGTGCTTGTGTTGAACCGGACATCTTCTATAATTTTTCTGCTCACTGTATCTACCACCTGCATATTTGCACAAGATGCAAGCTTCATTAATGAAATAACGGATAATTTATCTTTTCGTAGTGTCGGACCGACCCGGGGGGGACGGGTGACCACAGTAGCGGGACATGCCGGTGAAAGGTCAACCTTTTATATGGGCAGTACCGGAGGTGGACTATGGAAAAGCGTCAACTATGGACATAGCTGGAAGAACATATCCGACGGATACTTTGCGACCGGCTCTATCGGATCGGTGGTTGTGGCAGATTCCGATCCCGGCACAGTTTACGCAGGTACAGGCTCTGACGGCATACGAAGTAACGTGATCATTGGTAAGGGAATTTATAAATCTCTTGATGCCGGTAAAACCTGGGAGCACATAGGTCTGGAAAAAGTAGGGCAGATAGGTGCCGTTATTGTACATCCGGAGAATCCGAAGAAGGTTCTGGTGGCTGCTTTAGGAAATCCCTTCATTGACAACAGGGAACGAGGTGTCTTTTTGACGGAAGATGGTGGCACCACCTGGTCCCAAACGCTTGCCATTTCTGAGAAAACCGGTGTAGTCGACCTTGAGTTTGCACCGGATGATCCAAACATTGTCTATGCATCAGCATGGGAGGCACAGAGAAAACCATGGACAATCGTGAGTGGCGGTATGGAAGGTGGTTTGTTTAAGTCAGTGGATGGGGGCAAGAGCTGGCAGAAACTGACTAAAGGATTACCACAGGGCCTCATAGGCAAAAGCGATTTGGCTGTAAGTCCGCAGAACCCCAACCGTCTATGGGCTCTGATCGAAGCGCCGGAAGGAGAAGGAGGAGTATACCGTTCTGATGACAGAGGGGAAACCTTCAAACTCGTAAGTACCAAAAAAGAATTGCTTGATCGTCCATTCTACTACTGTAATATTGATGCAAATCCACAAAATGCCAACAGTATCTATGTTAGCGCAACCCAATTCTGGCATTCAACCGATGGCGGTGAAAAATGGAAAAGAGAGCAAACACCTCATGGTGATAATCACGATATGTGGATCCATCCTCAGGACAGTAACCTCTTTATTCAATCTAATGACGGAGGAGCGAATATTACCCTGGATGGAGGGAAAAGTTGGTCTTCAATAGAAAACCAGCCAACGGCTGAAGTGTATCAGGTAGCGGTCGATGATCAGTTTCCGTACTGGCTGTATGCCGGACAACAAGATAATACCACGATTGCCGTGCCTTCACTGCCGCCTCATCCTGCCCCTGCCGGTCCTTCAGCCTATTGGATGGACGTGGGTGGTTGTGAAACGGGCCCGGCTATACCTAAACCCGGAAATCCTAACATTGTATACTCCAATTGTAAAGGACGTTTTGGGGTCTACAACAAACTGACCGGTCAGGAAAAACAATATTATATCGGCGCCACCAATATATATGGCCATAATCCCAGGGATCTCAAATTCCGTTTTCAAAGAGTGGCACCGATTCATGTCTCTCCTCATGATGCGGATGTGGTGTATCACGCATCGCAATATCTACACAAGACAAAAGATGATGGTAAAACATGGGAGATCATATCTCCGGATCTAACTGCTTTCACCCCGGAGACGCAGGTAATTTCAGGTACTCCAATTACCAGAGATATTACCGGCGAAGAGTACTTTTCCACCATCTATTCGGTGCAGGAATCTTCGCTCAAGCCCGGTTTGATTTGGGTAGGTGCCAATGACGGACCCGTCCATGTGACGAAGGATGGAGGTAAGAACTGGTCGGACGTAACTCCGTCCTCTCTCCCGCCACTGGGCAGGGTGCAGACCATAGAGGCCAGCCCTCACCGCGCCGAAAAAGCATACGTGGCCGTGTATCGCTATTTATTAGGTGACTTCAAACCGTACATCTATAAGACAGAAAACTACGGTGAGAGTTGGGAGCTATTGACCGACGGTAAAAATGGCATTCCAATAGATTTTCCAACCAGAGTAATTCGTGAAGATCCCACGCAGGAGGGTTTACTCTATGCCGGAACTGAATTTGGCCTCTTTATTTCAAATGATGACGGTCAGAACTGGGCACCCTTTCAGAAAAATCTGCCCGTCACTCCGGTGACCGATATCGCTGTAAAAAATGACGACCTTGTACTATCTACAATGGGCCGGGGCTTTTGGATAATGGATGATATCAGTACACTTCGTCAAATTGACTTTGCCCGGAAAATGACGGTGTTATTCCATCCGAAACCGGCTTACCGGATGCGGTATCGCGGCACTTCGGCGACGGCAATTCCGGAATACCCCACCAGCGGAATGGATATTCGGTATTATCTGGATAAGAATTACAAAGATCTGCAATTAAAAATCTATAACGAGCGTGGTGATTGTGTCCGTGCTTACAGCATCACGACCAAACCCGAGGAAGAAGAGGATGAACCCGATATGCAAACTGGCTTTCGAAGAGGTGGTTCATCGGCAAAGCTAGCCACCACATCGGGAGCCCATACCATTAGATGGGATCTCAGACATGATACCAAAAAATATGGGGCGGACCGGGGAAGACCCGGACCGATGGTACGTCCGGGATCGTACAAGATCGAATTGACCCATGGATTTAAAAGTCATAGTACCGTTGCGGAAGTACTGGTTGATCCAAGAATCGCCACAGCTGGAATTAGCCATGAGGATCTGCAAAAGCAGGAAGCTCTGGCCCTGAAAGTTCAACAGTTGCATTATGACGCAAAGGAGTTTGAGGATTACCTGGCCAGACAGGTTAAAGAAAATGATACTGCCCTTGCTATCGAAGAATTAAAGGCGCTTAAGTCTGAAGTCACCACAGAGGAAGGCCGATATCCAACTCCTATGCTAGTAGATCAGACATCCTACTTATACAGTATGTTGGATCGTGCAGATCAGGTACCGGGGCAGGATGCATACGATCGATATGAAGAATTAAAAAATAAGTTGGATAACCTTAAGAAAAAGGTGGGTTTACCTGGTATCGCTGATTAATGAAATAAATCCTGCATTAATTTCAAGGACCCATCATTAAATCCCGGAATAATAAAAGTCCGATATTTTACCTGGAGATTCTTTAATCGTCCCGATTTGACAAAATCCTCATCGGTGAAATGATCCATCCAAATCGAGCAGCATAAATTCATTTTCAACACAAAATAATTGACACTACCGCTCGTCTAAATATTACAGTCTACTTGGTTCCTGTAGGTGAAAAATGAAATAAGGGTGAAAGCATCATGGAACATACGCCAATTTTCAGGGTACACAGCATCTGGTAAATTAGATAAAAGATTTTTTTTATCTTCTACAAAGCTCTAAACGGAAATAATGAGACTTGCGCTATGCCTACTAATCATTCTGTCATTCTTTTCCTGTACAAAAAATTATTACCTCGAAAAAAAGTCGGATCTGTTTCGGGAAGCGATCAAAAAGCTGTTGGTCGAAGGCAAAAATCTTCCCATATTAAAAAATAAATTCTTCGCTGAATTCACGAAGGAAGATTTTGCAAATTACCGGCAATTGGGAATAAATATCTGGGGAAAGGACGATCTGTTCATGAGAGGTACTTCGGACTTTATTTCAATCTATGAAGTTGATTTAAAGGAAAACCTTTTAACCATTAATTACCGGTACTATGAAGGTGACCGGGACCCGGTTGAACAAAGCTTACGTTTTCAACCATAAAAGTTTTACAAAGGAAATTACTTTACCTTGACGATCGATTTCATGGCTACATTATCTTCTGCAATGATACGCACAAAATAAAGTGCCGGATTGAGATAGTCATGGATTTGCCATTGTAGAGAATGACTTCCCACTTCAAAATTTCCGTCGGAAATCACTTCCAATAGACGGCTGTTACAATCAAGCAGTTGAATGGTGTGCCTACCGGCTTTCCGCACTTCCATTTTTATATTGATCTGATCAGTAACCGGATTCGGAAATACGGTCCACCCGGTTGCATTTGGTTTATTCAAATCAATTATTGGCGTGGATTGGTCTATCTCAGCCAGTCGCGAAACGTTAAACGCAGTGGTAAATTGATCTTCAATTTCATTATTGAGGCTGGTCATCGTCAAGACTATAAAGGCATCTTTAGTTATCCATGAATACGTCAGGACCGTATCGGAAGTAATGAAGCTTTCTCCATCAAAGATATTTTCTTCCGTTTTATAAGCCCTGCTTTTGATTCGCAGGCAGTCAAAATCACCGGCAGGGATGCGGATCATTCCCCAGCCATCAACTTCATTGACCGTTGAATCGCGGTTAATCACCAATAACGTCTCGTAGTCCGTGGTATCTCGTGTCACCACCTGCCAGGCGGATTCGGTATGGAGGGGCAGGGGAGCCAGCATAAACGAACCCTTAAAAATATCCTGATAGGGAGTGCCTTGCACCGAATACGAATTGACCGCACCGATATCAAAGAGTCCCTCCTGATTTACCTCGTAATAGTTGTAATAGTCACCTCCACCAATCTGACTGAAAATTGTAAAATTTGAGTTTGGAAACTCTTGCGCAAAAGGAGTGTTCTCAAGATCGGAATAAGTCTGCAAATGACTCGAACCTCCTCCCACATTGAGTAGACGGAAGTCCCATACCCGGTCTGGCCCGGACGGACCTACGGTCACTGTGGTAGGTAATCCTGCTCTTTGCTCCATTTTGTGAGACTGACCCAGCAGGTTCAGAATGTCATCTCCCATTATTTCGACCTGGGCTAATAGATAATGAGATGGTAACAGGCACAAAGCGAGAAAAAGTTTGTAGAAAATTCCCTTCATGTGAAAAGTCCGCTGTTGCTAATTAAAGATGTATTACTTCAGCGACCGGGAATAACTTACTCGATGAAAAAATCAGGCCAAAAACTTAGGGAGCCACCTCTACTTCTTCCGGGACTGGAATTATTTCTTCCACCTCATGGAATTGAATGCCATCCAAGACTTCTTTCAATTTATCCCGTACCACAAAATAGTGGGGAAGTTCCTCCTGGGCCATAGGTTCCGGTTCCGGGAGATTTAGGGCAAGGTGATTCACTTGCTTTCCATTTTTCCAAAAGCGGAAACATACATGTGGTCCGGTAGCGAGTCCGGTGCTTCCGACATATCCAATCACCTGGCCTTGTTTCACCTGAATGCCAGGTGACATTCCGGTAGCAATTTTTTGCATGTGTAAATACTGAGTCTCATAGGTTTTGTCGTGTCGGATCTTTACATAATTACCGTTCCCTTTGGTATAGGAAGCCTTGGTCACTACCCCATTGGCAACGGCATAAATTGGGGTACCATAGGGAGCAGCATAATCGGTGCCTAAGTGTGCCTTCACCCGCCGTAACACGGGATGGAAACGGCTCAGGTTATATCGGGAAGAAATCCGTGAATATTTGACCGGCGATTTAAGAAACACCTTCTTCATCGGCCTGCCTTCCAGATCATAAAAGCCATCATATTTCTCATTTGCATACCGTAATGCATAATAGTCGTTATTGCTGTTACGGAAATACGCCGCATGTAAATCACCAACTCCGACCCGGTTATCATCGACGTAGAGTTCTTCATAGTATGCCTTGAATAGATCGCCCTTTTGAATATGATGAAAATCTACGGACCAGGCCAGCGCATCTTCGAGTTTAGCCGCCAGTTCATAGTCAAGATTTTGATTCATCATTGTCTGCCATAACGAGGAGGTAATGGTCCCACTGGCAGTTTTAAGTACCCGGGTGATCTCTCTTTCAACTAGTTGTGCTTTCCGGGTGCGAAGATCATAAACTACATAGCTGATAGCATTGGGTTCGTATATGAAATAGTCTGCCTGATCTGAGGTATCGGCATTGAGGATATAGTATGATTTACCTGCTCTCAAGGCTCTTACGCTGAATACGGACTTAGCATTCTCGGCAATTTCTGCCACAGCCTGATAGCTAACCTTATGAGGAATCAATATATCGGCCAGAAATTGATTGGATTCAATTTCAGCCTGAGTCACATGAAAATCATTGAGGTTAAAACCGAATTTCAGGTTCTTCGTCGGCAGTGGCAATTCGTTGAGATGGTCGATGTGAATATCCCGTTTCCAGGTACTGGAACTTATGGAGATAAAAAACAGAAGGGCAAGGGTCATGAGAATCCCATAACGCATGACGGTGCTACTTTTTAGTTTGTCAAATGATCTCGAGCAATAACGGCTCAAAATTAAACAAATTATTTAATCTAATATATTACTAGACATATAGCATGCCAAAGCCTTGTGAATCAAATGATTTCATAGATTGAGATCACGTTTTTCGTCCAGCCTGCCCTGCCGCTACACCATCAGGCCTGTCTGCTATCAAGTCTCGATGGTATGACCACATCTCCGGGGTCGACGGTGATCCATGACCTGCCTCTCTGACGACTGCTAACGAAATATTCATTTTCTTTGCAACATATAAATTCATATGGGCGGAAATACTTTTGGACAGGCATTTAAGATCATGACTTTCGGTGAAAGTCATGGAAAAGGCATCGGAGTGACTGTAGATGGTTGTCCGGCCGGCCTCAAGATAGATCCAGCGGATATTCAGCGGGATCTCGATCGGCGTCGTCCTGGTCAATCCAACATTGTAACCCAGCGTAAAGAGGGAGACAAGATTGAAATCTTGTCCGGTGTTTTCGAAGGCTTAAGCACCGGAACTCCCATCGGCATGATCATTTACAATGAAGACCAACGTTCGAAGGATTATTCTCACATTGCCGATAAATACCGGCCCTCTCATGCCGATTACACCTATCAGGAAAAATACGGCCACCGGGATTATCGAGGAGGGGGACGATCTTCAGCGCGAGAGACTGCAGCACGGGTTGCGGCAGGAGCGATAGCTAAAAGCCTCTTAAAAGCGCATGGGATCGATCTGTATGCGTATGTGAGCCAGGTGGGTGATTTGAAACTCAACAAGTCTCACTACGAGATTGACCGCAGCCTGATCGAAACCAATGTCGTCCGGTGTCCGGATATGGAGATGGCGCAAGCCATGGAGACTTTTATCAAAGACATTCGTAAGGCCGGTGATACAGTCGGAGGCGTGGTGACCGGAGTTATCACCGGGAGTCCGGTGGGCCTGGGAGAACCCGCATTTGACAAGCTTCATGCCGATTTAGGAAAAGCGATGTTGAGCATTAACGCCTGCAAAGGCTTCGAATATGGCTCCGGTTTCGAGGGTGTAACGCTGAGAGGTTCACAACACAACGATCTTTTTGAGAAGATTGAAGATAAGATCATCACGAAGTCTAACCATTCCGGAGGCGTCCAGGGCGGTATCAGCAATGGAATGGACATTTATTTCCGGGTGGCTTTCAAACCGGTAGCCACCATCATGAAAGATCAGACCAGTGTCGATAAAGAAGGAAATGAGGCGATTGTCTCTGGCAAAGGAAGACACGATCCCTGTGTGGTTCCCCGGGCCGTCGCGATTGTGGAAGCCATGGCTGCGCTGGTGATGGCGGATCACTTATTGAGGGCGAGATTGAGTAAAGTCTAAGTTTAGAGTCAAGGGGTCGGACAAAGTCTCTTTCGTCCTTCAATTCCCTTCAGCATTCTAATCAAAAGGGTACCAGGTATCCCATACATAGCAGACGCAGCAGCCTGCCCTTTCCGGGCCGGGATTTTTCTCTATTCGAAATTCGTCACTCGTCATTCAAAATCCGTCATTCGACTCAATTCCCCTTACTCCTATCCATTTCGACTTCTACGCCGGGACCAATTTCTTCGGCTTCTTCCTTCTTATCCTTTTTGAAAATATCTCCGAAAGAATCATAGCTTTTGGAAAACCTAAAGCCAAGTCCGAGTTTATTTCGACTACCCTGTAGTGAAGGAAATCGCTTGTAAAAGAGGCTCAATTTTAAGCGCTTATCATCGGTCACATAAAAATCAAGTTTTACGTCCGTACCGATAAAGGCGGATCCCTGCAGGACAGTGCCCTCGATCACCGATGCACCCGGACTAAATGCCAACCGGTCATCGAAAAAACGAATGTTGGGTGCCAGTGCAAATTCAGAACCGGTTTTAACCCCGGTCTGCTGGCCCTGAATAAAGTCTTCTGAGCGGTAATAATTATAATCAAAGTAAAAATCGACCCCGGAAATATATTCCACTTCCTCTACCCCCTGGGTGATATAGGCTGCCACATAATTACTGAGTTGTGAAGTAATAAATTCACTCAGTGTATTGACAGTAGTTGCGGTCAGATCCAGGTTAATAGTCGATGGTAAGAACGAATTGAAAAATAAAAGACCATACACCTGCCGGTTTAATTCACTGACATCTTCCTTAAGTATCCGCATTTTACTCTCGGTATAATTTCGCAACGCCGGATCGATTTCCGGGAAACGAATATCGAAATCAATCTGAGGCTGGCTTAAAATTCCCCGTAATAAAAGAATTAAATCGACCTGGGTACTGATATCGGCCAGTTCTGCATCGGCAGTATTTACTCTGCCCTCCAAATATTCAGCAATTAAATTGCGGGGTGGGACTTTTAACCCCGTATATCGTGCGGATATATTTAAATCGGCATTTAGTGGATCCCCACTCCAGGTGATCAGACCACCCCGGTCAATGACAAATGGTTTATTGATAAAGTCGAGTAAGGTGTACAAATACTGTCCCTGATCGATCACATAACGGCCGGTCATTTGCAAATTACCCGCTCTTTCCTTGGTTAGTACTAAATTTCCATTTCCAGTTCCCTTAATAATATCGCCGGAAAATTCATCGAAAATGATCTGCATCTCCGCCTCAGGAGTAATATTTAATTGCATATCCAGGTTAATGCCGGTCAGATTCACCCGGCCCAGTTGCTGAGAAGAATCCTGATCAAAAAGATAGGTAATAAAGGCGTCACCATCGGTGCTAAAATCATCTTCAATGGGAATAAATAACCTTGAACCGGCGCCGGTAGTAGCGCGGATGCGCATTTCAGCCTGTTGAAAATTGCCACCAAACTGCACAGTGCCGGCACCAATGCCCTGGCCGTAATATATATTATTGTCGTCTTTTGTGGTATTTAGAAACTGAAAATAATTGGATGCAATCGTGGCCGACATACCAAACCGTTTAAAATGATTGTGTACCAGTCCTCCGGTTATTTCTGCACTATTGCCCAATTCATCAATAACGATCGTTCCACTCAAATCAAATAAAGTAGAGCTGAGAGTGGCTTTCTGATTTTCCATCCGATATGTCGTACCCAGATAATCAATTTTTGTACTTCCATTGAGGAAAACATCTCCGGTAATTGATGGCCGGTTTTCCTCCTCATAAAACCGGAAAGTCCCATTTATGGTACCCGACGTATTACTTACCGAGTGTCCAATAAAATACTCTCCAATTTTCAAAGGATAGTCCGTTAATTGACATTGAAAATCATAAGATAGCGATTTGGCACTCGTGCCTTTCACCGGAAAATAGAAAGGACCCCTTGCGGTTAAAGACTTTTCGCCATCAGAAATCTCCATATTAAATACTCCATCTGTATCCAGATCGGGCATAGTCGCCAGCACCTCCAGGGTACCATATTGATCGTCATTGACCGCAAAAGAATCTACGTTAAAATCCAGGAGGAGCGGGCTCCGGGAGAAAATGTCCTCCACTCTTAACAAGGCATTGGCGTATCCATCAAAAGTGAACTTTTTCTTTGGTAGCAAATTGTCAATAAAAGAAATATCCACCTTTTCCACTTCCAGATTAAGACTATTATCTCCCGGACTGGTCACCCGGATATAACTTTCATTGGATAGAAAAACCATATTTTCCGTCTTCACAAAATGATCGCCCAACTGAATATAGTTATTCGGCACCACCTGCCAGGGTTCATCCAGCAAACGGAAAGAGCTGTTGGCCATATCAATCTGAAAAAGCGTATCGTTTAGGAACAGCAGCCCCTTCAAGTCTATCTCTGAAAATATATTGGCAAATGACTTGGCATTAATGGAGAAATCCAGACTATCGCTGGTAAGAGCTCCGTGAAATAACATGGGATAGAGTTCTTTTTTACCCAGTCGAACGCTTTCAGAGTAGATATCCCATTCACTCCGGGCATTTTCACCACTCAGGTCCAGGGCGATATCTTTCAATTGATTATTTCCAAATTGAATGAATGGAGCGTGCAGGTCCATTCTGTATTTGAAATTATAAGAAGTATCATTGGAAAAAGCTCCATTGAGTACAACATGTTTGAAATCAGCCAACGAAGCATTAAAAAGCTTTTGAATTCCCTTAGAGTCTTCCATTACTCCATTAAAATGAAAATCATTGGATGTGTACAAACTGTCAGGTACCAGTTCTTCCAACTTCAATTTCCCGGCAAGCTGAGGATGCTTTTTTCGAATTAATTTCTTAATAGATGCCGGTAAATGTTTTAAATCAAAATCACCAATTAAATGAAAATCAAAAATGTCAGAAACTACCCGAAGATTTTTATTATGCCCATCATTTAATTTTGACAAAATCTGCAGGCTGTCCAATTGATGCACGATGGTGTCATCTACAATTCTCAGATCATAGGATCTTACTGATCCATCAAGGTTGAACAGATCATGATAAGTAAAATCAAAATCGATGTCTCCGGAGCCTTCCAATTTTTTCCGGGAAAAATTCAAAGCCTGGAAATTCACATATTCCACACTCGCCGTAAAGTCAAACTTGGGAAGGGTATCGGTGATGTCAATATGACCATTGAAATCAAGCGTGACATTAGGATCGGAAATATAAAATTGACCTTCAAAAAATTGCTTGTTTAATTGCCCTTGTAAAACAGCATTTCGATAGTGATACCCTTTGAATGGAAAGTCTCCTACCTTTGCATAAAGATCTGCAGTGACTTCATCCAGGCTCAGACCTTTTCCATCCTTAACCTCGGCCGTCAAAGATGTGATTCCATAGAGGTCTGAATCAGACCACTGAGCCAGGTCGAAATTTATCAATTCCAGTTTGCCCTGATATGCCGCCTCATTAAAACCTCCCTCATCCCAATTCATACGCATATCCATCTGCATATCTCCTAAATCTGTCAATAAGCTTCCGGAGGCTATGAAGTCATGAAAATAACCATCAAAATTTCCGGTAAATTTTAGCAATCCCAATTTATCGAAGGTGGAAGGCGGGTTGAAGTTGGGAATGAGTTGGCGAAGAGTACTTAATTCTATTTCTGCATCCTCCATATCCAGGGTCAGAAGCTCTTCGCCCTGGGAAGTAACATTTCTTAACCAAAAATCTCCGCGTATATATCCCTGATCGGCCAGTTGAAGATCAATATTGTTTCCACGCAGGTCATTGATTGTACCGGTCACTTCTCCCTGCAAATCAATTCTTTTACCTCCATTCAGATTAAAAAACTCATTATTATTCAGCGGATCTGAGAAAAATAAAATGTCCCTTAAGGCAATGTAGCTGTCATCAAAGTTGGCCGTGATCCGCACTTTGTCTTCGAAATTCTGAAAGTCTGCGAGGGAGGAAAAGTTGAAATCCAACCGGTTCGTGAGCAGACTATTGGGAGTTTTCAGAAGAAAGTCGAAAAAGGATATGGAAGAGGCAGTAAATTCCACATTTTCCGCTTCAATATTTTCAACTTCGAGACCCTCCGGCGTCACAAAATCCAAATGATCCAGAGTGAGGAAACCTTCTTCACGTTGCCAAATCAAATTCTGAATCTCAAAATTAATATGGTTGGCCTGGGCATCTCTCCAATTGATAACTCCGGGCAAGGTCCGCCGGAAAGGTTTTAACTTATCAATTATTTGCGCGGAACCTTCATTTACCTGCAGATTTTCTACAAACAGGGCAATTGCAGGACCAGTATCATCATCGCTTTCACCGAAATGTTTTTGCTTTGCGCCAATGGAGGTTTCTGTTATCTCACCAGACCTGTCTTGTGGGTATTTTTCCAGGATAAACTTTGGCTGTTCCAGTACCACATTATTCAACTGAAAAGGTTGATTCGGTGCCAATTTATATACCCTGGCAAATGCTTGGGGTAAGAGCAAAGTAGTTTTCTTGCCCTTTCGACTATTTTCACTCTTAAACGTAATGTTGTTCAGCCGTACCCTAAGAGGATCAAAGAAAAATTCGACTCCCTGTCCGGTACTGTCTTTAGGTACCAGAGAATCCTGATTCTCCCGGTTGAAGTAATCGAGTAAGAAGTCATAATTGGTACCAGCATCAGGGAAGGTTCGCAAATAGCATTTGGACTCATCCAGTTCAATCGCCTCCACCGCCAGACGTCCGCGAAACAATCCCAGCAGAGGTCGTTCGAGGTTTAGGTACGCCCTCTGACTGTAGAGTAAGGTGTCTCCCCTTTGATCCCGGATCAGCAGATCGTTGACAAGCAGGTCGTCAAAAAAATTAAGCTTGATATGCCCCACTTTCACCTCTGATCCTACATCTCTGGATATGCGGTTGCTCACATCACGCACCACCCAATTTTGTACCAGGGGTATCTGAATCAATAATGAAAGCAGGAATATCAACAGGAAGAAAAGCAGGATGCTGTATCCAATCCATTTTAGGACAATTCTAAACTGCGTATTTTCCTGATCCTCTTTCATTCCAGAGTACTAACGTGCAAAAATACAATAAGTTACGTACCCAGGCTGTCGATCCATACTATTCCCTCCCGATATCTTCAGTAAGTGGACAGACCTTTAATCTGGCTGAAAGAAGATAAGAGAAGTTTGCAAGATTACATCAATCACGGACTCCATTGGGAGCGATCATATTGGCGCAACTCTTTATGGAGCCTTATACATTGCATAGCCTCCGCTACGTCATGGACGCGGAGTATTTTTGCCCCCTGTTGCAGGGCCACCATATTAAGCGCGGTGGTCCCATTCAGCGCCTCATCGGCAGAGACTCCCAGTGTTTTTTGTATGGTGGATTTGCGGGAAAGCCCGGCAAGAATTGGTTTATCCAAAATTTGAAAAGCGTGCAGGTTTTGTAATAATTCAAAATTATGCCGGGCACTCTTGGCAAAACCAAAACCAGGATCCACTATCACGTCATACACCCCCCGTGCCGCCAGGATTCCTAATTTTGCGATCAGGAAGTCCAGCACCTCAACTACTACATCGTCATAGGTAGCCTGTTCCTGCATTGTCGCCGGCGTACCCTTCATATGCATCAATATATAAGGAACCTTGTTTAAGGTCACAACCTCCAGAAGTTCAGGATCAATGCTCCAGGCAGAAATGTCATTGATCATATGTACACCGGCATCCAGGGCCCATTGCGCCACCGATCCCCAGATAGTATCTATGGAGATAATTTGTTGGGGAAAGGCAGACCGGATCGCAGGTATCAACGGCTTGAGCCGATCCAACTCTTCTTCCGGACTGATTTCTTTGGCACCTGGCCGGGTACTCATGCCTCCAACATCGATGATCGCTACTCCTTCATCGATCATTTTTTCCACCTTGTGCATGGTGTCACGCACAAAATTGACCCTGCTGGAAGCATAAAAGGAATCCGGAGTGGCATTCACAATACCCATCACTACCGGATCGAGGAGATCCAGAAGAATTCCTCTGCAATTTAATGTCGTTTGTGGCCAAAGCATAAAGTAAAAGTGCTAATAAATATTTCAAATTTCAAATCCTGGATAGCAGTGAGTCCGGTCGATCAAAGCACTCCGGAAAAACCGGTCAAAAAGATGGATAAACTCAAGATAAGAGACGATCAAAAACAACCAGGTACAGATGATTGTGACATTTTCTCTTCCAATGGAAGCATCACAAACCAGGTATCGAGGAATAGGAAGCTTAAACTCCCGGGGATTGGCATACCCCCGATTTGCTTTGTTCCCCATGCATTCATCATTCGTCCTTTATAAAAACCATTACCTTCGCAATTAGTACTACTTAGACTCATAATGGCATTTCTCTATCCCCGCGACATCTACAAACAATTGGAATTTGAGAAGATTTTACAGGATCTTAAAGGCCGTTGTAGTGGAACCCCGGCGAAGGCATACGTAGATGAACTTCCTGTTTATGAAGATGCTATCATCATTCGCCGGAAATTAGAAGAAATAACCTGTTTTCAGGATATTTTGCAAGATACGCATCATATCCATGTGGGGGCATACCAGGATCTGAGCGAAAGCCTGGAAATGCTTGAAATCACAGATAGTGTCCTGGAAATTGAACCTCTGCTCGAATTGAGAAATCAGCTGGAGATGGTTTCCTCCTGGTTTGATTTTTTCACTAAAGAAAAGCGGATCCGTTGGAAGCCCCTCTACTCCGTTTTGACCCAAACCGAACCGCTGCCAAAAGTTCGAAAACACTTTAACCGGATTTTCGACGAAGAGGGTGAAATTAAAAGTACGGCATCCGATCAACTGGCCAAAATCCGAAAGGATATCCAATCCAAATCAAGTGCGTTGGACAAAGCCTTCAATCGAGCCCTGATCAGTTACAAGAATCAGGGCTACCTTACGGATAATTTCGAATCATACCGTAACGGAAGACGTGTGCTTGCCGTATTCTCAGAGCATAAAAGAAAAATCAAAGGGATCATTCATGATGAATCCTCGACCGGTAAAACGGTTTTTATGCAACCCGAAGAGACCCTGGCACTTGATAGTGAACTCTTCGAATTGCAAAATGAAGAAAGGCGGGAAATCCGAAAAATACTGAAGTCCCTTTGTCAGGACCTGCATCAAAATCTCCCGGTGATTCACAGTAGTATTCAGGTCATCATAGAAATTGATCTCATCCAGGCCAAGTCGATGCAAGCCATTGCTCTGGGGGTGAGGACGATGCCCAAATGTACCGCTGAAGCGGCCTTTGAATGGCACCGGGCTTTTCATCCGCTCCTCCTACTAAAGCACCAAAAAGACCGTGATGTGGTGATTCCCTTTAACCTTACGCTTAATCACGAGCATCGGATATTAATCATTAGCGGACCCAATGCCGGAGGAAAAAGCATTACTTTAAAGGCAGTAGGCCTACTCTGTCTCATGCATCAGGCTGCCTTACTGACTCCGGTTGACGATCACTCTACCATGGGCATCTTTCAACAAATCCTTACTGATATCGGAGACCAACAAAGTATAGAACAGGACCTGAGCACTTACACTTCTCACCTGCACAACATGAAGGTATTCACCGAGAGGTCGGATGCCAAAACCCTCTTCCTCATCGACGAGTTTGGCTCCGGCACCGAGCCAACGATTGGTGCTGCCATCGCAGAATCAATTCTTTTCAGACTGCATCATCTGAAGGCCCGAGGAGTGGTAACCACCCATTATGGCAACCTAAAGATTGTCGCTTCAAAAACGAAAGGGATGCAAAATGCCGCCATGGCTTTCGATAAAGAAGCACTGCAGCCAACATTCCAATTGCACGTTGGAGCTCCAGGTAGTTCCTTTGCTTTTGAGATGGCGCACCGGAGTGGATTACATGAGAAAATTGTGCAGAGAGCCCGTCAAAAGATGGGAAAAAGAGAAGGGCGTCTCGATTATTTGCTAACCAATTTACAAAAGGAAAAAAATGACCTCGAAAAGAAATTAAGCGAGATACAAAATCAAAAGGAAAATCTGGACAAATTAGTCAGGAACTATGAGCGAATGTCATTGGAAC
>JAGQWZ010000421.1 GCA_020436835.1 Saprospiraceae bacterium | reverse complement strand
CAGGACGGTAGCACATTTTGGAAAAGGTCTGATCGAAGATCATGTTACTCCATACTCTCCGCAGAGCAATTTTAATGCGGCGTTGCATTATTCTAATGGAAATTGGACGGGAGGAATTAATTATGGCCACGTCGGTAGTCAATATTCGGAATTCCTGAATTTTGAAAATGAGTCGGCTGATGGAGCGCTCGGGCGCTTGCCTGCCTTTAGTACCTGGGACGCTTTTATTAATTACCAGATTAGAGTCAGGAATCATCATCGAATGGAAGTCTTCCTGAACGGCAAGAACCTTACCAACAAGATTTACCGGGCATCCCGGCTTAACCGTGCCGCGTCAGGAATATTTCCCGGTGGCTTCAGGCAAATTATTGCCGGGTTTAATCTCCGGATATGACTTCGTGTTAAATAAAAACTGGGGTCAGATAAAGCCCTGTTGCGATAAAGAATTGAACAATATAAATTTGAATCTGAAGTTCTTGGTATAATTTTAGATTATATTTACCTTAAGAGGCAGCATTAAATGTGGGAACTGCCTCATTGGAATGTCATTGACCATTCAGTCTGTATTTTTCCACATTCTATCAATCAAATCCTGAGAAAGTAATACCGGTAGAGGGTTTCTCTCAACACCGAATCCAGGAAAGTCATAAAGGGTTTAATCTATCTACGAATTCAGGAGTTTCTCATCGTAGAAAGGTTGTATCTCTTGCCTGAATCCAGGAAAGTATATCTGTAAGAAGGTTCTAATAGCGTCAGAATCTGAGAAAGTAAGTGTCCGTAAGTGGTGCGACCATTAGGTCATTTTGTCGATCTAAAACAATTAAGATATGCCGCGCTTTTCATGGGTTCTTATAATTTTTGGAGCATTGACAGTGGAAATATGCGCACAATGTAGCAACACAGGCGCCCATAGTCCTGCTTCTGTCGTAAATAATAATGTCATCGGTTCTATACCCTGGAACAATCCCGGGAATGCAAAATCGTCCGATAATAGTGTTGCCGAAGCAAGTTTTCTTGTTTTGGGAACGAATTCCCAGTACCTCTATGCCACCGGGTTTGGTTTTAGCATACCGGTAGATGCTGTGATCTGCGGGATTAGCGTGCAAATTGAAAAATCACAAACGGGATTGCTCGGGGCCATTAGTGACAATGCCGTATACATGATCAAGGGAGGAAGTACCCATGGTTCAAATCAGGCTAAAGGTGGAAACTGGCCCAACAGTGACATGGTCGTTAATTATGGGGGAGAGGGGGATTTGTGGAGTGGAAGCTGGACTGCGGCAGATATCAATTCGTCCAACTTTGGTGTGGCGATTTCGGCTTCGATTTCGATTAATTTATTGAAGAGAGCCCGGGTCGACCATATTTCAATCACTGTCTATTACAGTATGCTCTTGCCGGTTGAACTCAGGGAATTCAATGCATACCGCGAAAACAATGACTCCGTAAAACTACATTGGGTTACTGCCAGCGAGGAAGCTTCAGGAACATTTAGTGTACGCCGTTCTCTGGATGGGGATGTCTGGAATGTCTGTGCCGAATTGCAAAGTACCGGTACCTGTTGTGGAGGCAAGGATTACCAGTTACTGGATTTTAATCCCTACCCATACGAAACATTTTATCAACTCATTTATGACAATTTTAACGGTGACGAGGCCTATTCACGGATAGTAGTCGTACCGCCGGCAAAGACCAGCAATGAGCATTTGGTAATATATCCTAATCCCTGCGATGGGATTTTAAATGTTGAATCCACCTGGATTAAATCAAAATATTATCTCTCTGATATCTATGGAAAGGTCGTAATGTCTGGTACTTTGCCAAATGATGCAGGTCAGTTGGACGTTGTCGATCTACTGCCTGGGATTTACCTATTCAGGCTTGAAGCAGATGGAAAAATGAAATCCCGGCTGATGGTAAAAAAGTAACCAACTTTCTTTACCTCTGTTTCACGTGGGATAACTTACTATCTTAAAGGAACAATAACGCTACTTGCCCTACACAATGATTCGTTATCTCTTTTTGATATTTCCGGGTGTATTACCAGGCATGTTATCCGGCCAGGTAGTGCACTATAAGTCGGTCACGGATATCTGCCGCGCTTATCCAACGCAAATTTCCGCTTTATTTGAGGATGTCTCTCTTGATCATCCCGGACTTGATGAGGTGAAAAACGCCTGGAAGGACGGCAATCTCGAAAATGCCTGCGAAAATTTATTGAAGTATTACCGGCTATCGGATTCCAAAGGAATGTTGGCCCGTGAACAGCCGGAATCCTCAAGCAGGACGATCCCGGAAGGCGATTCTGTGCTTAGGGATATCTATGTCTTTCAGGAGGTATCTGATCAGGTGCCACGTAGCAAAACCGGACAGCTGAATTGGTATTATGAGGGGCCGGAAAATGATATCGAATGGGCATGGGCATTGAACCGGCATTACCCATTGCAAACCCTCTTAACCGCCTGGTATCAGACCGGTAATAAAGATTATTTAGGCTACATCGACGCTTTTATTCAGGACTGGATTATTAGCAGTTGGCCCTATCCCGGGGTAAAGAGTAGCACGGCTATGTGGCGAGGACTGGAGGTGAGTTTCCGGGTTAAGGTGTGGGCCAGAGTGTTTTTCGAGTTAATGGACTATGAAGAGATCACGCCTGCTACCAGGTTGCTCATACTCAGTAGTCTGCCCGATCATGCTCACTATGCCCGTCAGTTTCATGCGGAGAACAACTGGCTGACGATGGAAATGTCAGGATTGGCCACCGTAGCTGCTTATTGGCCGGAATTCCTTAACTCACCGGAGTGGTTAGCCTATACGGTCAGGACGATGGTGGAGAGTATGAGGGGGCAGGTTTATCCGGATGGAGTACAGACGGAACTTACATCCAGTTACCACTATGTAGCACTAAACAATTTCATGCAGTTTCAGGAGATCTGTCAGAGGGCTGGGATAGAATTGCCTGAATACTTCCGGCAGACGATCGATAAAATGTGGTCCTATCTGGTTTTCACCATGCGCCCGGATGGATATGGTATCCTGAATAATGACGCTGACTTGATGCATAACAGCGACCGGATTAAAAACTACCTGAATACAAATTCTCATCCGGAGTGGAGATATGTCATTGAGCATGGAGCGTCGGGAAAAGCACCATCGTCCGTCTCCTGGTTTTACCCCTGGGCCGGACACTTAATATCGCGCAACCACTATGGACCGAATGCACACTGGTCCTTTTTTGATATCGGACCCTGGGGCAGTGGTCATCAGCATAATGATAAACTGCACTTGTCTGTTGCTGCCCACGGGCATGATTTTCTGGTGGATGCCGGCAGGTTTGCTTACCGCGGTGCCGTAGCGGAGAAATTCCGGGATTATGCCCGGGGATCTTCGGGGCACAACCTGATATTATTTAATGGTCATGGGCAGCGTCCCGGCCCCAGGCTATCGGCTAGTTTAGTTACCGAAGAACATTTCAGCATCTCCGGTCAATATGATTATGCCTGGGGTTCAATGACTGAATTTCAGGATTCGCAGTCCGGTCACGAACATCTTCGGACCCTGGTCTATGTTCGAGATGCATTTTGGATCGTGGTCGATAAGGTACATTCAGATTTAGCTTCGAAGAAAAGTGTGCTTTGGCATTGGCATCCGCGTTGTGAGGTAGTTATTGACCCGGCAAAGAGGATCGTCGGCAGCTACGAGGATGGAGCAAAACTCACGATTATTCCGGTAAACGATATACCCTGGGAAGTTGAGTTGATTAAAGGTCAGGACAAACCTTTTATACAGGGGTGGTATAGTCCGGAATATAATATTTATGAGTCGAATTTCACATCCATTTACCAATCGCCGCAAAATGAAAATGATCTTTATGTCTGGATCATTCTGCCGTCCTTCGGAGATTCACCAGCGATTAAATCGAAGATTTTGGAAAAAAATGAAAGCGCAGTCATGCTGGAAGTTGATTTAGCAGGGAAAGGCAATTATAAACTAAAAATTCCTTACCGGGAAAGTGAAAAAATGGATTTTTCAGTAACGAAAAAATAATCCGAATAAGGTATGGACCGTCGTGAACTTATCAGAAAGATGTTATTAATTTCTTGTACTGGCTTTGGCAAGGTACCACAGATTTTACAATACTCCGCCTTGAAAAAATTCAAGAATTTTGGTTTGCAGTTGTCCACTATTGCTACCGCGATGGCTGAGGATCTCCCCGGGACCCTGGAGGAGGTGGCAAAAATCGGCTACCTGCAAGTTGAATTTTCTGCATTGGGTTTTTTAGGCCATGATGTCCTGAAAGTAAAAGATATTTTAATGCGGAATAAATTGTCTGCACCGGTGGGTCGGGTTGCCTTCAAAGTGCCTCCCGATTTCATGTCAATGCCCCGAGACCGCCAGATGCAATTCTTTTCCACTCAGGCCAGCCTGGATAGTCTGAAGGACCGAATAGAGCTCTCCCTAAGCGAATGTAAAGTCATGGGGCAGAAAATATTGATTATTCCCGCTATCATGCCGCATAATTTTACTGACCTCGATAAAATAAAGAAAATGATCGCTCAACTGAAGGAGAGCGGTAAAAGATGTCGTGATGCCGGAATTCTGCTGGGCTATCACAATCATAATTGGGAATTTAACGAAGTGGGCGGAACTATTCCTTATGAAATGATGCTCCAGGAATTAGATCCGGATCTTTTTACTTTCCAATTGGATACTTACTGGGTGCGTAAGGCGGAACGGATACCAGGGGAAATGCTGGCTGAGTATCCCGGACGATTTATCACCTGTCATCTGAAGGATATTGATCAGGAGGGAGATTTTGAAGATGTCGGCTTTGGAGAGATTGACTTTTCCGCTTTTATTAAAAAAGCTACTGACCAGGGAGCGAAATATTTTTTTGTTGAAAGAGATACTTCGGAAGATCCCTTTCTGTCCATTAAAAGATCATATGAATTCCTGAAAAATATGAAGTATTGAACCAATCGGTATATCGAATACGATTACGTTTATCCGTTACCATTGGAGCAAGATTGGGAATGGCATGAATTGTGCGTTTTAGTTTCGGGGATTTTGTATTCCACCGGACGCCCTCTATTTCTAAATCATGGATGTGTTATGGACCTAATGAAATTTTCTTTTAATCTTTTAAGGTTCTCCGCTATCATATTCATCCTGACCGGATGTGGTGAAGATGAAAATATGTTGGATGATCCCGCCGGTGATGGTATTTTTCAAATCTCTACCCTGGATGCCCTGGCAATGGGTGATTATTATGCCAAGGCATCGATAGAGGCGATCCGGTCCAGGGGCGATTTTGGATTGGGTACGTATGTGGCGGTGGAAGGTGAAATGGTGATTCTCGATGATGTTTTTTATCAGGTAAAGGATGACGGAGTGGTCTATGAAGTGTCCGGGACAACGGAAACCCCTTTCGCCGCAGTTAAGCATTTTCAGGCAGATACTATGTTTGATCTCGATGCAGTTTCCAGTCTGAACGAACTGACCATCAAGCTCGATCAAATGGGAGTCAATCCGGAAGAATTCTATGCGATTCGCATCCAGGCAGAACTTGATTCTCTCGTGGTGCGGTCCGTCCACAGACAGAATGAGCCTTATCCTCCTCTAAGTGCCGTTGTCGCGGATCAGGTCATTTTTCCCCATGCAGATATCAGTGGCACTTTGGTTGGCTTCTATTTCCCTCTCTACTCCGGCAGTATCAACGCCGCTGGTTATCATTTTCATTTTATTTCAGATGATCGAACTGTGGGAGGGCATGTTTTGGATTGCAGGATATCCAGTGGGAAGATTGAGATGGATCGGGCATCGGATCTCCAGGTAAATTTAGGCCCTTTGTAATAAATTGTTACTGGTAAGGACTCATCCTTTCCGGGAGCAATCGACCTCTGATATCGCATATCCTGGTTTGGACCAATGATGGGATTTGACCAGATCCTAAAAAGGTGCTTTTCTGTCCGATTTCGCCAAATGATTCATATATTCGATTTCTCTAATTTAAAAATCTCGAATTATGATTCAACGTCCATTGATCAAATGCTTAATTATTGTATTCGTATTCATCTCCTTCCAGGGTTTGAAATTAAATGCTCAGCAAGCACTGGTGGCAACCCAGGCGTCAGTGAAAATGTTGGCCAAAATGTCTCCTGAGGAGGTAATTGAGGCACTTCGAAAACCGGCTAACAGTACCGGAAATATTGCAGATGCAGTAGAAACTGTGACTGGAGCCCGGGGATGGATGTCATCGGATATGAAACCGATTTTTGAGCAGAAAATTGTCGGCAGGGCATGGACGTCATTGCTACGGCCGGTTCTTAAGACAGACGGACGCAATTACCCAAATTATGCACTGCAAATTTTAGATGAAGCCCCGGCTGGAAGTGTCCTGGTCTATGTTCTTGAAGATGGACTGGAAATTGCCGGTATGGGCAACCTGATGGCAACTACCGCCAGCGTGCGTGGCCTTGAAGGAACAGTGATTGATGGAGCCATCCGTGATGTCACGGAAATCCGGAAAATCGGACATCCGGTCTATGCGCGTAGGATAAGTCCGGCGACATCAGTAGGGCGTCTGGTGAGTGTATCAAAGCAGGAACCGGTAGTGTGTGCCGGAGTGATGGTGCATCCCGGTGACTATATTGTCGGTGATAATGATGGCGTCGTGGTGGTACCGTTTGATGCGGCAGATGAGGTGGTTGCCCTGTTAGCTGACTATGACGACAAGGAATCGAAGATGGTGCCGATTATTCAGCGGGAAAAGTCAATGCTCAAGGCTCTGGAGATCTATGGCCGTTACTAATCAGGAACACTAACCTCGCCCACAATAGATAGGCATCTGGGGCCGGATCCGACCGGTAATTCTTCAAACACTAAGTGGGATGAAAAATAATTATTTGCCGGTGAAGACAAGCAAGCGAAAAGAGTTCTACCTTCGGTGAAATGTGGAACTTATGAGCGCAAAATTTCTTTTACCGGCAGCTTTCCTTCTGCTGTTTTCCGTGGAATGTTTGCATGCCCAGACAGCCTATGAATGGGATTATTACGGCATTGGTTTCGAAGTGGCGTCTGATTTTAACATCGTAGCCAACAACCAATCTGAATTCACCGCCGTAAGTAGTGACGGACTTATTTCGGTGTCACTGATGCCCTGGTCAGATGCATCTATTAATTTGGATCACCTGGCTGATGCAACGTTGCAGTTAGCTGGTGAGTTGGCAACTTTCGACCAGGCTACCGTGAATGGTGATTTTGTTGATCTGGGTGATCTGGAAGGATACTATATAGTAGCAGCTACGTCAGATTATCAGTCATACGACTTCCTCCTCGTTGCCCTGCTGATCGACACTGAAAGTGACACTAATTTAGTAGTGGCCATTGGCTTTGAAGAGGGTAATGAAGATGAGGCAATCGACATATTGTCGAGTGTATATCCCTACGACCCCTGAATACTGAAATTTTCCTTTTTGCCTGACCCGGTGAAGGTCACAGATCTTCTATTTCTGGCAATGCCGGTAGATGAACTCATAAGTTATCATGGCAACGTGTGAGATAAATTTTTGTACCATACGGGGTTATGAACGAGGAATTCAATACAGCAGCAGAATGCCTGGGGAATTCAAAGTGAGTAAACCACTCGCGGATGTGGTGGCCGGGTCATTGCCAGAGTTAAGGCGCGTTTTCACAACGAAGGATTGGGCAAAAAGTCACCAGAATCTGTCACTGGAATTAATGGGTTGATCTACCAGTTTCAAATAAAAAAGTCCCCGAATCCGGGGACTTTAAGGTTTTCAAGGGTCTGAATGTTACACACATTTACATCCTTATGGAATCTCAGCTACTTCTACAATGAACATTACGTTTTGAGATTCCAATGGTTTCTTTGAGTTATACTGGGTGCCTATTTTACTAGCAAACCCAAATGATTTATACTAGTGCTTAATTAAGGGACCTTTAGAGTACCGTTGTCTCTTATTCTGTGTCCATACTAATAGTATCTGTAAAGTCAGATAAGTGACATGAGGATCCACTTTTTTTTAGGAATGGATCTGCCATTTTTTGTAGGTCACCAACCCGACTAAGATTAAAATGCTAATCAATAGAATGTAAATCCGGTTACCGGGCAAAAATGGGGTGGTACTGATTGCAGCCAAGCTTGATGATTGGGTTATCCATCCAGCCCAGTACGCAGGGTGTACTAAGGGGCCTTCCTCGTTAGCTAGATACTGCAGTTTTGCCTCCCGTAAGGCTTTACCAGGGATAAAAGCTCTATCCAGTGAACTATAAAGTAATTGCATGATCTGACTTGCCGCAAAATCTTGCGCAGGCCAGAGATTGGAAATTACCTGATGCGTGCCCGCAATGCTGAAACCCCGGGAGATATTCATGACTCCGGCACCTGTTGCCTGTGAGCCATCACCGGTCTGACAGGCAGAAAGTACAGCCAGCTCCGAATGAATATTCATTCCATACAATTCAAAGAGTTGTAGTTTACCATCTTCTTTTTTCCCGGAAGGATAAAATAGAATATTGGATTGTAAGGGATGTTCATTATTGATGATCGCATGCGAAGCGATATGTATGACCCGGTAACTGCTACGCAGATCTTTAAAGTTTTCCTCCGTCGCTTCATTGCCCTTAAAGGTTTGCATGTAAAAAATACTGCCGATCACGGTAAGTTCCTCACCGGTATATTTTAAGGCAGGGAATGCAGGACTGT
>JAGQWZ010000420.1 GCA_020436835.1 Saprospiraceae bacterium | reverse complement strand
GGAGCCACTGCAGCCATTAGCGCTCCACCGGATGCCTTTTTAATAAAGGTCCTCCTTGAATTGTCTTTCCCTTTTTCCATTTTTGAATATTTTTCAGTTTGCTGAATTTAGTAAAAAGTAATGTTCTTAATGATTTGCAGTAAATTTATCTTTAAGCCGGATCGTGCAATAGACTTCATGCGCGGATTTGGGTTTAAATCAGCGCTTAAATAATATCATCTGTGAGTAATCTGCAATTTTCCATTTTCATTTTTTTTATTTTTTCCGCTTGTGTATCAAACCGCAATGGAAAGGAGATTTCCGGCGCAGATGAAAATCGGTGGCAGCAATCGATCCTTAATGGACAGTTAGCCAATAAGGGTTTCCGAAGATGTCAGAATTTTGTTCATGGCTGGTTAGCTCAGTCGGATTCAGTGAGTGGATTAATTCCTCGGAATCTTGAAGCGGATGTCAATATATGGAATGCCAAAGATGCTGCAGCGGATAATTATCCCTTTATGGTGCTTACGGCGGCGCTGACGGACAGTGCACTTTTTGCCGGCAGGATGCGTGACATGTTGGTGACTGAAGCAACGCTCACCAACCGGATAGGAAATTTGCCGGATACCTATGATTTTCATAAACAGGATTTTGTTACGGATGCTCCCAACCTGATCGACATTATTTTCGGTTCGTCAGAATATATTAAGGATGGACTATTACCGCTCACGGAATGGCTGGGTGAAAGTCCCTGGTCGGACCGCATGGTGCACATCCTGGATGATATTTGGTTGCATGCAGAAGTGCGTACCCCATTCGGGCAAATTCCCTCGGAAAATGTGGAAGTAAATGGAGAAATGTTGCAGGTTCTTTCCCGGATATATTATATGACAGGTGATATAAAATACCTGGATTGGGCGATCAGACTGGGAGATTATTATTTATTGGGAGATCATCATCCCACCCGGGATTTTACCTCTTTGCGCTTGCGGGATCATGGGTGTGAAATTGTATCGGGCCTCTGTGAGTTGTATGCTGTAGTTCATTTTAGCGATAAGGAAAAAAAAGAAATATACCGACCCCATATCCATGAAATGCTATACCGGATTTTGGAGGTAGGGAGAAATCAGGATGGTCTTTTTTATGACGTGGTTAATCCGCAAACCGGAGCTATCATCCGGGATCGCATTGCCGACAATTTTGGCTACAATTTGAATGGCTTTTACCTTGTCTATCAGCTTGATTCGATCAGGGAATTTCAGTCGGCAGTGGTTCAGGCGTTGACCGCCCTGGGGGAGAATTACCGGAATTTCGATTGGGAAAATGGTTCGGCCGACGGGTATGCCGACGCCATTGAAGGGGCCCTGAATTTATATAACCGCGAGAGGGTGATCACTTTACCCTCCTGGCTGGATAGTGAAATGCAGGTGATGTGGAAAATGCAGCAGCCGGACGGAATTATTGAGGGCTGGCACGGCGACGGTAATTTTGCCCGGACCACCATTATGTATTGTCTCTGGAAATCCAAGGGAATCACAGCCAGTCCCTGGCGTCAGGATCTTGAACTGGGAGCGGAAATGATATCCGATTCTTTGTGGATTACGCTCAAGGTGGATCGCCCATGGTCCGGTAAGATTATTTTTGACCGGGCCCGGCACAAACAGAATCTACATCTGCCCTATGACTGGCCCCGGATTAATCAATTTCCCGAATGGTTTACCGCTGCTCCTGAAAGAGAATACAAGGTCTATCAAAAAAATGATTCAAACCTCGAGATTATTCATGCGGCTGCGCTGGACGAAGGGATGATTGTTGAGTTGGAGGCTGGGATTCATTGTTTCCTGGTACTTTGAAGGGTAATTTCTTAAGTCCATGACCTTTGTTGATCTGGAAAGCGCTGACTTTTCTCCGGCGAATATTAATTCACCTCTTTTTATTTCATTTAAAGTCAAGCTTTGGTGAAGGTAAACTATTAATGATTCGTCATTCGACAATCGAAATATTTGACATTCAATCGGACATTTCCCTTATCTCAATATCCTTATACCAGGCTTCGGCGGCAGGTCCGCTGTGTATCTGCAGGCAGATGATTCCTTCTTCGGAAATGTTTTCTTGTTTCTCCCAATAATCCACGGTTTGTTGACCATTGAGCCAGATTTGAATGTGCGGTCCTTCCGCACGAATGATGAATTCATTCCACTCGTTTTCAAGAAAAGAATTATTTACCAGCTCTTCCGGCGGATGAACCAGAAATTCCTTACGACGGGATTCATCATAGAGAGAGCCCCATATCAATCGATCAGCAGCTGCGCCCATGTCGCATTGGTATCCAATGACTTCATAATGATCAGGAATTCGGGTACTGCGAAATTGAATTCCTGCATTCTTTCCCTCTCCAATTAATTTTGCTTTTAATTTCATTTCGAAATTGCGATAACTCTTTTCTGTACATAGAAATTCATTATTTGGAATCGATTGGTTCAAATCTCCGGCGACAATAGCACCGTTTTCCATGCGGAAAAAGTCAGCATTACCTTCCCAGCCATCTGGCAGGCGGTTATTTACTTCCGGGTTTTTCTTCGAAGCATTGCAGGCAAGAAAAATGTTTAATAAAGTGAAAGAAATCAGAGATAATTTCAATATCCTTAGTGTATTCTTTGTCTTCATTTGATTTGATCGGAAGTGATTGTAGGACACCAGTACTTTTCTATGTGGTTTATGATCAGGTCTGTTCCTTTTTGGTGCGTAACATAGGGCGGCATTTTTGGATTATACATGGCATCGGTCAGATCCCTCACCAGCAACACCTTCCTTCCCTGTGCGATGTGACTTCGGATGCCGAATGGCCTGCCCAGGACACACATGTTAGTATGCACCCCCATCAATAACACATTCTTGATACCGAGTGAATGGAAATAATTATTGATCTCTTTACCATCATCAGAAATACCGTCTGCTTCTTCTATTTCGAGAAGATCAATCTGTTTTTTCCAGACGGCACAATTCACGCAGTCAGAATTGGGATCATCACAACCTCCATCTGAATCATCAACCGGTAACGGACCCTCTTGATCCGGGTCAAGGGCATACCAGTCTTCGATGACATCGGAAGAGGCATCATGCGGGGCGTCGATCAATTTCTTTCGCTGAGGGAAATCCATATAATAAGCCATGGTGCTGCTGGGCGCATGAATGATCGTGATCCCCCTTTTTCGCGCCCTTTTCAGTACCTCATTCATTTCCGGCGACATGGCTTTAACCCGGGCTGTAGCAGTCTGACACCAATGTTGGTCCCACATATCGCAGACAATGATCGCCGTTTCCTGCGCTTTCAGGCTAACCTGTGTGGTGGATTCCTGAAAATCCCCATCGTTCCCGGTTTGCTGTCTGGCTTCCAGCTGAAGCATATTGTTCTGAGCTCCGGAGGGACAGATGAGCAGGACACTGACAAACAAGCAGATTACCAGACCTTGTTTTAGCATAGAGTGGTTGACTTGATGAAACATGCATCAAGTTACAGAATATCAGGTAAATGAAGATCCGGTGTATGCGGACCCAATAACCAGCCTACATTATATTTAAGCTTGCATCACAAACACAACAAGTAGGCGGTTAAGGCATCTTTTTCTCTTTTATCCAGTTTTAATTCCAGAATGAGATTAAAAAACTCAACTGCGTCATCCAGTGTCGGCAGACGGTCATCATGCAGATAGGGTGGAGAATCCTTGATCCCTCTTAATGGAAAGTTCTTGATCGGACCTTCCGGACGTCCTTTATAGAACCGTTCTACCTGCAGATCATAAGACTGGTCGTCCACAAAAGATGGACCATAATGACATTGTCCGCACTTGGCTTTTCCCCAGAATAGTTCCTCTCCCAGCAGCTCTTGTTCGGTCGCTTTGGAAGCAACCAACTTGCCAAGGGGATCCAGTTTGGGAGCCGGTGGATAGTCCAGGATCGAATTGAAATCGCCCATCCGGTTTGCCACTTGTTTTTGATGCGCCCGCGGTCCAATGTGTTGTTGCATTCCCGGATCCCCGTCAAAGTATTCTTCCACTTCGGCAAAATGATCCATGCTTCTGATCGATCGCTTTGAAGACAATTGCATGAGGTTATAGTTTCCTCGCATCGAAGGAGTGCCAACCCGCAATCTGGCCATATGTGGACGTGAGTCCGGAGCCAGTTCGAAAGCACCGTTGGTATGTCCGTTGACATGACAACCAAAACAGGAAACTCCGGCGCTGGGAGCCTCAGTCACCCGGTGTGTCGTTTGATTAAACCAGGTGGTGGGAGTAGGACGAAGGAGTTCCTTGAGTCCTTCCATTTGTTCTGGTGTCAACAATCCGTTGAAAATCTCATAATAATTGCCAAAAGTCACCTCTTTGCCATCGGTCACATCACCTAGCTCTTTGTGGGTGGTAAGAAACATAGGAGGAGGGAACTCCGGCAGATATTCGTCGGGATAGTCATGATCAACATCAATTCTTCTGTGTTCCGGATGGACTTTATTCCATTCTTCAGGAAAAACCATGTGCGCGGTAGATTGCAGGGGATGCGCCAGCGGTTTGAAAGGGAACAGGTCCCTTGCCTTTATCTCTTCTGCTGACAGCTCCGACAAAGCTTCGAACGAATT
>JAGQWZ010000419.1 GCA_020436835.1 Saprospiraceae bacterium | reverse complement strand
CTTGGGATATTGAAAGATTTCCAGATATTGTTGAGCGAGGACCCAGGCAAGGCTTCGAGGGTCTAGCTGTAAAGCGGAAAATCCCAGTTCGATTACCTGATCAACCGCTGCATCATGCAATATTCTGATGATCGATAAGGGATTGGCTTCCATTTGCGTACCCGCATCATATCCCCTGATCGTGAATTTTTGCCGGTGGATGAGTTCCTGCATTATTTGTTGGCATTGATTACCTAAAAATAGGAAAGCTGCCAAATCTCCATTTTCCTTGGGGGCGTGATGCTAGTTCCCGCCGTTTTGTGTGACCGCCATCACATTATTCACATCTTTCTTCAAGATTTTTGTTCGCAATTAATAGACAGTACAATAAATTATTTCGACCTTGCGTCTGTGTAGAAGATAGATGCGATAATGGTCTATCCGTTTAAAGTCTCTAAGTATTCTAATTTGGTTTTGTGTTCCATTGACCTTTCCAATGATCTATTGAATGGGTGGTATGGCTGGTTTTAAGGCATTCTTTTTGAATGACTATTAGGAAATAACTTAAAGTGTATTAGTCCGTATGAGGGTCTTAATCTTATTAATGCTTTGCCCGTTTTTGTTGACCAATTCCGCTCTATTTGGTCAGGAATCCCTGCCCCTTGTTTTGCCGCTGAATCGGTTGACACCCCTGAAGAATTTGGTTGATGGAGATCTGCAGACAAAATTACAACAGATTGTTGAAGCAAATCCGGGCTGGAAAAAGCTGGTGGCAAACAAAAAATTAGCCATTGGGTTGGTGGATTTGAAAGATCCAGGCAAACCGAGATTTGCACGGCTCAACGGCAATGAGATGATGTACGCGGCCAGCCTGCCAAAGATTGCCATTCTTTTGGCCAGTATGGATGCGATTGACAAAGGTGAGTTGAAAGAGGACGAAGAGGTGATCAATGATATGAATCGAATGATTTCTTTTTCTGATAATTATGCCTCCACCAGGATGATTGACCGCCTTGGCTATCGAAAGATCGAAAATGTGCTGACCGATCCGCACTACCGGCTTTATGACCAGAATGATCACGGAGGTCTTTGGGTAGGCAAGCGTTATGCAGCTGCCGGTCCCCGGCATCCGGACCCGATAAAGGGGTTAAGTCATGCTGCAACTGTTTCTCAAGTTTGCAGGTTTTACTACATGCTGGCGATGGGCCAGTTGGTCAATCGTAAACGTTCGCAGCAGATGCTGGAGATCATGGACAACCCTGCCCTGCATCACAAGTTTGTAAACACACTTGATCGTCTGGCACCACATGCACAGATCTACCGCAAGTCAGGTTCCTGGAAGATCTATCATGCTGATTCTGCGTTGGTTTGGGATGAAAACCCGGACAGACGCTATATCCTGGTGGCACTGGCCGAGGCTGAAGATGGAGAGCAAATCATCAGAGAAATGGTTAATGTAGCAGAGAAGGCCCTGGCGATCAAAGATTACACCACTGCTTCCAGTTCGGATCTCGGAAAATAGACGCGCTTCCCGGCAATCGTTTTCGGGTAAGGTTGATCCCTTTTATGGTTAGATATCTTCACCCATTCTTATGCAAATTGAGGATGGATGATCGATATTTGCATTGATGAGAGCGGTATTTCTGAAACTATTACAGAAACTCTTTGACATCCGGGAGGGCGAATATGAACGGGCACTATTGATGCAGTTCAATTTTTTCCTGATTATCGCCACTTTGTTGATCGTCAAGCCAACGGTAAATGGGCTTTTTCTTGCTCAGCTGGGAGCAGAGAAGTTACCCCTGGCTTATCTTTTGGTGGCAGTTTTTGCCATCTTGGTTTCTTCCATTTATTCCCGGATTTTGGGCCGGATCAACCTCAGCCGGATTATTCTCGCTACCCTGACTGTCTCCGTTCTTTTTTTCATCCTTTTTGGAATACTGCTTCGTAAACATTTCGTATCGGGTTGGATCCTCTATGCCTTCTATATCGTCGTAGCCATTTTTGCTGTTTTATCCGCTTCTCAATTTTGGGTGTTGGCCAATGTTGTATTCAATGCCAGACAAGCGAAGAGAATTTTTGGATTTATTGGTGCCGGCGCTATTGGCGGGGGTATTGTTGGAGGATATTTAACGACGCTTTTGGCAGAACCGATAGGCAGTGAGAATCTGATCTTTGTGGCAGCCGGGATCCTGGCTTTATGTATTCCGAATACATTCTATATCTGGAAAAAATTTGTCTTATCGACCCAGTCAAAATTCCAGCGGAGAAAAAAAATCCCCAAAATCGAGCATCCCTTCTTTCTGATTCGAAAATCAGCCCACCTGACCTACCTGAGTGCCATCATCGCAATCAGCGTGATCGTAGCCAAACTGGTTGATTTTCAGTTTGGTGCCATCACCTCTTCGATTATTAAAGACCCGGATGAATTAACTGCTTTCTTTGGGCTTTGGTTCTCCAACTTCAACGTGATTTCCCTGGTCATTCAGCTTATTCTGACCAGGAGAATTGTCAATAAGATCGGGATTGGAGGATCCCTCTTCCTGCTTCCAGCCAGTATATTCGTAGGCGCTACCCTGGTGCTGTTTTTACCGGTACTCTGGACAGCAGTTTTTCTGAAAAGCAGTGATGCCAGTTTAAAGCAGTCTCTGAACCGGGCCACATTTGAACTTCTGGCAGTACCGGTCCCCTCCGAAATAAAAAATCAGGCAAAGATCTTCATCGATGTGGTGGTGGATAGTCTGGCTACCGGAGTTGGAGGTATCATTCTGATTTTTGTCATCAACAGTCTTGAGTTGTCAAATGAATTTGTAAGTATTATCATTTTGGCCCTGCTTGGTTTGTGGTTTTACTATGGTAAAAAAGTACGGGAAACCTATAAAGAGGCTTTTAAGCGAAATCTGAAAAATCTTCCCCCGGAAGAACTGTTGGTTATTAATCTGGAAAATGAATCCCTGTCTGGCGAGTTGAGGTATTTTTTACGAAACGGTTCACAGAATCAGAAACTGTCAATTCTCAATCAATTAAAAATTCAACCGGATCGACGGTTTGCTGATGAACTGAAAATCCTGCTTAAAGATCCTTCTCCTGTCGTGCAGGAAGAGGCGATCCGCAACTTGTATTTATTGCACACCGAAGATCTTTCAAGATCATTATCTGCACTTCTTCAAAGTGAATCGTTGTCCGTTCGAACGGCGGTGTTTTCCTATCTTATTTCTCGTGCAGGGCGATCAGCACCAACACTTATTCGCCGGTATCTGGAGATAAAAGACTACCGGATCAGATTGCCTCTATTGGTGAGCCTGGGAGAAGAAAGCATCGACAGTCCCATCCTGGCCCATCGATTTAAATTGGCGGACAGGTTGATTTCCGAATTCAATTCACTGAATGAGCACCCGGATCATTTGAGAAAGATCTATACCTGCCACCTGCTTAAAGCTGCCGGATCATCCAGACGCTCGCTCCTCTATACGCATATCGAGCATTTTATGACTGATCAGGATGAGGAAATTCGTAGTGCGGCGATTGAGGCAGCGGGCAAAACCATGGACCCCTATTTTATTCCGGCATTAATTGAATTACTGGGTGAAAAAAGAACAACTGCCCGGACAGTAGAAGCCCTGGTAGATTATGGGAATGAGATTATTCCTGCCATCATACGCTACATGAAACCGGCCCGGGTAAGTTTGGATATTGTGAGGAATATACCCTGGGTATTGGCTGATTTTCCCCTCCAATTGTCAGTCGACTTTTTATTTACCCTGTCAAGAAATCCGGATCACCAGACTAGCCTGCATGCATTGACCGCATTAATGAAAATTAAGCGAAATCGGCCGTCTTTGAATTTTTACCGCAAGAAATGCCTCCGGTTCTTCCGGGAGGAATATCAGAATTATTCAGATCTGATTGCTTGTGATTTTTTCCTGAAAGAAAATATGACTCGATTCCTGACCAATAATAGTTCCCAAAGACATAAGATTCTTGATGCACTGCAGGGCCTGTTCAAAGAACACCGCAGCAGGTCATATAGCCGGGCTGGGAAATGGCTTTTCCTGATGTCGGCTACCGTGAAAATAACCCCTGAGAATATGACAGGCAGGGTACTCTGGGAGCAAGCCGAGTCGCTTGATTTGCATGATATTCCCAATTCTCCGGAGAAATCAATGCTATTAAATATGCAGAATTATTTATCAGAAATTCCACTAAAAAAAATAGGACTTAAAGCATTTTCATCCCGCGTATTTAATCTGGAGATGGCATTGGAATTTCTAGCTGGACTGGGAGATGATGCCAATGAAATAAGTAAAGAACTTAGCCACTCCATATTATCATCTTCCGATCGGCAATAGTGTATCTGGTTGAAAGAGTTAATTCCTTTTCTACCGCAGGATCTTATCAATTCTTCCGGCGAGCACATTGTGATCTATGTTTGAATTCTTTTTCAAAACGTTACTCATCAGTGCAACCAAATAAGTGGCTCCATCCGGATGTTCGATGATTGCGATTGAATTCATAAAGTTTTGCACATTGCCCATGTACTTTCCACAATCCGGCATGGTGGTGCGATCGCATTTGTACAGGCTACCGGATTTAAAATAGACCGCTGCATCGGCGAGGCTGGAGTTTGATGCGTAGCGAATTCGCCGGTCGGTCATATAGAGCAACCTTTTAATTTCCAGGCTCGATTCTACATCCACAATATTCCCCCTTTCCAGGGCAATTAACCATTTCATAAGACCACGCGGGCTTCCGATGCTCCCTCCCTTCGGTGGTATGTAGCTGGTGCCTCCGGAGGTAAATAGTTGACCTAAGCGCCATTCGTCTTCGGTGATTCCCAAGGTCCGGAGTGGATCATTAACCACGGACCGGGCCAATTCTGCCAGTTCTGATTTGGAAGAATTCCTGAAAAATTCCTCTGCCTCTGATTCAGTCAGCGTCGGGTACTTCATGCCAAATACCCGCATCAATATGGCTTCGCGCCACACAATGCTCGCGGCACCATTATTACTCACCGATACCATGTGGTCCACCCATTCGTAAAGAGAAAAAACGTCATTCTCCTGAACTCTCCTTTTGACCAACGTCCTCGTCTCTGGATTGAAGAAAGGCACGGTGTGCTCATCGTACAGTCCCCACTTACCTGCGCGGACAAAACGGGTTTTTAGAAGCTCTCTTCTCTGTTCGAAAGAATAGGGATAGATTTGAGATAATTCCTGGAAAAAACCGGTGATTACCGCCAACTTACCCACGCTACCAGGTTGGAAGCCCCGGTCTTCCTGCCTGGCTGCATACCGGATTGGCCGGCCGGCGGTAATATCCAGCAGGGAAATCGAGTAACTCTCATCCAGATTGGGAAATAAGGCATTAATCGATTTTTGCAACGCCGGATCAATGGAAGGTATGGTACTCAGGCTGTCACCTTTGGAGGTGTCAAAAAGG
>JAGQWZ010000418.1 GCA_020436835.1 Saprospiraceae bacterium | reverse complement strand
TATTTTTCTTCTGTTCAATGTGGCTAAGGTCAATAACATGTGCGAGTAAATCCTCAATAGACAAATGATCGATAAATATCGAATCCACGCGCTTCGATTCGACCTCATCTACCAGGCCACTGGTCCCCATACCTGCAATTGCAGCAGATACGTCCGGATCATAATAAGACCGGTTAAGGATCAGCCTTTCTGATCCGGTATCGAAAAAGAAATTTCCACCCACGTCACCCACCTGAGCTTCGATGGTGATTAATCGCCCCGTCAGGGTAAAGGGGATATGAACCGTATTGATATTGGAGACGATAGCTTGAGGAAAGCTAATAGAGGCTGAATAATCTTTGGTATTTGTAACACCAGCGTTGGCCAGCAATGGCAAGAAAGTATAAGTGAAAAATAGTGTAAACAAAATCAGCCCAGGAGTGAAAACATGACGCTCCACCCACCCGGCAAAGGAATCTGCGATTGAATACACTGCATTCATCCAATGATCAAGATAAGAAGGATGTAACAGAGACCGAGAAGATTTGGACCTAGGCTGTTGTTTTTTCGATCAACACTTGCGGCCCGAAGTTTCTTTATTTGGAATTGGGTAACTGTAGTGATGGCACAACCTTTGCCTTACCTTAAATAAGTTTCCGATAAATCCGTTTTAGATACGAATCAGTACAAATGAAAATCCTTTTTCTCTCAACCTTCTTCTCACTTTTGAGCCTATTCGGATTTGCCCAATATGGTCTGACCGGTCAATATATCTCGGGAAATTCGGTATATGGAGATATTCCACTCATAGATGGAGCCTCCACTACCACTTCTGCCGGTTATCTCGTTGGGTTCAATTATTGGCTTCGATTGAAAAACACCCGCATAGAGTTTTTTCCGGAAGTCAATTTTAGTGAGGTAAATCCAACCAGTATTCTGGGTTTTCAGCCCGATTTCCAATTGCGCAGATGGGGATTGACTTTACCTGCGTCATTTTATCTATTTGACTTCAAGGGCGATTGTGACTGTCCTACTTTTTCCAAACAGAACGACCTTTTCAAGAAGGGATTTTTCCTTCAATTGCTGATTTCAGGTCAGCTGGAAAGATCGCAAACGGACCTGGCCAAAAGCACCCAGCAGAATCTCGGTGCCGGCGGAGGTATTGGTCTGGATATTGGCATTTCCGATTTCCTTACTTTGACGCCAATTTTTCAATACGTCAACCACTTTGTCAGTACCAAAGAAGATCAAAATTGGGGTTCAACTGACGAATTCAGAGCGGGTATCAGGCTTATTTTTCGACCAGATTACCGTTGATCTGTGTTTCCCGGCATGGATTAGACTCTCTCTACATAAGCAAAGCCTATGCATTGTTTTCGTAAATACAAACCACATATTCAACTGACTATCAGTAATTTAGTATGCCGGCCTAAAACCTGCATGTTGTAATTAATATGCAAATAAACCTCTGGTAGCCCAAACTTAACCTTTACTTTTATCTAATGGCTTTGAACCAATTTAGCAGAAGAGTAACTCAGGATCCTTCGCAACCAGCTGCACAAGCAATGCTTCATGCTACCGGGCTTACAGAGAAAGATCTTGAGAAAGCACAAGTCGGAATTGCCAGCACCGGCTGGGAAGGCAACCCCTGTAATATGCATCTCAATGGTATTGCAGAAGAGATTAAGAAAGAAGTATTGAATCAGGATCTGATTGGCTTGATCTTCCATACGATTGGAGTGAGTGACGGAATCTCGATGGGTACACCCGGTATGCGTTATTCTCTACCTTCCCGTGATCTGATCGCTGATTCAATTGAAACGGTGGTAGGTGCTCAATGGTATGATGCCGTTATCACGGTGGTAGGCTGCGACAAGAATATGCCCGGTGCTCTGATGGGAATGGCACATCTGAATAGACCGGGAATTTTGGTTTATGGTGGAACGATTGCTCCGGGATACCATAATGACCGTAAATTAGATATTGTAAGTGCTTTTGAAGCCCTGGGAGAAAAGATCGCAGGAACATTGAGTCCGGAAGATTTTAAGGAAATAATTAAGAAAGCTTGTCCGGGACCGGGTGCATGCGGTGGAATGTATACTGCAAATACCATGGCATCAGCCATTGAAGCGATGGGGATGAGTCTTCCCTACAATTCCTCCAATCCCGCTAATAGTTCTGAAAAACATAACGAAGCCCCTGGTATTGCCAAATCCATAAGGACACTGATGGAGAAGGACATCAAACCAAGAGACATTCTGACCCCGGAGGCATTCGAAAACGCCATGACCCTGGTCACGATCCTGGGAGGCTCAACCAACGCCGTACTGCATTTGATTGCCATTGCCAAAGCGGCGGGTCTCGATCTTACTGTCGACGATTTCCAGAGAATCAGCGACAAGACCCCAGTCCTTGCTGACCTCAAACCAAGTGGTCAGTACGTTATGGAAGATCTGCACAAGAATGGAGGTATTCCCGCAGTATTAAAATTATTGCTAGAGGAGGGCTTCCTGCATGGTGATTGTATGACGGTGACCGGGAATACCCTGGCCGAAAATCTTACGGGGGTTCCTTTAATTTCCGAAAATCAGGACATAATACACGCATTTTCCAATCCCATTAAAAGCACAGGCCATTTGCAAATACTTAAGGGTAATTTAGCCCCTTCAGGATCTGTGGCCAAGATTTCGGGTAAGGAGGGTGAAAAATTCACCGGTCCGGCACGGATCTATAATAGTGAGCAGGAGGTCAATGATGCCATATCAGCAGGTCAGATTCAGGCCGGTGATGTGGTGGTCATTCGATACTGTGGTCCAAAAGGTGGTCCTGGCATGCCGGAGATGCTTAAACCCACGTCCTTAATCATGGGAGCAGGATTGGGTAAGTCTGTGGCATTGATTACTGATGGCAGGTTTTCTGGGGGGACCAGGGGCTTTGTCGTTGGACATATCGTACCGGAAGCCCAGGAGGGAGGGTTAATCGGACTTTTGCAGGATGGAGATATAATCACCATCGATGCTATAAACAATCTGTTGGAAGTACAACTGAGCGAGGATGAAATTGAACGAAGAAGAGAGAAATGGAGTGCTCCCCCTCTTAAAGCAAAATCGGGCTGGCTCTATAAATATGCCCGAATCGTGTCCGATGCCAGTCAGGGGTGTGTGACCGATATTTTTTAATGAAAATTTTATTAAACGATGACTACCAAAACTTTGTCAGCGACTAAGCAGGAAACCTCTACACCAGTAGGAAGGAAAATGACGGGAGCCGAGGCTGTTCTTTGTTGTCTTTTGGAGGAAGGGGTAGATACTATTTTTGGTTATCCGGGAGGTGCGATTATGCCCGTTTATGATGCCATGTATCATTATATGGACAGGTTACGACATGTACTCCCACGACATGAACAAGGAGGAATCCATGCCGCAGAAGGCTATGCCCGCGTAACCCGGAGAACAGGGGTCGTGATGGCTACTTCAGGCCCTGGTGCTACGAACCTCGTTACCGGCCTTGGGGATGCTATTCTGGATTCAACGCCTTTGGTTTGTATCACCGGGCAGGTTTTTAGTCATCTTTTAGGTTCGGATGCTTTTCAGGAGACCGATGTGATTGGATGCACGATGACGGTTACCAAGTGGAACTATCAGGTGACCAAAGCAGAAGAAATTCCTCAGGTAATAGCCAAGGCCTTCTACATTGCCAACTCAGGCCGTCCGGGCCCCGTTCTGGTCGATATCACCAAAGATGCTCAGATCGGTGAACTTGAGTTCAGCTATTCAAGAAATCCGGCTATCCGGAGTTACCATCCGGTACCAAAATTGCCGAAGGATAAGATCAGGGAAGCAGCCGAATTAATCAATTCCGCTGAAAGACCCTTTATCCTAGCTGGTCATGGCATTCAGATCGCAGGTGCTCAAAAAGTTTTTATCGATTTTGTGGAGAAATCGGGAATTCCGGTCGGTTGCACCATTCATGGTTTATCATCCTTACCGAGTGGTCACCCTTTATATGCTGGCATGTTGGGGATGCATGGGAATTATGGCCCAAACCTTCTGACCGGGTCTTGTGACGTATTGATTGCGATCGGGATGCGTTTTGATGACCGGGTTACCGGCGACGTCAGCCGGTATGCAAAGCAGGCGAAAGTTATTCATATAGAGATCGATCCCTCTGAAATATCAAAAAATGTCTTAGCACACGTTCCGGTACTTGCCGATGCCAAAACAGCTCTGGAAGCCTTGATTCCTCTGGTAGAAAAGAAAGAATACCTGGAATGGTTATCCGAATTCGAGGCATGTGCCAATACCGAAAGGGAAAAAGTCATAAAGCATGACATGAAGCCAGGGGAGACAGGAATGCTCCGGATGGGAATGGTAATCAGCGAGGTCAGCCGGCAGACTCATGGACAGGCAATCATTGCTACGGATGTGGGTCAACATCAGATGGCAGCGGCAAGGTATTATGAATACAAAGACACTAACCAGTGGGTTTCCTCGGGTGGGGCAGGAACTATGGGATACGGATTGCCGGCGGCTTTTGGAGCCAAATTGGCCCGGCCCGAAAAGGAGGTAGTCCTGGTGGTAGGAGATGGCGGATTCCAGATGACCTTGCAGGAACTTGGAATGCTGTCTCAGTGGGATGTGGCGGTAAAAATCCTGCTGCTTGATAATGAGTATCTTGGAATGGTGCGCCAGTGGCAACAGTTGTTCTTTGATAGAAGATATTCATCGGTCGCTTTACAAAATCCTAACTTTGTAAAAATTGCAGAGGGTTTCGGAGTTGAGGGAACTACCTTGACAAATCCGGATGACCTTGAGGAAGCGATCAGGAAAATGCTTGAATTTGATGGCCCTTACCTGTTGCATGTGAAGGTGGAAAAGGAAGAAAACATATTTCCTATGGTACCTTCAGGTTGCGCAGTAACGGAAATAGTGTTGGAAAAATAACCGATTATGGAAAAAGAATTCACCATCTCAGTATTCGCCGAGAATATGGCCGGACTTCTGCAAAGAGTTGTGACGGTCTTTACCAGGCGCCATATAAATATCGAAAGTCTCACTACCTCAAAATCATCCATCGAAGGAATTCATCGATTTACGATTGTTGTGAGGGTACACGAAGATCAGGTAGAGAAGTTAGTGGCGTCCATTGATAAGCAAGTGGACGTCATCAAGGCATTCTATTATAAGACCAACGAAATAGTACATCAAGAGGTGGCGCTATATAAAATTCCCACCGAAGTCTTTGCCAATGGAGATGAAACGGAAGAATTAATCCGGGCGCATAATGCCAGAATCCTGTCAATCGAACCGGAATACATCGTAGTAGAAAAAACCGGACACCAGGAAGAGACGGAAAGACTGCTCCGGGAATTTGAAAAAAAAGGGATTTACGAATTTGTGCGGTCAGGACGGGTGGCCATCACTAAAATCATGGAACCACTTAATAAATATCTCCGATCTAAACTGGTCGAAAACGAAAGCTAACCATTATAAATTAAAAATTAGAATTACTTAAAATGGCAAAAATGAATTTTGGCGGTGTTGAAGAAAATGTCATCACCCGGGAAGAATTTCCATTAGAAAAGGCACGCGAAGTCTTAAAAGACGAAACCATCGCTATCATTGGTTATGGTGTACAGGGGCCCGGACAGGCTCTTAATTTAAGAGATAATGGATTTAATGTAATCGTGGGCCAACGTAGTCCTTCAAAATCCTATGACAAGGCCGTTCAAGATGGATTTGTACCGGGAGAGACTCTTTTTTCCGTGGAAGAAGCTGCCAAAAGAGGCACCATCGTGCAGTATCTTCTGTCGGATGCAGCACAAATAGCCCTTTGGCCAACTATCAAAGAAAACCTTACGCCAGGTAAAGCCCTCTATTTCTCACATGGCTTCGGAGTAACCTATAATGATCGTACCGATATCGTACCTCCTCCGGATGTTGATGTGATCCTGGTAGCACCAAAAGGCTCCGGTACCTCACTGCGCAGAATGTTTGTCGCCGGCCGGGGTCTGAACTCCAGCTATGCCATCTATCAGGATGCCACTGGAAATGCCTTCGACCGCGTCGTCGCTCTGGGTATTGGTATTGGTTCCGGATATCTCTTTGAGACCACCTTTAAAAGGGAAGTCTATAGTGACCTCACCGGTGAAAGAGGTACGCTGATGGGAGCAATTCAGGGAATCTTCGAAGCACAATACTAAAAAAAAAAAAAAAGAGGTCACACTCCTTCGGAAGCATTTAATGAAACCGTCGAGGAATTGACTCAATCCCTGATGCCTTTGGTGGCCGAAAATGGAATGGACTGGATGTACGCCAATTGTTCCACAACCGCTCAAAGAGG
>JAGQWZ010000417.1 GCA_020436835.1 Saprospiraceae bacterium | reverse complement strand
AGTCTCATTGCCCATATTGATCCCGCCTTTGTCACACGACCAGATACCGAAGATGCATCCGGTAACATTATTGTTCGTAATGCTTGCGCTGCGTCCATTCATATTGATGACACCATGGACTTCGACACTGAAGTCGGACAACCAGATATCCGCCCCCACGATGGTATTGGCATGGACACGCATCTGGTCACCCGCATCATTGATGATTGATAATTCAAATAGGTCAAAATTATTATGGTGAATATTCACCTTATCTGCGGAGTGAATCCAGATGCAATTGCCTCCCAAATCCGTATCCGGAAGAAAATGGATATTGCTGATCTCAACTTTGTCAGCCTCGATCAGAATTCCCGGATCATTAACGTAACTGCGGGCATCAGGTGAGTGAACGACCAATACAGCGTCCGGTTCTCCCGTAAGCTTGATCGGAACATTTAATACGACGCGGTTATTTTCGGTGTGCATGCCGGACTCCAGGACCACCGTACCTCCTTCGCCTGCTTCGGCAATCGCATCTGCCAGGGCATCAACCGAACCTGCCGGGACGGTAACCGTATTTCCGGAACGAACCTCGAATATTTCATCATTAATTAATAATGATTTAATACGTGTAATTTCTTCCGGTGTATATTCATCCGGCATCTCCTGTTGTGCGAATTGTAAAACTTCTTCGGCAGTACTTAACTCTTTAAACTGGTTCGGTTGTTCAATTTTGGTTACCGGCTCTTTGGTGCAGGTGATCAGCGATAGCAATCCCAGGAATACAATGGTTCTTTTAAGCATGGTTAATTGAGTTTTGGACGTTAGTAAATGATTTTATGGTTTTTTGTTGAAGTGGTATTTTGGTGTTACTAAAATTAACAAGGCATGGGTTAGGAATTTCTACTCCCGGAGTACTTCGTACTGCCAGCCGATGCGGTGTAGATAATGAACCGCTTCCTTACAGGTGGTGAATGGATAATGGAAATATTCACTGGCGATCCTCAGGATCTTGCGCTGGTAATTTTTGATATCCATGGATTTCCATCCGGTAATACGTTCGATATCTTTGATGCCTGCTTCCGGGTTTTGAAAGTAGATCTCGAATATTTTTCCATGGATAGGATCGAAGCGGATATCGAGAATATGACGAAAATATTGCCGAGCTTCCATCATAAGCCCATCTCTAATTTTAGAAAACCCAATGGACTTAAAAAGTAATTCTGGTGGTTCGAGCAATTCACCCTTATAAGGATGACCCATAAAATGTTGATTGACCTGAGAAATCATCATTCCCTGATCATCTACTTCCAATGGAAAACTAGATTGATATACCCAGTAGTAATTGCCATTTGAATGTTTCATTGGTACCCGAATACGATAGCAAGGATATGATCCCTCAGAAATCAGATTGCGATATTGGATACTTGCGGCATAAGAAGCATGAGCAAACTGAAGAAATAATTGTAATCGATGTGGGTTTATCCAGCTAAGCATATCCCTAATAGGTAAACCATTAAAAGTTGGTTGGATGTCATTGTAACCTAATGCATCTTTTAGCCCGGCAGTAAACTGAATTCTTCTGTCTTTCAGATTGAGCACCATCCAGAATAAATTTTGTATGATCATAGGATGCATTTCTTGATTGATCTGTCCAAATAGTTCTTGAGTCCGACCACTACTTACAAGTCCCAATTGATTTGCATATTGTGTACTGTAAGTGTCGTAGGCATCAAGAATCTCTTTTTGCCGAACTGTACCAATTCCTTTAACCATGAATTGTTTTTACTCCACCAAACTAAATCCAGGAGTAAAATGGGGTCTGGACTATTGTTCCGAATGTTAGCATTATTGTTTACAGGATTGTTACACGGAGGGTCACAAAGGAGGTACAGAGTTCCACAGAGGGTGGAAAATGTCATTATTACAACAATGAATAAGCTCCACAACATAATCCTGACAATAAGCTCAGTGCACCTCTGTGCAAGACTCCGCGTACCTCTGTGAGAAGTTACTTGAGATATTCACGGAATTCCGGAGCGTACTGACGCTGGCTTCACCCGGTGAATATCAAAAGGATAAAAAATAAACTCCGTGCACCTCTGTGCCCAACTCCGCGTACCTCTGTGGTTCCCTTATCAAGTCCTGTCTTCTGAGGGCGGGAGGTAATTACACTGCGACACCGCGTTTCACAGAGCAGTTATTAGAGATTT
>JAGQWZ010000416.1 GCA_020436835.1 Saprospiraceae bacterium | reverse complement strand
TTATATGTTTTCCGGGGCTTCCGACTATAATCAGGCACTTGACAAATGGGATGTTTCCTCAGTCCGCGATATGTCGCACATGTTTGAGAATACTGTTTCATTTAATCAATCCATCGGAAACTGGATTGTGTCAAAGGTCGAGGATATGTCATATATGTTTTACAACATTTTTGCCTTCAATCAAGCTCTAAATGCCTGGGATGTTTCATCCGTAAAAAACATGTCCAATATGTTTGCCCTGTCCCAGAACTTTGATAAACCGCTGAATGGCTGGCATGTAGATTCAGTCATGGATATGAGCAGCATGTTTTATTTCACCTCCTTTAATCAGCCGATTGATAATTGGAAAGTATCACAGGTGGAAGACATGTCTAATATGTTTTTTATTAGTTCCTTTAATCAGCCTTTAAATAGCTGGGAGGTGACTTCCGTCCAGAACATGTCCGGTATGTTTCAGGCAGCAATGGCCTTTAACCAACCATTAAACAACTGGCAGGTTGATTCGGTAACCGATATGTCGTATATGTTTAGTAGTGCTTCCGCTTTTAATCAACCCATCGGAAATTGGACTGTTTCGAAAGTGACTAACATGTCCGGAATGTTTTTCAATGCTTTGATCTTTGATCAACCACTGGAGAACTGGGATGTGTCCTCGGTGAGGGATATGTCTTCGATGTTTGCCGGCACCCAGGATTTCAACCAACCCTTGCACATGTGGGAGGTCTCCATGGTTGAAAATATGTCCTCAATGTTTTCAAATGCTTTGGCGTTTGATCAGCCACTGACTGGATGGATCGTCTCTACAGTGACGGATATGTCATGGATGTTCGCACAGACCAGTGCATTCAATCAACCTCTACAAGGATGGGATGTATCGGCGGTGACGGATATGTCTTATATGTTTTATTTCTCAGAGTCCTTTAATCAACCCCTTGAAAACTGGGATGTATCAGGTGTAGTGGACATGAGTTATATGTTTAATCAGGCCCTATCATTTAATCAACCTTTGGGTAAATGGGATATGCAATCGGTAGAGCACATGAAAGATATGTTTTACAATACGATGGATCCTGCAATGGATATCCAGAGTTACGATCAGACCCTTATTGGTTGGTCGCAACAAGCCGTAAAACCAATGGTAGATTTAGGTGCTATAAACCTAATTTATTGTGCCACAGATGCAAGGGACATTTTAACCGGTACCTTTCAATGGGACATTACGGGCGACACGCCAGGTATGGGTTCATCCTCGAGTTTTCTATCCCTTATGGGCAGCTGGTATGCCGATCCGAATAATTGGAGCAATATGACCTTTCCTACATTCTGTACCGATGTCACCATACCCGTCAACACTGAAATCATAATCCAACCTGGGAATATAGGCATGGGCAAAACGTTGGCTGTGGAAGCAGGGGCTATTTTGGAGGTTCCTTTGGGCAGCGAACTGGAGATTAGACCTTGAAAGGATCCGGTCTTTTCTTAAGACTTCATTCATTCGACAAAAGAAAAGTCCGGTATGATCCCGGACTTCTCTGTTATTGTTTTTCTCACAGGGTGGCAAAAGCCTGCGTGAAATCGTCTTTGATATCTTCAATATGCTCGATACCTACTGAGACTCTCAATTGGTTAGGTTGTACTCCTGCCGCCAATTGTTCCGCATCAGATAATTGCTGATGCGTGGTAGCCGATGGCTGAATGATCAGTGTTTTGGCGTCCCCGACATTGGCCAGGTGGCTGACCAATTTCATGTTGTCCACCAGTTTTGTAGCATTGGCCTTATCGCCTTTGAGAATAAAGGACAGAACCCCCCCGAACCCATGTTTCAGATATTTCTTGGCATTGGCATGGGTAGCACATGAACTCAATCCCGGATAACTTACTGACTCTACCTTTGGATGTGATTCAAGCCATTGGGCAAGTTCGAGCGCATTGTCCACAATTTTCTGCACTCTCAGCGAGAGGGTTTCGAGACCCTGAAGCAACAAGAAGGAATTAAAGGGCGATATAGCCGGGCCATAATCACGCAGACCTTCTACCCGGGCCCGGATGATGAAAGCAATATTTCCGAAAGGACCTTCAGTACCAAAAATATCCCAGAAAACCATTCCATGGTATCCCTCAGAAGGTTCGGTAAATTGGGGATATTTTCCATTACCCCAGTTATAATTCCCCCCATCGACAATGATGCCACCGATGGAGTTCCCATGCCCGCCAATCCATTTGGTGGCCGACTGCACTACAATATGTGCTCCATGCTCCAATGGCCGGAAGAGATATCCACAGGCACCAAAGGTATTATCGACAATCACCGGCAAATCATGTTTTTTGGCAACGGCGGTGATCGCTTCGAAATCCGGCACATTGAAGCTGGGATTACCTATAGTCTCCAGATAGATTGCTTTCGTATTGGCATCGATCAGCTTTTCATAATCTTCCGGTGATTCTCCGGTGGTGAAGCGGGCATCGATACCAAGCCGCTTGAAGGTTACCTTAAATTGATTATACGTTCCTCCATAGAGATTGGAAGAAGAAACGAAGTTATCCCCGGTACCCATAATATTGGAAATAGCGAGGAATTGTGCCGCCTGGCCAGAAGCAGTGGCCAGGCCCATGACTCCTCCTTCCAGTGCTGCTACCCGCTTTTCAAAAACATCCGTGGTCGGATTCATGATCCGTGTATAGATATTTCCAAATTCTTTCAGGGCAAATAAGTTGGCTCCATGCTCAGAATCCTTAAATGTGTAGGACGTAGTCTGGTATATGGGCACTGCCCTTGACCTGGTGGTTTCGTCTACTTCCTCTTGTCCGGCATGTAGTTGAAGTGTTTCAAATCTTAATTTAGACATGGTTTTACATTTGATTTTAGAAAAGTATCTGAATGTAACTAATTTATCTAAAACAGAAACTGGTCGCAGAGTCCGGCAAATGATTACTCCGGCATTCTTCAATATTAATTCAAAGTCTTGGGCTACATTTGTTGGTCTTTGCAATTTGAGACGTTATTGAGGAAGAAAGCCAATCAATGTGAAACAAAACCTACTTTTCGTACTTCTAGTTTTCATTACCTTTTCGCTGCAGGCACAATCTATCCTCGACCGGGAAATCAGCTTCTCCAATACCGGCGGTAAGCTTAGCACAATACTTGAGACGCTGGGAGAACGTACCGGTGTGCAGATTCTTTGTACGGATACGGTGGCTGCATTGCAGGAACCTATTTCATTTGACCACGTCTCCCTAAGGAGTATTCTTAACCAATTGCTGAATGAAAGAGGGCTGTCGTTTTTACTCTATCGAGACTATTTTATTCTGGTAGCTGAGCGGTCAGCTTTGGCTGAACAGCGAAATGCAACATTCTATAAAGCGCTTCAGGAAAGTATTGATGCCGCAAATAACCAGGATGAGCAAGAGGAGATTGTGGTTGGCGACATTGAGAATGTAGATCCCAGTGGCACCACGATCATCACCGGAAAAATAACGGATGTGGAAGATGGAGAAGCAATCATTGGAGCAACTATCCTGGTCGAAGAAAATAGTCTGGGTACGGATACTGACGAAGAGGGAAGATTTGAATTGCGACTGACTCCCGGCACCTACAGTCTTAAAGTGCAGTATATCGGGTACCGGGAAAGACAAATACCGGTTAGGGTGATCAGTTCAGGTTCACTTGACCTTACCCTCAGCAAGGGTAGTATTTTACTGGATGAAGTAGTGGTGGAAGCAAAGAAGAGAGACGAAAATATCCAATCTGCAGAGGTAGGCGTATCAAGGGTAAGCATCCGGGAAATCGAAAAACTACCGAGTTTTCTGGGGGAGGTCGATATTGTCAAAGGGCTCCTGCAACAGCCGGGTGTTAGTACGATCGGAGAGGGTAGTAGTGGTTTCAATGTCAGGGGAGGAAATGTTGATCAGAATTTAATTCTGATGGATGAGGCCATGATCTTTAATGCCAGTCATGCCTTGGGATTTTTTAGTTCATTTAATTCCGATATTCTCAGTGGAGCGACGTTACATAAAGGAAATATTCCGGGTAAATATGGTGGTAGACTGGCATCTGTTTTAGATGTGAATATCCGGGATGGGAATTTTGAAAAATTGCGGTTTAAAGGAGGGCTGGGTATTGTTTCCAGCCGCCTTACATTGGAGGGGCCAATTAAGCAAAATAAAACCAGCTTCCTTATTTCCGGAAGAAGTACCTATTCAAATTGGTTACTTGAGAATATTAAGATTCCCGAAGTCAGTACCAGTTCCGCTTTTTTTTATGATGCCAATATCAAATTGACTCATCGAATAAATGAAAGGAATTTCGTTTCCATGGGACTCTACTCCACTGCCGATGAATTTACCTACGCAAATGAATTTGGATTCGACTATCAAACTTTAATTGGGCAATTGACCTATAGAAGTGCGATCAGTGATGCCGTTTTGTCGACGCTGAGTGCGATTTACAGCGAATATAAAAGTAATCAACTCGATTTAACCGGCACCGATGAATCAAAATTGAATATTGGTACGAAATATCTCAAGTTCAAAGAAAATATAAATTATAACCGCGAGGGATTAAATCTTGATGCAGGTATTTCTTTTATTCACTACCAGGTAAATCCTGGTAATTTGTTTCCGATGGGTGAAATCTCGGTGGTGATTCCCCGTTCAGTGGAAGAAGAAAAGGGCAGGGAAGGCGCCCTCTACGCCGATGCGACCTATCGTTTTACACCGAGGTTCTCTCTCTCAGGCGGTTTACGCTATACGCTCTATCAATATCTGGGACCGCGGGAGATCTATTCTTACGTAAATCCTGAACAACCAACGGCGGATGAAATTACCGGACAAACCTTTGTAGATGATAAAATACTTCATGAGGAGTCATTATTGCAACCTCGTTTTTCAGCAAGATATTTGTTGAACGCCAATAGCTCTATTAAGGCTGGATATGCGCGTACCAGTCAATATATAAATCAGATCAGTAATAACGATACACCTACTCCCACCAGTCTTTGGAAATTGGCAAATCAGTATATTCCCTCTCAGCTTTCCCACAATTTGTCGCTGGGTTACTTCAGAAACTTTGAAGAGAATATCTGGAATACCAGTCTTGAAGTTTATTACCGGAATATCGATCGATTAATTGATTACCGTGATTTTGCCGACCTGATTGCGAATGAACATCTGGAAACCGAAATACTCACCGGAACCGGCAAGGCCTATGGCGTTGAACTCAGCATAAAAAAGCAAGTAGGAGTAATGCATGGATGGTTTAATTATACCTTTTCCCGGTCGTTACGAAAAATTGAAGGGATCAGTGAAGATGAGTGGTATCCCTCTAATTTTGATAAACCCCATGATCTATCTTTGGTCACCAACTTTCAAATTAATAAGCGAAATACCATTTCATTAAATTTTTCCTACTCAACCGGCAGGGCGATCACGATCCCTATCGACCGGCACCGGGTGGAAGATCAATATGTAGTCTTAAATTATTCGAATCGAAATGCCTTCAGAGCTCCGGATTACCATCGCCTGGACGTTGCCTATACTTTGGGGCAGGGATTTAGAAAAAGTCGAAAATTTAAAACCAGCTGGACTTTTTCCGTATACAATATCTATGCCCGGCGTAATGCCTTTTCAATTTTTGTCGTTCAGGAAAATTTCACCGGACCAAAGATCAAGCGATTATCAGTACTTGGCAATGCATTTCCTTCTTTGACTTTCAATTTTGAGCTACTATGATAAATAGAGGAGTTGTCATCGCGGTCTTAATGAAAGGGCTATGAGGTATGCAAGGATTTTTTCACATAAGAATTTTTCTACTGATGACATTGTTCGGGTGTCTTGACGATATAGAGGTACAATTACCTGAGGAAACCGGCGGACGCCTGGTTATCGCCGGTCGGATCCAGCGAAGTCCGGATATCTATCAATTCCTGGTGGAAGTCAGTCGGACCACGGAACTGGAAAATTATCTGATCGATTACGAAAAATCCGTTGAGATCAGATTGATCTATACAGGTTCGGAAATATTAACCCTACCCAACAATGAGGCATTAATGATTGGTATTGAAGAATTCCATGATCTGTATGGAGGGGCGAAGGAGGATGCCACTTTTAATATTAAGATTATTCTTGAAAACGGATCGGTCTTTTTAGCAGAGGAACAAGGGATATTAGATCCTCCGGCTGATCAATCTCTTTCTACGAATTATGAGGAAAGATCCACACTTACGGATGTCGAGAGCGTCGTCACCAGGGGATATGTGATCCTGAATACTTCGACAAGCCTCATCAATTCTGATGGGCAGAGGATATCGATGCTATATTCGGTAGGAGGGATTTATCGCTTTTTGGAAGGAGGACCTCCCGATAAAATAAAGAATGTTTGTTATGTGCCAGACCTATGGCCGAAGAATGAGATCATTGTTTTGAATGCCAAAGAAGTGGTGGGAGATACGGTGCAACATCATAAATTGACGGAGACCATTGCAGATTCCCGTTTTTCCGCTGGTTATTATTTTAACGTGGTGGCAGGTTCGATCACCCAGGACGCGGCTACGTATTGGCAGGAAGTAGGTCAAAGTATCAAACGGGATGGGAGTATTTTTGACGTTCCGGTCGGTGCAGTGCGTACTAATGTCCGGCAAATGGAGGGAGACAGTATTCCGGTTTTGGGATATTTCTATACTGCCGGAATCGATACGATCCGGTTTCGCCCACGCTGGGAGGAAACCGGAATGCAGGGATTTCACTGTGACGTGGATCCATTTAAAGATGGTTGTGAGAATTGTCTGACCCTCGAAGGTAGCCGTCTGGAAAGACCGTGGTATTGGGTTGATTGAATTATGAAAGAAGTAAATAACACAGTAGCGGTGTATACCTTTTTACCTCTGTTCGCGATGACAGCACTATGTGTTCTCATGATATCATGTCTTGACGAAATCGCGGTCGAGTTACCAGATAATTCAACCGACAGACTGGTGATCGATGGTGTAGTGGAACGAAGCCCTGATCTTTATCGATTTTTAATTACGGTATCGCGTACCCAGTCATTTCAGGAGTCCGTATTCCCGTTAGAAGAGGATGTGGTCATTACGGTATTATTAAATGATCGTTCAATTTTCAACCTCGTAAATGGGAGACCGGAGATTTTTACCGTGGAAGAATTTCATCAGCTTTATGGTACAGTAACGAGGAGTCATTTTTTTAACCTCAAGGTCGAAACAAAGGACGGCCTGGTATTCAAGTCAGTAGATAAGTCGATTTTAGATTCGCCAAAAGGCGGATCAATCTCTTTTGAACTGGTAGAAAGGCAAGAGTTGAATGACCTGGAGAATCTGATTTCCAGAAACTATATCAAACTGAAAGTAAACACGCCGGTCGTCAATGAAAGCGGAGATCGCCTGGCAATGATTTGGGATGCTTCTGGGGTATATGCTTTTGTAGAAGGTGACTGTACAACTGATCTCTATGGTTCTGCCAGGAGATGTTATGTCACGGAGAATGTAAATGGAACAATACCCCGAGTTCTATTAGGAAGTCAGGTGTCCGGAGATGTGATATCCGGATTTGAAGTAGAGGAGATCACCGCCTCTCCTCAATTCGGATTTGGTTATTATCTTACCCTGGTCAGGCGGGCCGTTGATGGAGAGGCCGGATTGTACTGGAATGAGGTAAGGAAAAATCAGGAACGGGAAGGGACGATTTTCGACACTCCTCCCGGTGCCATTCGTACGAATATCCATCAGGAGCAAGGAGCCCCGGCGGAAGTATTGGGATACTTCTACACCGCTGCAGTAGATACTCTTCGGCAATTGGGCACCAGGGAGGTAGGAGGCTCCATTAAATTGCCGTGTGCCGCCAATCCATCTGCTGCGGGATGTTGTAATTGCCTTGAATTGCCAGGGAGTTCATATGAAAAACCTAGATACTGGAAATGAGAATAATTCAATTCATCAAACTACTTACTGCCCTGATTTTACTTGTAAATGCCGGCTGTATTGATACGATTGAAGTGGATCTGCCATCTGAGGAAAGCCAGCGATTGGTGATCGATGGAGTGGTGGAAAGAAGTCCCGATATCTACCGGTTCTTTGTCCGGGTATCGACGACCAGTGAATTGGGAGAGGAGCTGATTGCCTCGGAGGTAAGGGCAGATATACAATTGGTCCTCAATGGGTTACCAGTTCGATCGTTGACCAACGCTATAGCTGATACCATTTCTGTTGAGGAATTTCACCAACTGTATGGTGGCTCACCCGAAGAGGCTACATTTAATATCCGGGTCACGCTGCCGGATGGGTCTGAATTTGAATCCGTTACCCAGAAAATCCTTGAAAATCCGGTGGGTTCTGAAATTAAGTTGAACTATGTCACCAGACAGGAGCTTAACAATGTGGATAATATCGTTGAAAGGGGATATGTCAAGGTTCAGATCTCGACACCGGTTATCAATGCGAGAGAGGAAAGGGTATCGCTTCGATGGGACGTTTACGGAGTTTACCGGTTTCCGGAGGTTGCCTGGACCGAGGATCCATTTTTCTTCCCCAAAACCTGCTATGTCAGGGATTTTCTACCGGTCAATAAAGTAAAAGTATTGAAAAGTACCTCGGTGAGTACGGATTTTGTCGACGGGTTTGAGGTCGCTGAACTGGATGCCGATCATCGTTTTGCTTCGGGATATTACTTTACTGTCATTCAAAAGTCGATCAGTGATGATGCGGCCATATACTGGGACCAGGTTAGGCAAAGCATCTCAAGAGAAGGCACGATTTTCGATTCGCCCGTCGGAGCGGTCAAGTCGAATATCAGTCAAATAGGTGGAGATTCCAGGGAGGCACTGGGTTATTTTTACACCGCGGGAATTGATACCTTGAGGCATCTTTCTACCCGGGATGAAACCGGTGGACAGTTGCATTTGTGTGCGTTCCAGACTGTTTCCGAAGCTTGCTGTGATTGTTTAATTCTTGTAAATTCAACGCTGGCGAAACCATCGTATTGGAAATAATGAAAAACAAGAGGTATATCGCATTCGTTTTTTTAGTTTTTGGCTTTATCGTTCAGATTAAGGCGCAGGAGGCGATTTGCCATTTTGATCGTCCATTTTATTTTCCTGGTCAATTTTTACATTATGCATTTTATGCTCACTTACCCAAGGACAGTTGCATATTAAATGTACAATTGCTTCAAGAAGAGAGAGAGGTTGATCAGCATTATCAGGAAATAAGAAATGGATACGCGAACGGATATTTTGCCTTGCCATTTGATATACCGAATGGAGATTATTTCGTGAGGATGACAGTTTTCAGCGATAAGGATGCAACTCCCTTTAACCTGATGACTACGCCGGTTACCATTCTTCCCGATAATGATCCTAAGCAAGAGGGAATCCGGCTGGCAGTTGACCGGACTGTGACTCTTGATCCGTCCATCAATATAGATATAGATGATGCATTTGAGAAAAGGCAAACGAAGACATGTACGATCACGGTTCCAAATGGAATGGCAGGACAGATGATTTCTATTGCAGTCCGGGATAAAGACCTCTATCCAATCGGTCAATCAATCCGTGAACAATCATTTTCTACGATTGATAGGGATTTGAGCAATTATATTCCTCTGATCGGTAGTAGAAGAATAACCGGTAAGAAAGCTAATCCAAAGGCATTTCTGTTTTCGTGTAATCCTGAGCAATTAAATTTCCGTTTTAATTGGGTTGAATCCAGTGGAGACTTTATCATTAATATGACTCCCTTTTACGGAGACCAGGAAATATATTTTATTGACAACGGTGGTAATGAGATCGAGGTCTCTATCCGGGATAAGCAGGATTTACCCACTCCTGCTATTGACTATGTTTCAGATAATTCATTTAATGAAATAATAGAAGCAAATAATGAACGAAAAAAAATATACCAGCTATTTTCCCGGGTGGAAGAAAATGTTTTAAAAGATTCCGCCGGTTATTTTGAGGAAATACTCAAACCCGACATGGATATTGATGTACAGGACTATGCCATCCGTGGCAAACTCGTCGATCTTCTCAAAGAAGTGATTACCCCGTTTAAATTTCGGAAAATTAATGAGGATGAATACCGGGTGAAAGTGTTATACGAAGTACTGGATTTGAAATATTTCTATGATTCAGATCCGATTTTTATTATCAATGGTATGGTGACTCGCGATTTTTCATTCATTGCCAACTTACCTCTCCAGGATATCAAGAGATTAAAAATTTACGCAAAATTGGAAACGATACGTGATCTTAAGTTGGTAGATATTGGTGGGGTAGGAGTTTTGGAAATGGTAGACCCGCTTTTTTCCATATCTGATGAGCAACGCCTGCCACACACTTTAGTGCAAGGCATTCAGATGCCGGCAAAATATCCAATTAGTGTAGACACTGGTAGTGAAATTCCTCAACTGAAATCACTGCTGTTCTGGATGCCGGATGCCATACTTGATGCCAAAGGACAATTTACCTTTATGCTTCCTGCATCTGACGATATTTCAAATTTTGAGATCGAAGTTGTACATCCCCAATCACGGAGCACCGGCAGAAGGGAAATTGAAATCAAATTGTAATTACATCAGTACAGCCAGCATAATTTTTCGGGCACAATTACCTTGTATCTTTTCCCTTCCGTTTGAATCTCAGGCAGGAAACCGGTTTGGCTCAACATTATTTAGTGAGACTTCCCAAAAGAAGATACTGAGTGGTCGTGCGATCTAGGTGAGCCATTGATCAAACCAATCAAAGGCTTCTTTTTGCATCGCGAGATCAAACTTATGCGGACCAGGGTAGAAGCTGGTCCGGTAGTGATCAGATGCCCCTGCTTTGGCATACACTTCTTTAAGAATGTCATCCGCTTTCTGCATTTCCGGGAGCGTGTATAGAAAATCATCTGAATCGTTCAAGACCAGGGTCGGCATAGGCGCTCTCAGACCCAGAATTTCCGGAAAGTCAAGGTCATTGGCTATAAGGGGAGTGTAAGTCATCCAGGTATGTGTGAAAGATTTATTCAGGAGAAAATCATTCCAGGTCGACATAAAACCAACGCAAACTGCACACTTTATGCGTTCATCCATGCCTGCCATGTATACCGTGCGCAACCCTCCTCCTGAGAGACCGGCACAACCCAAATTATTTGCGTCAACCTCGCTTCTTTCTGCGAGGATATCGAGTGCAATCTGATCTTCCGTCAAAAAGACAGCCGGCCAACAGGTCCCGGCACAAAACAACGATTTGGCCATTACATGTTCATGTTCTCCGGCCCATTGATTATATGCCTCGATATTCTTAGCCTCCTCAGGATTATCATCGCTTAATCCATTTCGATTATATTCCGGCACATCAGATAGGAGTACTCTCCTGCTCGCAAAGGTGAAAGCATCCGGTACTAAGACCACATAACCTTTCCTTGCGATTTCATTAGCCCAGGCCCTGCCTTCGTAGTAATCATTTTGATGGGCAGTCATCATTGGATGTTGGTCATCCGAGGTCTTGGTTATCTTTCTTCTGCCAAAGTATTTATTTCCACCATGGTCATGAAATGCCAGTATACCCGGAAGTTTGCCGGTCATGTTTTCTGGTTTTAGCAGGTAGGCTCTGGTGGCATTTCCATAAGGTAGTTGCCACTCCAACTCATCGATCTGCAGACCATCATAGCGTGTGGAATTCACGATTTTTACCTCGCCACTGAAATCAACTTTTGGTTGTGCCAGACATTCGGACATCCTGGTTTTGGCCTGATATCTCCATTTATCCAGATCTTTGAATTTGTCATTACGCCAGGAAAGATTTCTTGGTTGATCTCCATTGAGGCCACTGGCCCAGGGCCCATAGCTACCAATCAGGTTAGGTGATACCATATTTAATTTACTTTGATCTGATTCTACCCGGTGCCGGTCTAACATTCCGAAGAATGGAACTCCAGCCATAATGGTCGTGGATTCCTCTATAAAATTACGGCGGGAAATTTGCGATTTCATAAGCCTCAAGATAGGTAAATCCGTAAAAAAATATACTGGTATCGAAAATGACTATTGATCAGCGACTGCGGATATTTTTACCCGTCACTTTCCAGTCAAATCCTGAACGATCCAGCGAGATCCAGCCCTGGAAAAAACGCGTGCCTTCCTCCAGAGTTGAGGTAAATCCCAGATTGCATTGGTCACCTGCAAAACTGATGCTGAGGCTCACCATTTTTTCTCTCTCTACACCTTCAAAGTTGGCCTCCTGTTCTGTCATGATCCGGACAGGCCGGTCAAAGCCCCAGAAGTCATCGCTAGTTAGGCTCCAGAATTCTTTTTCTACGACATTACTGCCGGAACTTAGCCGGTCAGATTTAGCCAAGACCATGGTTGGTCCGGAATTCATCTCCACCTGAAATAAGGGTTCCAATTCTGGTAACTCGCTGGCGGATTTTATCACTGCAATAATATCGTCTTTAGTCTGGGCAGTTGTCAGATGGATATTGAGCAATAAAATGGCAAATAACGAAAATCTCAACATGATGATAAAATAAGAGAAATAGGGGGTGTATCAAAAATCAAGTGGTAATTAATTTTCAATTTAAAGGCAAATTATCGATAGCTATTCCGGTTTAATGTCATCAATTTATTGATTAAACCCGGAGCACTTATTTCCAGTGCGATTTTTTGATACACCCGCCACTTGATGTCAAAACCAAAATCTCGTAAGAAAATCGAAAGGAGCTCAATTAATGGTTATGTCCCTCGTGGCCATCGCTATCTTGATGGCCCTCATTAGCTACATAGTCCATTTTACAAACCGGGCAGGTGCCTGCTTCGTCGCTGCCACTGCCTTTACAGTGCATCGGACACACATAGGCACTGGTATATTCTGGACCGGATTTGTCGGCTTCCATACTCTCAGTTTCTGAGTCCGATGACATTGAATTTGAATTTCCTCCTCCACAGGCAGTCATTGCAAGTGCAGAAGCGAAGACAAACAGAATTGAAAACTTTTTAACAAAATTCATATGATAGTTAGTTGTTGAATTAATAAATGGGTATTCATATCTATTTATTGTACTAAAGCCAATAAGTTAGTTTTGCTACCAGACCGCGGTTCCTTACCGAAAACTGACTGAAGGGATCAAACAGGTAGTTGTCTGTGTAAACCAGGAAGAAATCGCTAACCGGGCGAAATCTCCATTGAAACCGGGTATTGATGTTGAGATTGTCAAATTGGCTATTATATTGCACAAATGCGGTAAGGAAGAGTGACTTACTGAAGGTGAGATCGATGCGTGGACCAATGAGCCAAACCGTACTTGGCTCAAATGGATCACCTAGTCTCAGGTGGTTTATCGCATAATCCATCGAAACAAATCCCAGTGGTTGATACCGGTAAGTTAGACTGCCCTCTACTCCGTATCTTTTTCCACTGTAAAAGCTCCCATAGTTGGGGGTTATTTCAATAATCAACTTCTTTCTCTGATCCGAACTATAGGACAATGAAAGGTTGGCAAACTTATAGTCGGTTCCGGCCTGCAGGGCTATGTCCTCGTCCTGTGAACGTGTCGGATCAAAGTCGTCCAGGAGAAAAATATAGTCGTAAGAAAACATCGCACTGCCCCGGCTATTATCGGCAAAGTCCAACTCCCACATGATCTCCAACTGCCGATCGGAAAGACCGTATCTGGGTAACAGCCTGCTCCCGTCTTTTCCGACCTTATAAATATTTCGAAAGTCAACGTTAAGACTGTGGCGGTTGATCAGACGTTTATTGTTGGGATAAAAGAAGAGTTGAAACTCAGGACTGATAAGCAAGTAATCCCTGCGTGGTACAAAGCCAACTTCCGCATCATATCCTTCACCCACAAAAAGATGTGCCCATTCCAGCCGGTAGTCACGTCTCAGGTACTCTAGTTGCACGCTATTATTAAATTTATGTTCCGCATCACCCGGACTAAACACCTGATGGTGGTAGAATTTACCGGTCCAGCGATTGCTTGGAGTGGCTAAACGGTATTCAAACCCCAGTACCCGGTTGTAATCGCTATACTCTCCTCCGGCAGGACTTCCGGTAGCTTGTTTGTTGACCATGATCATGGAGATATTGGAGCGGCTGAAGACATTCTGTTGCAAGGCGGCAACCGTATAGTTAAAGGCTGGCAACCCATTCTTTTCCTGCCTGGCGGTTTGCATATTAAGTAAACCGAGTCGGAAATTATCATTTAACTTGCCACTGAGACGAGCACCGTACAGGATCGAATTTTGAATATTCTGACCGGTGGCGGTATCTATGGTTACGCCAATTCTTCTCGAAAAGAAAGGATTCGTACGGGTGCCGCCAAAACTACCGAAGAGGTCGGCATTCTCCAGAAAGAACTGCCGTTTTTCCGGTAGAAATATTTCGAAGCGGTCGAGGTTAGTTACCTGCTGGTCGACTTCCACCTGGGAAAAGTCCGGATTGACCGTCAGATCGAGATTTAAGCCCGAAGTAATCCCGATCTTTGCGTCTCCACCGATTCCTGTCGTCCATTGGGACTTACCTTGGGTCACATCTTCAAAATCCCGGTTTATTCCGGCGGTCAGGTACGGTATGACTGCCACATTTGTACCAGGTTTAGCGAGGGGTTCCTCCCAAGTCATAGTTCCCATATGTCCCAGATCCATGATGATCTGGTTCTGACCTATTTGGGTCCAGGTACTGATCTCATTAACCTGGGTATCATATCGATAACTATTAAAGCGCCACTGACTGCTTCCTTCTTTATAGCGCAGGGTACGGAAGGGGATGGCGAATTCAGCTGACCAATAGCCATCAAAAATTTTTGCTGCACCAAACCACTTATTATCCCAAGATTCGGCAAAATCCTCTCGCTGCCTGCCACCGTTTGAAATAAGCGCTTCTCTTCGAACCCCATAAGGATTAATACCGAAAAGGAAGGCATTTGTCTCATCATTATAGGTATCGAATAGAATACTGATATTATCGCTGCCGGAGAAATTATAATCCCTCCGCAGGGAAGGAATGATAAAGTGATTGTCAGAGGTATAACACTTAGTCGCTACATAGATATATTGATCGTCAAAGGCCATTGAGATTTCAGTCTGATGCCGGGCCTGCATTGTATCAGATGGGAAGTATTGCCAGAAATGAACCGCTCCTCTTCCTTTGCGCCAGATCTGCTCATCAATTTCTCCATCGATCAGTATCTCCTCATTGGTGCGGTGAACAAAGACCGTATGCCCTTCATCTGAAATCAGATCCAATTCAGGTACCACCTCTGTCTGGGCAAGAATCAACAGTGGCACGAAGAGCAGAAAAGCAAGCGAGAGGTACTTTTTCACGCTGCGAAAATATCAATTTTTCTTACCAGCGGCCAAAGAGTTGATATTTAAAGTATCTTCCATATGTATAATTTACGTCAGGCAATTACCGCTAGAATTGACCTGGAAATGTTAAACTCTACAAAGTTGATGAATAATTGATTTCTTTAATATATCTTACAGATACGTTAAAGTTTTTCACATTATATAGCATAAAGAAAGACTTAGGCTTTTTCATACTCCTCGTCCTGATGGACGAGGTTTTTTTTATCCATAGATTTCCCTTTTGGACGCTTTTAAAGTATTGAGCAGAAGGGATGTAACCGTCATCGGGCCGACGCCACCTGGTACTGGCGTGATATAGCTGCATTTACCGGCCACTTCCTCATAAGCGACATCACCTACCAAACGGTAACCCCTTTTCCTGGAACTGTCTTCAATCCGGTTCATTCCCACATCGATGACTACTGCACCCTCTTTTACCATATCGGCAGTTACAAAGAAAGGTACGCCGATGGCGGCAATTATGATATCTGCCCGGGAGATCTCCCTACCGATATCTTTCGTTCGGGAGTGGGTAAGTGTTACAGTGCAGTTGCCAGGATATGCTTTTCTCG
>JAGQWZ010000415.1 GCA_020436835.1 Saprospiraceae bacterium | reverse complement strand
CCACGCAGGAAATTTATTTTCAGTGAATTGTTGTTTCCTAACAGCGTTCCACTCAAATAAACTGAATTTAGATCAGAAGACGCTCTGTCAATATATCCATCGGATTGAATGTGGGACAAACTGCCCTGAAAAGATAGTTTCTTGTCAATAAGACCGGTTCCAAATTTGACATTCGCCCGCAGGGTATTGAATGACCCGCCGGTAAAGTCAAGAATGCCATACATCTGGTCTTCTAATCCCGAAGTCTTAATATTGACCGTGGCACCAAACGCTCCGGCACCATTGGTTGATGTACCCACACCCCTCTGCACCTGAATGGCGCCCGCATAGCTCGCCAGATCAGGCAGATCTACCCAGAACACACCCTGTGACTCCGCATCGTTTACCGGGACACCGTCCAGCGTAACATTGATGCGAGTGGGATCGGATCCGCGAATCCTGATTCCCGTATAACCGATACCGGTTCCGGCATCAGAGGTCACCACCGTTGAGGGGAGATTCTGCAGGAGGTAAGGCATATCTTTACCAAAATTCTGCGTCCTGATGTCTTCTTTGTCCATACTGCTGTAGCTAAATGGCTGACCAGGCTTGATCCAGGAAGCAGAAAGTTTCACTACCTCAATATCATACGATTGCTCTTCCAGTTTAATCTCCAGTTCCGTATCACTGGCCAGAAATAGCGTATCTCTCCAGGTCAGGAATCCCAGTGCCTGGATCTCCATAACGGATTCTCCTTCCTGCAATGAGGTAAATTCGAAATGACCTTCCAGATCACTAATTGTTGTTGAAGTCCGGAGACTTACGTGAGCGCCGGGGATGGGTTGACCGGCCAGATCCATGATGTTACCTTTGAAGTCGACCTGACCATGAGCAAGTGCATATCCTGACAAAAGGATAAGCGATAATAAACGAATCATCTGTTTTACTTTGAGGTTAAATTAATAACCGGTAAAAAATGACTCTAATGGGTTCATATAGTCCCTTCTCAGCATTACCTGAGCAGGTTCCTGCTTGAATCAAGAGTTGGTAGTTTTACCAATCTTAAAGCAATGGGTATGATCTCAGCCTTACTTTAACGGTAGTTAATTACCGGAGGCACCCCAATTCGAGTTCAAAAACAGAACGAAGTTAATACTTTAAAAGTTCTGATGTATGATCCACAACCCATTTCAATCGTTCACCGGTAGGCAGGGCAGGAACGATCAGGAATGGTTTTTGAGCATTAAGCAGTGCGCTCCGGTACAGCTCAAATAGTTCATCCCGCTGATGTTGATCGACTCTGAGACCATCGTCTTCCCAATGATCAAGGGGACGGCACAACAGCCACAAAACAGGATTCGATTGACTGAAACCAGTCTGTATATAGGAATGCACTTTCTGAAACCGGTATTGAGACCAAATTTGCAGAACCAGCATCGAAGTATCGCAGATGATCCATCGATCCGGATCTATAGACGCAATAGATTCCAGACCGGATTGATATTTTGCTATGGTCAGGAGGTCTTCAAAAAAATATTTGTTTTGAGTAAGCGTCAGAATAGTGCGGGATACCTCGGGCACCAGTATACCATGCAAATGAGAAACGAGCCCTTGCGCCAGGGTGGTCTTGCCACTACATTCAGGACCGGTTACAACAATTTTTTTTATCATAATCGACTTCAAAAGTAGGCAGATGTTCTGAGCTGGCACAGAGCTACTCAAATTTGTAAAAAATCAGTCCTTAAGGAATTGAGATGAATCAAGACTTTGTTAATCTTTGTGAAATCTTTTTCAGGAAATATTCATTTTACCAATATTACACTGGATGACAAGGAGTAAGTATGCATGATATAGAGCCGCATTATCTTTGGAGAGACACATACGTTTCGGCGGAGGATTCCCGTTCGCCCCATTTTGGCCGGATTTACGATGAGTTTAAATTTAGCAACCGGGTCTACAATTATTACATCCATCCGCAATGGGATGAGTTTGGTTCAGCCACCCTCTATGCTAAAATCATCTATGCCGATTATGATGAGCATACAGCAATCATCGAACTGATTGGTGAGTGGAACGATTGCCTGTCGAATGATATCCTCTATCTCAAGCAAAATGTCATAGATCGCCTCACCCAGGAGGGAATCAACCGCTATATCCTGGTAATGGATCATGTATTAAATTTCCATGGCTCCGATGATTGTTACTATGAAGAGTGGTTTGAAGATATCGTGGATGAAGGTGGTTATATTTTCATGTTGAATTTATTGGAACATGTATTTACAGAAATGCGCAAAACCGGTATTGATGCGTACGTCAATATGAACAAACAACTCCAAATACCAAACTGGAGGGGCTACAGTCCTAAGGGACTGATCGCTGCTGTTGAAGCCTGGTCGGCCCGCAAGAGCCGTAGACTGTATTAATTATGAAATATGTTTAGCTCCGGTTTTGTTAATATCATCGGTCGTCCTAATGTGGGAAAATCAACCCTCATGAATGCCATGGTTGGCGAACGTATGTCGATCATAACGTACAAACCTCAGACGACACGACATCGCATTATTGGTATCGTTACCGAAGATGAATATCAGATCGTATTCTCTGATACTCCGGGAT
>JAGQWZ010000414.1 GCA_020436835.1 Saprospiraceae bacterium | reverse complement strand
CAACTGGTAAATCAATTCCTCTTCGAGTCCTTTCTTATAAATCTCTCGGCTATCACCATCGCTTTTCTATTTTACCTGGTATTCTTTCCCCGCTTTAGCAGCTTGGTAAGCAATTTAAGTCAGGAAGAATTCTGGGACTTTGCGTTATGGCATTATAACTGGTTTATACCGCTGATCCTTGGTCTTATCATTTTGGGAACTCTGTTTTCCGGTCTATATCCCGCATTTATTCTGTCTCGTTTTCAACCTATCCGCATTCTCGGTAAAAAATTGACGAGTGCAGTGGGCAGTAACAACCTCAGAAAAGGACTGGTCACCTTTCAATTTGCAGTTTGTGTTATTTTAATCGTCGGCACGTTGGTGGTCTACCGTCAAATGGAGTACATGCAGACCCAGGACCTGGGTTTTGATCCGGAGCAAATTGTGGTAGTCGAACAACCGAGTGTATTCTCCGATTTTGAAGGACGTACTCAGGCTGTCCGGAATTTCAAAAATGAGTTGGGAAACCACGCTGCCATTACTGATGTGATGAGTACTTTGGTCATCCCCGGTCGACAAATACGGTGGAAAATCAGCATGCGTCGTCTTCAGGAAAATGCCGAAGATGCCCATGCCTTCAACTACAATCTAGTTGATGAAAACTTTATCCCTGGTTTCGATATGCAAATACTTTCCGGAAGAAATTTTTCCGGAGAAGTTGGATCGGACCGGGATACTGCCTGCATCATCACCAAGCTAGGAGCAGAAGTCCTGGGTTTTGAAAATCCCGAAGCTGCGATAGGACAAACCATCACATCAGATGACATGCAGAGTAGTGTGATTATCGTTGGTGTTGTCAATGACTACCATCAGGAATCCCTGCGCAGTGCCATGCAGCCAACCATATTTTTTCTCAATGACTACGCGGAATATTATTTGATGCGGATCAATACCGCCTCGTTGCAAGACAATCTTGCATTTATTGAAGACCAATGGAATGAGAGATTCCCGGGAAATCCGTTTCAATACTTTTTTCTGGATGACTATTTTAATGCTCAATATCAAAATGAAATACGCTTCCAGAAACTCTTCACCATTTTTGCTTTGCTGGCCATTGTCGTTGCCTGTCTTGGACTATTTGGCCTGTCAGCATTTATTGCGCAACAACGGATCAGGGAAGTGAGCATCCGCAAGGTTCTGGGTGCCGGAATTTACCAGCTAGTGCTTCTACTAACCACTGATTTCATGAAAATCATTTTATTAGCCAATTTATTAGCCTGGCCATTAATTGCCTATTTAATGCACAACTGGCTTGAAGGTTTTGCAAACCGGATATCCCTCAATCTATGGACTTTCGTACTCTCAGGATTGCTCGTCCTCGCATTAGGCCTTTTGACCGTCAGTTATCATGCTTACCGGGCTGCAGCCAGCAATCCATCCGATATTTTGGGAGCGGAGTAGACGGTATTGAATCCCTGCATCCCTTAGCTCCCAAATTCAGTAAGAGTCTATGCGAGATTGTACGTTGTTGAATGTCTACTTTTTGGTTTACTATACTGAAAAGAAAATCTTCATCAATAAATTGAATAAAATCTGATCAGCGGTTGCCTTTTCTATAAGCGTTTTGAGAATGCTTCCAAAGAAGGATTCCAACTACAATTATAAGTAACGAAATAAAAAGGCTCCAGACTTGACCAATTGACCCGGCCAAAACAAAAATTGCTATCATTACACCTGTAAAAGTCACCGCTTTCCCAAGCACTACGATAGCGAAGGCATTTGCTCCCTTATTTTTAGATTCAGTAACTTCCCCATCCTGCAAAATATTTGGATCAACAGTCTCGGTCTGCAACAACTCAAAAAGTAATAACAGCACCAGAGGAACAAAGACTCCAACCATCATCTCTTGAGCCCGGTCAAGGGCAAAGTCGAATAACCAGGGAGTAAAAAATTTAAAAAAGATATTGATGGCCAGGCTCAGCAAAGTGACCGTCAGAATTGATTTTGCGGTTTGCCTTTTACTGAACAACGCCCAGATGGTCGGAGCGAAAAGAGGCGCCCCGGTGATTGCCCCCACACTTATGACTACTTCCACAATGCCGCCGGCAGCAGGCACAATGAGCGCAACGAGGATGGTAATTATTCCGAATACAAAGGTTGAAATCCTCGCAACCCGCATCAGGCTTCGGTTGGATATGTTAGTGACCAGACGGGCATAAAGGTCATTGGTGAAGACTGCCGACATCATATTAAGTGTCGTATTCACCGAACTTGCCGTTGCAAACAGCATCCCGGCCAGCATTAAGCCCAGAAGCCCGCTGGGAAGTACCTCTTTACACATTAACAGGAAGGCTCCCTCATTGGCAAGATCCACGAGATCCGGATGTTGAATTTTATAAACCATTGGCGGCAACATCCACAGAACCGGACTAAACAGATAAAGTATCCCAAACAGCCAGGCAGCTTTCCTGGCGTCCCCAGAAGTGGATACACTGGTGTATCGTTGAACATATGCCCAATTACCCCCGATAAAAATGGTATTATAAAACATGAAGGCCAATAGAAACCAGTAAGTATATTCTCCGTTTATCAGCTGAAAAAAATCAGGTGGGGCCGACTGAATAAAACGCTCTGGCCCTCCTACTCTATCTAATGCCAGTGGCACCACTATTAATACCGCTGCAAAAAGAATGATAAATTGCAGTACATCCGTAATAATGACCGCCCATAATCCACCAGCGGCCGTGTAGGCAATAACAATTAATCCCAAAATAATAATTGAAATTTCAATTGAAAATCCCGTAGACACATTAAAGAGTTTGGCAACCGGATACAGGAATGCACCGGTCGTTACAAAACTCAGCACCAAAAAAATATAACTATAAAATCGCTTTAGACGCTCACCAAAACGCCGCCCCACATATTCTCCTACTGTCAAAACTCCCGTTTGGTGCCACCGCGGGGCAATAAAATAACCGATCAGGAAACCACCCAGTGCCATCATCCACTGGATGGTGATGGCTACCCAACCATATTGATAAGCAATAGATCCCCAAACGACGAAAGTTCCGGCAGAGAAAAAACTCATAAAGAGACTTAAACCACTCAGCCACCATGGCAAAGTACCTCCGGCGGCAAAGAAAGACTTCATACTGCTGCCGGTACGGGTAAATGAAACTCCTACCGCAAATATCAATAGAGAAAAAATGCCAATTACCACGTAGTCAAGAACCGGCATCTAACTGTATATTGATAATCCAAAAATGCCCACAGGAATATTTTTTCCGGGCTTCTCGAAAATGAGCTTAAGCTGGTCTGTAACAAGAGGAATATTTAAAATAATTTCATTGCGAGTCTGGTAGTTATCTTGTTTCTCATAGATCAAATCATCTTTGACGTAAATCCGGTAATTGCGTACGACAAATGGCATCACTCGCTCCGCATGCCCTAAGAGGGAAGATTCCATGGCGTAGTCCCAGTCAGTGTCAAAGGAGAGAACTATTTTACTAATTGTCTTTTGCTCCTCCCATTGAATAAATAATTCCGGTTTTTCATCAGCCAATTCCGCTACCCACGCATTGGAACGGATATAAGGCCGAAAAATTCCTGTCAATAAATTCTCTTTCGAAAAGCATTTAATTTCAGGTTCAATTTTCATGGCTATATTTTGCCCTTCCGGCCGGCGAATGGGAACCCAAAATTCAAACGATTCAAAACCAATGGACGGATCCGGATCCTGACGGCCATAATTTGAGACCGGAATATTTTGTTTATTAAAAACACTCACCAGGGAGGTTACCCTGGTTTCACTCTGTCTTAAAGCACATTTTTCCTGCTTATCGACACATACAAACAAATAGGTGTCTGCTTGCAATTCGTACTTTAAATCAAGTTTGATTTTCTGAATACCTTGCACCAGTTGAAAAGTCTGCTGACCGATAATCACATCCGGTGTGTAATTGTATTTTTTTGAACTGCTCCTGATCGAAATTGACAGCGTGCACGCTTCATCTGCCTTGACTTCCAATTCGATGGATGGAATTTTCCCCCTTTTTACCGGCAGTAATTGAGCAGCGCCATAAATCAGACTAAACCAGGGTCCATCAAATGACAGTTCTCCCAGACTGAGTTCCGAACTGATTTTGATTGAAGCTTCAGCTATCAGATCTTCCGGATCCGATAAAGCCATCTGAGGAATAAACTGGCCTTTTTTTAAGAGTTCTTTTTGTAATACCGACACTTGTTCCCGACCAGCCAGTTCCTGAGGTGTAATTTGCTTTTCTAAACAGATTGCAGCTGCAATACCCACTGCCTGCGCATTATGAGCACAGGTGGCCATCACTCGCGTTGATCCAAAGGCAACATGGCTGGCACTGATAATCCTACCAGCTAAAAAAAGGTTTTTAATGTTTCGACTAACCATGGTACGGAAAGGAATTTCGTACACGCCTTTGGAATGCCATTGATTGCAGCCGGGTTTTTCACTAAAGACACCATCGGCAGGATGCAAATCGATGGCCCATCCTCCATGCCCTACTGCGTCGTAGAAGTGCTTCTGTTGTACGATATCTTTTTGACGCAGCATATATAATCCCTCAAACCTCCTGCTCTCTCTTTTTCCCGGTATCAATCCAACCCACTCCAGAGTCATATTGCGGGATTCCGGAAATTTTCCTGAATTCTTAATGTAGTCCCATACTCCGTACACCACTTTCCATAATTCCCACTTAATGGTTTCCGACTCGTGTACCGTATCCAGACGACCACCGTATTCCAGCCACCACAACCAACAACCATGTTCCTGTACATTGAACTTCCGGTACCTCGGTATCCGGGTGATGTCGGTCAGCGCATAAGACGGAGCAACAAAATCAACCGGTTTGCCAAGATCCTTGCTCATGAAGTAAATGGAATGGCCTAAAAGCTCTCCATATTCTTTTGTTGGTGCAAACGGCTCATCAAATTCGTCCTTCGCTTCTGCTCCCATGCGGAATGCAGCACCAGATTGGAATCCCACAATACCGTCACCGGAAGCGTCACAGAAATAGGAAGCAGCGATACGGTAGGTGGTTGAATTCTGGCTGCAAAATCCCAGCACCTCTTTAATCGTGTTGGGATCTTCCTTTACCGTCTGATACACTGCGGTATTTAGGAGCAGGGTGATATTAGGTTCCTCAATCACTTTCTCCAATAAAATCGTGTCAAAAATGATGGTATTCCCTTCCGGATTACGGTATACATTTTCCACCAGTAGCTCGTCAATAACTCCTCCTTCCCTTGCCCACCGATTGTTGTTACCCATATGGGAAGTAGCCCCCAAAATCCATAGCCTGACTTCACTGGAAGCATTTCCTCCCAACACCGGTCGATCCTGCACCAGTACTACTTTGACACCATGACGGGCTGCGGTGATGGCAGCACAAACTCCCGCCATTCCTCCTCCGACTACTGCCAGGTCAGCTGGCAATACTTCTTCTTTAAGAGTACGGATATCCGTTGCCTTCTCTATTTGCATGCGAATTCTTTATTTGGCTAAAGATAGATGAAATGGTTCTGGATATGCGATGTCCACTGACTAGAAATTCAATTAAGACCTAAATTTGATATATTGGCATCAGGCAAAAATGATTAGCATGAAAATCGGTATGAATATGCTCTTGTGGACCACGTCCGTCGATGAAAGCCACTTCTCCATTCTGGAGGATCTGAAAAAAACCGGTTATGATGGTGTCGAGATTCCCATAGGTGAAGTGCCGGTAAAGAATTTTGAAGCCATCGGAAAAATCCTCAAAGAACTCGAATTAGCGTGTACGGCAGTAACTTCCTTATTAGACGATGCCAATCCCGTCAGTCCTGATATGGCAGTGCGGCAAAAAGCAGTGGATCAAATGAAATGGCGCATAGATATGGCCGCAATTATGGGAGTGCAAGTGATTGGCGGACCCTTTCACTCTGCCTTTGCCTCCTTTTCCGGTGCCCCTCCTACTCCGGAGGAGCGAAAGAGAAGTGCGGAAGTATTGCGGCCGGTGGCAGAGCATGCAGAAAAGTATAATATTGTTCTGACCCCGGAGGCACTTAATCGATTCGAATGTTATTTATATAATACCCTGGGAGATATAGCAGAATTAATCCAGGACGTTAATCATCCGAACCTGCGAATGATCTATGATACACATCATGCCCATATTGAAGAAAAAAACATGCGGCAGCTGATATTAAAACATCAAGATGTGATTGCCCATGTACACATATCAGAAAATGACCGGGGTACGCCCGGAAAAGGTCAAGTACATTGGAAGGATGTTTTCCATACCCTTAAAGAAATTAATTATGATGGATGGCTGACCATTGAAGCGTTTAGTAGAAATAATCCTGAATTTGCCTCCGGAATTAATGTCTGGAGAAATTTTCAACCAACCCTGGAAGAAATCTACCGCGACGGGTTTACATTTATAAAAGAGAGTTGGGAACAAGCCTGATTTATTGCACAAATTAATTTATAAACCAATAATAAATGAAAGATGGTTATGTAGATGTGCAAGGGGTAAAAATTTATTACCAGGAAAGAGGACAGGGAGAACCCCTGATTCTTTTAATGGGATTTGGTGCGGATGGAAATACCTGGGAAAAACATGTTGCTGTCTACGCAGAATATTTTCATTGCATCCTGATCGACAACCGGGGAGTAGGTAAATCCGGCGCTCCTGAAGGGCCCTATTCCACTTTTCAAATGGCAAAAGACAGTATTGCCGTAATGGATCATCTGCAAATTTCAAAAGCCCGGATTGCCGGTATTTCCATGGGGGGTGCCATAGCCCAGGAACTGGCAATAAATTTTCCGGATCGTGTCCATTCTCTGATACTTATCAGTACCTGGCCGGTTTTTAATAATTATGCAAAAACCGTTTATCGAAACCTCAAGAAACTGAGAGTCACCAGCCACCCTGAAGACTTCATGGAATTACTTCAGTTATGGATTTTTGCACCACCATATTACCGGGATCATCTCCACGAGCTCCAGACAGGACAGACCGATGCAAAAGATAACAAGGCACCCCAATCTAAAGCCGGATTTGATGGCCAGCTGGATGCGTGCATAGAACATGATACGGTAGATCGACTCCAGGGGATCTCTGCTCCCACTTTGATCACCATCGGACTCATGGACATATTCACTCCACCGGCTTTTTCAGCCATACTGCACAAGGGTATTAAAAACTCGGAGATGATTGAATTTCCCGAGGGTGGTCACGTGCATCATTGGGAGGACCTTGAACGATTTAATCAGGTAACTCTGGATTTCTTATTAAAAATAAGGTAGAACGCCAAGCTTTTTATATCCGGTCATTAAAACCATCGATAAAGAACCCAGGATTAAACAAAGATTTATTCAAATTAAATTGTGTACTTTTTTTTAAAGGATCCGCTAATTTACCAGGAATGAGAGATCAATATAAAAACGATAGAAGGAGAT
>JAGQWZ010000047.1 GCA_020436835.1 Saprospiraceae bacterium | reverse complement strand
TTATCGCCAGGACAATAAAGATTGTTTATGTTGTTACTACTGAGACTCTGCTTTAGGTCCGTTGGATCGATAACAAAGGAGACAAGATTATAACCATCGAATCTATAAATACCCCCTCCCCAGTAACTGCCCAGCCAGATAAATCCATAGTCATCCTGTGAAAGGCTGAAATAGCCGGAAGACAACAGTTGTTCATCCTGTCTGAGTTGATAAAATTCAGTAGCAGGTAATTGCAGATATACGGGACAAATTGATCCCATTACCAGTATAAAAATGCAGATTTTATCCAGGTACCTGTTTATCAATCGTTCAAACTTTACAAGATTATGTCGAATATTGGCCCTTAATTAACATTGAGAACTGTTCAGATTTCCTCCTTGAAACGGGAATTCTCATGTCATTTGACATGATGACAGTAATTCCATCATTTTTAATCAATTGTTTTATTTCTTTTAAATTAATCAGATGCGAATGATGACACCGGAAAAAATCTTCCGGTTCCAGCCATTCCTCTAATTCACGCATGGTTTTGGAAAGTAAATATCTTCGTCCATCCTTAGAGAATATACGGGTATAATTGCTATCAGATTCACAGTGAACAATGTTGTCGGCACAGACAAAATCCACGATATTTCCATGGGGTATGGCTATTCTAACCGGTTTCTGTTTCCTTAGGTTTTGAATGAGATTGATCAATTTTTGCTCGGTTAGGAATTTTTCCTTTTTCTGACTAATGCGTTGTACGGCGTCGATTAGGTCATGGGATATGATCGGTTTGAGGAGATAATCTACTGCAGCAAACCTAAAAGCCTGAATGGCATACTGGTCATAGGCAGTAATGAAAATAATATCGAATTCAAAATGATCTAGTTCGCGCAGCATCTGAAAACCATTTTTGACGGGCATTTCAATATCCAGAAAAACCAACTCTGGTTTATGTGTTTGGATACCAACTTTACCATCATCAGCTGAATTAAAAGTGGCTACTGTTTGCACCTGGGGGCAGTGCCGTTTCAGTTCATAAATGAGCGTTTGAATGCTATGATTTTCATCATCTATGATGATCGCCTTTATACTGCCGGGATTGGACATTTTAATGGATTATTCCTACTTCAATTTAAGTAGTTTCTTCCTTCTTTTCTTGCTTAGGTAGACTGTTTTCAGTTCCATAAAGGCATCCTCCATCGCCATGAGTTCTTCTCTCAGGATTTTATTTTCTTCCCTTAAAGCCTGGACAGCCGCAATAGCCACTGCTGCCAGGTCGGAAGGTGAGAGCGATTGATCATCCGGACCAAGTCCAAATATTTGACGAAATTCTTCGGATGTTGGGCCGATATGCAGGGAACCGGGCTCTTCCTTATATCGCCATTGATAGATGGGTAGGTAGGTAAGTGCGGTTAATACTTCTTTTACCTGTACTTGTTTCTCCAGATCCTTCTTGGCCTCACTTGACACATCCATCCACATCCCACCGCTGGTGAGTTTGGCCCCGTTTGACATAATGATGTGGTTGGCACCATTGCTCAGTTGCATCAAGGGGCTAATGCTGTTCACTCTGAAGTCCAAAGTGTTCGAACTACTATAGGCGATTTGTCCGGGAGTTGATGAGATAGTATTAAAATTAATCGCTCCCACATAATTAAATAGGCCGGGAGTTTCATTTTTGAGGGTAAGAACAGAACCATTGCCATTGTTAGTCGATTTCAATTCGATGGCGGCCTGAGATCCCGTTTGGGTGGCCAGGCCATTGTCCGTGAGGCCATAAATAGTCTGATTGGCTCCATTTTTGATTTCGAACTTAGCGGGTTCTCCGTTGGAGTTTTTATCGATCTCCAGAATTATATCATCGTTAGCCTGCAGGAATAGATCACTACTTGGCCAGGTAGGATCGGCTGCTAAGAGGCAATCATCACCAAAGGTAACAGCATTTCCCCCAATCACGAGGTCAGGTCTTGTTTTGTCAAGACACATGAAAAATCCCCCATAATTATTTGTACTTGCACCGGAAATTCCGACTTTATTCATGGCCAGGACTTCCACCTGCCATGCCTTTGCATCGACCAAAAAAATGGATAGAATAAATAAAATAAGTCGTATTTCTACTAGCTTCATATCTATCTGTAATTTGTTTTTTAATAAATATTTTCTCACCTGAATTTCATATCAATTACTGATGTTCGAGTTCATTTTTGAGAGGCATCTGATTTAAGAAAACCTGGCAAACTCAATCAATAAATTTTATATCCAGACACCTTTGTGTTTTCAATAGTACCTGTGCCTGTGATCAGCATTGAAGTTCCTCCTGCTTGAAAGGCAACAAAACTAATTTGGTCTCCACTCTGCAACTTGAGATCAGTTGAATAATGTTGGTCTTCATGAATTAATGTGAATATGGTAACGCGTTCAACAAATTGTTCTTCGGTATTGCCGTTCTTTCTAATGCGAATGAATACGGGAATATCAGTTTGGGTAGTCCCTCCAATGGCCCATGAGAACATGCACTCAAAATGATAAACTCCGGCGGAGGGTGCAGTAAAAATTCCGGAGGTGTGATTAAAGTTTCCACCATCATCATAGTTTTCCGTAAAGGAAGCAAGAACGACTTCCGTTGAGCTGGAGACTGCGACATCGGAAGTCAAATGTGCTTTAAAACCTACTTCAGGATTCAGAGGACCGGGTGTGATCCAGGCAGGATCATTTGAGCCGTTTGACATCAGCACCTGACCAGCCAATCCAGACATTCCGTTGATTAAGATGGGATCGGTAAAATTTACTCTCCCATCGAATTTGGCGGCATCATCTCCTCCAGAAGGGCTTACATGCAATGCTGCTTGCGGATTGGAATTCCTGATCCCCACTCTTCCCTGATCTTTGATGGAAAGAATATCTCCTCCGACCGTCGAAAAGAAATTTAATAATCCCGAATTCGTGGTATTTCCTGCTATGTCCCAAAAATCCGCATTTGTCCTGTTCCTGAGACGTATTCTGGCAAAATCGACATCCTGGTCTTCAATTAAATCTATATGGGGCTTCATGCCACTGTCAAACTTTATTCCCAGTCGAGCCTGAGGATCTGTTAACCCAATTCCTACCATTCCATCGCTGGTAATTCTCAATCTTTCCGTATAGGTATTCAGTGAGGTGCCAATGGATAGGGAATCTCCATGTTTCCAATAAATGCTGGGAGTAGCAAAATCCTGTCTGCCACTAAATAATCTTAAAAAATGACTGTCGTCGCTGTTCCCCAATCTTATTTCTGATCCGTCATTGGTACTGGTGGTTCTTATATCTAATTCAGTTACGGGTTTCCGATTATTAATACCAATAAAAGTGGCATTTGATCCATCGGTCCCAAATCCATTTAAAATGGTCATGTTTTCAGTAAAATCTGAAAAATCATTATTACCACTGGCAATACGAAATGTGTCAGGTCCATAAAAGTATAAATAGGGTTTTGGATCGCCTATTCTTCCGCTGAATAATCGTATGTAGTGACTACCGTTAGGTGTAGCTAATTGAAACATACCTCCATCTGAACTATCGTTTGTACCACGGATGTCAGCGTGAAAATTCTGTGCTTGAGCTTGATAGGTCATAAGCCCAAAAACGATGATATTCAGGATTTTCATGGAGATGGTAT
>JAGQWZ010000413.1 GCA_020436835.1 Saprospiraceae bacterium | reverse complement strand
GTTGTGAATAATTCTTTTTACTATTGTTCAACCGGTAACCAATTTTGAGGTCCAGCCGGAAATAGGGGGCATATTGTTCGCTGAAGGCTCTGGAGTTTATTTTTATTTCTTCACCGGCAGCAATCGATTCGAATAAATCAATTGGCGTGTAGTAACGGCCTCCGGCAGTAGTGACTTTAAAATCAAAAGTAATAGCATTCTTTTTCTGTTGGCCAATCAGGAATTCCTTACCTCCCAGTATATTTAAAATATACCGGTTATTAAAAGCCGTATTTCTTCGACGCCATCGCTGCCCTTATATTTCGAATCGTATAGAGAGCCGGTGCACAACGCATAAAATCCTTTGGAGAAGAATTTTTCGACGGTGAGTTCAAGTCCGTAATTTTTTCCGGTGCCGGAGTTCATAAGATAGTGTACTTCAGGAAATCCGAAGTCAGCCCCCGCGTTCAGGGCGGAAAAACTACTGGCGGTGCTTTCCACCGGTATGTTATGTTGATGTTGAAAATAAACTTCACTTTTTATTCTCCAGTCGGGTCCAATCTTCCGGTCATAACTCAGTATAAAATGATCACTGGTCAAAAACTGAACATCCTCATTTGTGCGGACTAATGACCCATTGGGGTTCGGCCTGGTCAGCAGGGCCAGGGGTAACGGCAACATTTGATTGTGCCGGCCATATCCCAGGCTCAAGGTTTGGTTAGGAGACAGATGCCAGTTGATTGACGCCCGGGGTTCTATGGCCAGTTGTTGGTTTAGCTGAAGATATTGACCATGTACGCCGGCATTTATGGTCACTTGTTCTCTTGGCTTATACTGTATCTGACCATAAGCCTGCAGGATGGGAATCCCATCGTCAAAATCCCGGAGGATTTGCCATACACCAATATTTTTTTCCTGCACAAAGGCATCAACAAGATGATACTCAAGCAGCATGCCTGTGCGATAAGTCAGTTTTGCATTGACCTTCTTATTCAAATAGGAAGAGAGTGTGAGCCGTGATGTTTTATCCTCCGAATCAAATATCGGATTGATATCGGTGCCGGCGACGATTTCTTCCGCATTGAAGGCATTTCCGGCATAGGAGTACGCGAGGGTAGTGCGTACATAACTGCGATCGTTCAGGAGCAGTTGATGATTCAATCCCATAATTCCGATCTGGCTGGTCGCGCGGCTGTTCTGATCACTGGCGGCGAAGAAGTCATCGTCCTCCGTTTCTTCGGCGAGAAATTCTATGTCACTTAAACCACCGAGGCCGAAAATGGACCATTGTCCGGTCCTGGTCCGTCCCAGGTCGACTTTAAAGGTGAGGTCCTTATAGCGGGGAAGTGCAGAGGTGCCCACATTGATTCCGGCATAGTGCGCCAACTCCACAAAGGAATGCCGGTAACTGACCAGGAAAGAGCCTTTGTTTCGCTTGGAAAGAGGACCTTCTGCCATCATTTCAAAGCCACTGAATGCCGCAAGTTGAGCCGTAAATTCATATCGATCCCGGTTTCCGCTGCGAAGTTGAATATCAAATACTCCGGCATTCGCATTGCCATATTCTGCCGGGAATGCACCGGTAAGGAAATCCGAATTTTTCAACAAGTTGGTATTGAGAGCGGATACAGGTCCACCGGTAGTACCCATTGTAGCGAAATGATTTGGATTCGGAATTGGAATGCCTTCCATTCGCCATAAGACACCAATCGGGGAGTTGCCCCGGATCACGATATCGTTACGTGAGTCGTCTGCAATATTGACTCCGGCAAAATTGGCCGCCATTCGTGAAGCATCGTTTCTTCCACCTGAATAACGGGTTACCTCTTCCAGGGTAAACATCCGGGCGCTGACGGTGGCCATTTCATTATTTGACTTATCCTTTTCGACTGTAGCGGTCACCACTATTTCATCCATGGAGATGGCGGATTCTTCAAGGCCAACTTCCAACACGACTTGTTTGCCGGAGGTCACCAGCACATTGGGGATAGTGACCGCATTGTAACCCAGATAACTCACCTGGATCACATGCCGTCCAGGCAACACCTCGTCGAGTTGGAACAAACCTTCCAGATCACTAATGGTGCCCAATTGGGGCTGAACGGAGACCAAAATGACATTGGCTCCTGTCAGCGGTTGCTGACTTTGTTTATCGAAGATGAATCCTTTAATCGCCGTTTGGCTGGATACGCGAATGGCGGATATCAGAAGAAGGAAAACAAGTACATATCGCATGGTTCTAAGTTCATGTTTCCAGCAAAGTTGTACAGCTTAAAGCAACCGGACAATCAATTTATTTTCAACTGTCAATATTCATCGTTGAGCCGTTAACAACTAGTGCTCAGCTGCTAATTTATCCACGTTTTCCTGAAGTCGTTTTAGATACCGGCTTTTTAAGTAAAAATCGGAAACGGACTGCCAATCACGCTCTGATAGAGAATTTATTTCTTGATCCAGAATAGGGGCGATATCCTGGTATGTCTCCCGCTCAATTTCTTTTATTTGTTTAATCAAGGTTGTTTGGGCCTCTTCTGATGGGTCCATTTCCAGTTCCATCAGACTTTCATTGATTTCCATCATCTCCATTAGAAAATCCTGGGGCACTTTGTTCTCGCCCTCCTCTTTCAGCTTACCGAATAAACCAAGGATATACTTTAATCTTTCATCGAAGTTGGACAGCGTTTTGAAAGCCTGGTTGTTGGTCGTGGATTTATCCAGTGCGGACTCCTGCTGGTCTTCTGATGCAAGAGTATGGAAATCAGGATGAAAGGAGCGACTCAGCTCATAATACTTACGCTTGAGCAGGTCTTCATCAATCTGAAAGGCCACCGGAATGTCATAAAATTCGAAATAATTCACTATCGTGAGTTTAACCATCGCAATACGTCGAGACCATTGGCAAACAATACCAATCCAATCACAATGGCAAAACCGACAATGGTAGCGTATTCCATAAATTTGTCACTCACCTTGCGGCCGGTGACTACTTCATAGATCAGAAACATGACATGGCCACCATCCAGGGCAGGGATAGGCAACAGGTTCATAAAGCCTAAAATAAGAGATAACACGGCAGTCACATGCCAGAAAACCTCCCAGCTCCACACCTTGGGAAACAGGTTGCTGATGGTACCAAAACCACCAAGGCTTTCTGTTGCTTTAATTTTACCTCTGAACATCTTACCAAAAGCTTTGATCTGAGAAGCCAGAAAATCATAGCCTTTTACAACGCCAGCAGGAATAGCCTGAGCGACCGTATATTCCTGTCGCTCGGTTTCGTACAGATCAAGGTAGTTCTTTGCTTCAAAACCAATGATCCCATTTTCATCTGACTGTAACCGTACCTCCTGCTCCTGACCATCACGGATATAGCGCAGGGTCAATGCACTATTCTTATTGTCCAGGGCTACCTTTCTAAATTGATCATAGAAGGGTGTCTCTATATCATTGATAGCCACAATGCGGTCTTCCGGTTTTAGCCCCGCCTTTTCTGCGGCACTTTTCTTGGCGATCGCCTTAATGATTGTCGGAGTACGCGGTATGAAAAGCACTGCGTCCTTATACGCATAGCTGGAAAGTTTGCTAACAAATTTTTCATCGACCGGTAGGGAGACTACATTGTCATCACGCTCCACCTTGATTTCCTTGGCGTCATTGATGACGATCTCCTTTTTAAATTTGCCGATATCATAACGATCAAAAGCATGGTCGCCGATTTCGAGGATCTTGTCCCCGTTTTGCAGCCCCATTTCCATCGCCAGCGAGTCGACATAATAGCCATTCGGTATGTTTTGAGTAGGGAGATATTCTGATCCCCAGATAAATAGTACCATGCCGAATAGCAAAAAACCGAGGATAAAATTGACAGTGACTCCACCCAGCATGATAATTAATCTTTGCCAGGCGGGCTTAGAGCGGAATTCCCAGGGTTGAGGTGGTCCTTTCATTTGCTCTTTATCCATACTTTCATCAATCATCCCCGAGATCTTTACATATCCTCCAAGGGGTAACCAACCGATGCCATATTCCGTCTCTCCAATCTTTTTCTTGAAAAGAGAGATCCATGGATCAAAGAACAGATAGAACTTTTCCACCCGGGTTTTGAACCACTTGGCAGGGATGAAATGCCCTAACTCATGTAAGATGATCAATATGGACAAGCTCAATACAAATTGAGCAATCATGATCGCATAGCCCATAGCCACTTTTTATTAAACAACTCAACAACGCAGGGTTGTCAGGTAAAGTTTTAATTAGTTGGCTGCAAATGTACATTTAATAGATTAAAACGCAGACAACCACGACATAAGTCGCAGTCGTCTGCAATATTGAAGCTCACCTGCTATAGAAAATACTTTTAACGGAGTGCATGAGATATAGACACTCAATGTTTGTAACGCTTTCAAGACTGGCCATGGCAGGAAAAACCGGACATTTCTCTACTTTTCTGCCAGGTTAGGGACAGATAGATATGCTTTCCACCACATTTTGATTTTCTACTTTTGTCCAATGCAGTTTTTCTATTCTAATGAGATTGCCAACGGTGAGATTGTACTCCGGGATCAGGAGTTGCAGCATCTTTCGAAAAGTCTGCGAATGAAGGTTGGTGATGAAATTTGGGTTCTTGATGGTATGGGAGCGCGCTATTGGGCCGTTTTGAGCGAGCTCAATAAAAAAATGGCCAGGGCACAGATCAAAGAAGTGGAGCGCGAACCTTTGGGGGAAGCACGTTTACATTTGGCAATTTCACCGACTAAAAATATAAACCGGATGGAGTGGCTGTTGGAAAAAGCCACCGAAATTGGACTGCAGCAGATAACATTTATCGAGACCAGGCGATCGGAAAGGAGCCGGATCAATATGGAACGGATGTCCAAAATTGCAGTCAGTGCCATGAAGCAATCGGGAAACCTGTATCTGACAAAGGTCGAAGATATTTGCCGGCTTTCGGATTTCCTGGCATTGGAAACCCTGCCGCAAAATCGATTTATTGCTCACTGTCAGGATAAACTGTCAACTCACCTGGCCGATGTATTAAAAGCTGGTATGAATTCTGTGATCCTGATCGGACCCGAAGGTGATTTCACCGGGGAGGAAATCGCCGCTTCTTCAGCCCAGGGATTTCAGGAAATCTCGCTCGGCAGGATGCGGTTACGAACCGAAACCGCCGGAATTTTCGTTACTTCATTGAATGCAATGATAAATCGATATTGATGAAACAATTTTTCTGGCTTTTCTTAACCTTATCACTGATACAGGCGGCGCCTCCCGGACCGGATGGCAATATGGCCGATTTGAAATTAGCGCTCTTGAAGTACAGCGGCGGGGGAGACTGGTATGCCAACCCTACTGCACTTCCAAACCTTTCCCGATTTTGTAATTTACATTTAGGTATGGCTTTGGATCCTGATTATGCCACTGTAGATGTAGGTAGTCTTGATCTTTTCAACTATCCTTTCGTACATATGACGGGCCATGGCAATGTGATTTTCAGTTCGAGTGAAATTCAGAATCTGCGTAAATATCTGATCGGTGGAGGATTTTTACATATTGATGATAACTATGGAATGGACCCTTTCATCCGTACTGCCATGAAAGAAGTATTTCCCGAACTGGAATGGATTGAACTTCCGTTCGATCATCCGATATATCATCAGACCTTTAATTTTAAGGAAGGACTGCCAAAGATCCATGAGCATGATCGCAAAGCACCTCAGGGTTTTGGCCTCATGTGGGAAGGCCGGTTAATCTGCTTCTATACTTATGAGTGTGACCTCGGCGATGGCTGGGAGGATCCGGATGTACATAATGATCCTACCGATGTACGGGAAAGGGCACTTCAGATGGGAGCGAATATTGTGCAGTATGCATTTACCGAGTCGCAGGAAGGATCATGACCAGACGGCATAACTGCGTCGAATGTACTTTTTGATGTTAAGCCAGAATGCCATTATCAAGTAAATGATAATGGGAGAACCCATGGTCACAAAGGATGTATAGATAAAATATAACCTGATTTTTGCACTATTGATCCCGAGTTTGTCTCCCAGGTAGCTACAGACACCAAAAGCGGATCTCTCTACCAAATCTTTTAGCACTAACAGATTCATAAGGGTAGTGGAATTTTGCTACCGTCAAAGTTAAGCCTTTTATATCATAATTGGCAAGGGCTTTGGCCAACTGAAATGTATGGATATCAATAACTGGCTAGCCTGACGGAGGGCTTTTCGGCTTCAATATACAGGTCGACCGCATCCACCAGTATATTTTCTTTCAAGAGTTTAATTAGTTTCTTGCCCGATTTGTCAAAATGGATCCGCAACTGTGCCTCGTTAATGATCCTTCGTTCATCGGATCCGGAATCCAGGTAGTACGTTGCGTCCTTATCGAAATTACTGACCTGGATCAGAATGTCAGGCCAGGCCGTCTCGGTGTCGATCGATAGTTGGCTTTCTTTGTTGCGAACTTTTTGATTCACTGAAATCAAACGGGCATAGGTTTCTCCGGTGCAGTAAGGATTCTCTTCCTGGCTCGCTTTGACTTCATGATGAATACTGAACAGACCGGTCATGCCCACCGTGGCGATGAAAGCTAGCAGAATGTATTCTTTCATATGATTTTGGTTTTGAGCGATAAACAGCAGTTTACCGTCTAAATAGTTTTAAATGCGAATCAAATATATTATAATTATTTTTAATATGATATCTTTGATTGCAGGTATTTCTACTATAGGCGCTGAAAAATTTATGTACGGGCAGTTCCAGGTATGTACGAAGCATCCTGATCCCGAGTATTTTTTCAGTAAAATGCACGATACTCCTGGTCAGACAGTTGAATTTCATACTTCTTTTTACTTTTGTAGTCGAAAATTATCGATCAAGACCAACCAACTAAGCTCAAGGACTTTCGCATTGTAAAAACACAATTATGTCAGATAATAAAAGTCAAAACCAAATTAACATCGAGCTGCCTGAGGACGTTGCTGAAGGTATCTATTCCAATTTGGCCATTATTTCACACTCACACTCAGAGTTCGTGGTTGATTTTGTTCGACTGATGCCCAACGTGCCCAAAGCAAAAGTAAAGGCACGGGTGGTATTGACTCCGCAACATGCCAAGCGTCTGTTGCGGGCTTTGGCAGATAATGTCAAAAAATTCGAATCGCAATTTGGTGTGATTGCTGAAAATGATCTGCCGGCCTATCCCAACATGAACTTTAATACCCCTCCTGCTCAGGCCTAGAGGGAATTTTCATTCATCAACCGACTTTATCGTATCAATATGCCAGAATTGTCAGAACGGGTAAAGAGTACTTTCGCCTCTCCATTCCGGAAGTTTCTACCCCTCGCTCAGGAGGCTAAAGCCCGCGGTACCAAGGTGATACATCTTAACATCGGACAACCAGATTTCCTGATGCCTAAAGGGTCGCTCGATGGTATTGCTGAAGATTATCTAAAGTTCATCCCCTATGGTGATGCAGAAGGGCAAATGCCATTGCGCAAGTCCTGGTGTGAGTACTACAAGAAATTCGGCGTCTCCCTGTCCGCAGAAGAACTGATGATTACCAGCGGTGCATCGGAAGCAATTTATTTTACCCTCATGTCTATTGCCGATCCGGGGGATGAGATTATCGTTCCGGAACCGTTTTATGCAAATTACAATGGCTTCTGTCAGATGGCCGGTGTGGAGATCGTTTCCTTATTCTCCTCTATTGAGGATGGATTTCCCATACCGGATATTGAAGCATTTGAAAAGGCCATCAGCCCCAGGACTAAAGCCATTCTGCTTAGCAATCCCAATAATCCCTCCGGCAAGGTTTACAGTCTGGACATGCTCAACTCGCTGGCGGATCTGGTCAAAAGACACAATCTGTTTTTACTGGTTGATGAAGCCTACAGCGAATTTGTTTATGAAGGATTTGAATTCAACTCCGCCCTGACGCTGACCGGACTGGAACACAATGTGGTTGTGATCGATTCGATATCCAAGCGATTTAATGCTTGTGGTGTACGTGTCGGAGCCATATCCTCCCGCAATACGGACCTTTTACATCATGTGGCCCGTTATGCCCGCCTGCGTTTGAGTCCACCCATGTTGGGACAAACGTTTGCTACCCATGCCCTGAAGCTTCCTGACGAATATCATGTGCATCTTCGCGAGGATTTTGCTGAACGAAGGGCAACTATCCTTCGCCGCCTGGATCAGCTGGAGAATGTCCTGTACCATGCTCCGGAAGGTGCCTTTTATCTTTTTGTTAAACTTCCCATTGACGATTCCGATAAATTCTGTGCCTGGTTGCTGACAGATTTTTCTTTTCAGGGAAAAACCGTGATGCTGTCTCCCGGAACCGGATTTTACGCCACTCCGGGCAAGGGCAAGGATGAGGTTAGGATTGCTTATATTCTGGAGAAGGACGCATTGGATGAAGCAATGGATTGTCTGGCAAACGCTTTGACTACGTATCCGGGCTTAAGGTTAAATCCTTCCTATTCCCTGGTCTGAGTAAGGCATTGTTTATAATGGCCACGGCTTGACTTTTGTCACTGATAGTTTGGTGATTACTCTAACATTATTCGTTCAACCCGGATCTTTACGGAATATTTTCCGGATCTGTGCAACTTTTTCGGGCAGTTCTGCATCTAATTTTAAGCTTT
>JAGQWZ010000412.1 GCA_020436835.1 Saprospiraceae bacterium | reverse complement strand
ACTTGTCGTTTGCATGGGCAACTTAATAGCTCAGGAGCAGGTAATCTACCAATTGGAGCCCTCCAGCCAAATGACTATCAGTGGTACCTCTTCCCTACACGACTGGGAATCTACGGTCGAGCAAATCGAAGGAACAGCAACATTCGTAATGCAGGGAACGGAAATCGAGGATATAAAGGGTCTGGTAGTTACCATTCCGGTCAAATCGATCAAAAGTGGAAAGTCGATCATGGATGGTAAGACCTACAAGGCTCTACTTGAGGACAAATATCCTAACATCACATTCAGTGGACAAGGCATTGAGAAAATAAGCATGGGAAAAATCCTGGTTAAGGGAATTTTAAACATTGCCGGAGTAGAAAAAGAAGTCAAGATTCCGGCAGACTATGAAATCAACAAACAAAAGTTGAGTGTCAATGGATCCCTTGATCTTAAAATGACAGATTTTAATATTGATCCTCCCACAGCATTGATGGGGACACTAAAAACGGGTGATGAAATAAAAGTTTCGTTTACCTCAGAATTAATCAAAGAAATATTGTAAAAAATAAAAATTAAGATTAGATAATCAACATTTAAAGGTTTTAACTATGAAAAATACAATTATAACCTCGATCGTATTATTTAGTATGAGCCTGCTTGTTACAGGATCACTAAATGCACAGAAATTGCAATACTTCAGACCGAACGGAATGCAAGGTTTGGATGTTTTTGAGACACCGAAAACGACAGATTATGAATTTGATGGCCTGAAGGTATGGGTTGGTGGAGCATATGCCCTCCAATTTCAGGGAATTACCCAGGAGAATGCAGCAGGTAATCTGGTAGATCTGAATAAAAATTTCAACCTGGGAACGGGTAACCTTGATTTGAATGTGCAATTGGAAGATGGTGTAAGAATGCACATGCGTACATTTTTATCATCCCGTCACCACAATGAAGCATGGGTAAAGGATGGTTACATTCAGATCGATAAACTGGATTTTATTCGCGAGGGTTTTGCCCGGGCGATAATGGAAAAGGTTACGATCAAAGTGGGTCACATGGAAATTAATTATGGTGACACACATTTCCGACGATCTGACAACGGCCAGGCGTTATATAATCCCTTTGTTGGCAACTATCTAATGGATTCATATACGACCGAAGTGGCAGGTGAGGTATATGTACAGCACAAAGGTTTGATCGCCATGCTTGGGCTTTCAAATGGACGACTGAATCAAAGCGTAACCAACGATGCCACCAAACCGGCTATTTACGGAAAAATAGGATTTGATAAGCAGATCAATAGTGATCTGAGATTAAGACTCACCGGATCCGCTTATTCAACCAGTAACACCAACCGTACTTACCTTTACGGTGGTGACCGGGCCGGTTCACGATACTACAACATATTGCAGGAAGTGGGAGGTGATGGCAATGATTTTGCCGGAAGAGTAAATCCTGCCATGAACTCCAGTTTGACGGCTTTGGTAATTAATCCCTTCATCAAATACAAAGGATTTGAATTCCTAGGTGTCATTGAAAATGCATCAGGCCGCACCGAAAGTGCTGATGAAGCATTCAGCGGTAACCGGAATTGGACTCAGGTTGGTGCAGAAGCATTATACCGGTTCGGATCAAGAGAGCAATTGTACATTGGAGCACGCTATAATAATGCCAGTGGTCAGCTTCCTGGTGAAGAAACCAACAAAGTGTCCGTGGATCGGGTAAATATCGGAGCTGGCTGGTACCTGACAAACAATATTTTGACCAAAATCGAATATGTTAGTCAGAATTACAATGATTATCCAACCCAGCTGATCGAGAATGGAGCTAAGTTCCATGGAATTAATATCGAAGCAGTTGTTGCCTTCTAGTAAATAGCCAAATTATATTGAAAGGGCAGGGGGGCGGTAATAGTCCCCCTTTTTTGTCAATCTTCCTCGGAAAACGTGATGAGCAGAATATATAAAATAGTTTTAGGGCTTTTACTTTTTCCTTTGCTTCTGGCAATGGAGAATGCGCTCGAACGTAGCGTGCTTGCGGTAAAATTGGAAGATAGCAGCTACATAATT
>JAGQWZ010000411.1 GCA_020436835.1 Saprospiraceae bacterium | reverse complement strand
AGTATATCCATTCTTTTTTCCATTTCTAGTTTTTAGAAAACCCCATAATCCCGAGGCTTTGACAATTAATTCATTGAGATCACCCGTGTCATTGATACTCAACCGTTTTAGACGGAAAGGGTCAGATGCGAGGGTATTATATCCGTAGTCCACGGTGACTCCGCATTGATAGCCGGAACTACGGCTGATCTCAACAGTGCGGTCAGAATAATCACCATTGGGATAGGCTATCGCATACACGTCCAGATCAAATTTCTCTTCAAGCATATGCTTACTCTCCCGGATCTCTGCTATCTCCTCTTTTTCAGAGCAAGTGGGCAGGCAGGGATGAAATACTGTATGCGCCTGAAAGTCAACCACTTCCTGCATGGCTTTGATCTCATTACTGCGCATGGCGTGCCTCACAGGATATTCCTGTACACTGGAATAACCATACTTCTCCAGCAGGGAAAGCCGCTCACTGTTTTTCAGGTGTTTTATTCCATTCGGAAGCTTCTGAGCATAGTCGTGTTTAAACCAATAATGTCGGTTGGTATCCACAACCCCAGCACATAGAAATATGGTAGCCGGAATATTGTATTGCTTTAAAAGCGGGAGTAATTTAAAATTACCCTTATGCCCGTCATCAAATGTTACAATCAATGCTTTTTCGGGTATGGTATCTCCCTTGCCACTTCTTAATGCATCGCTGTAGGCTTTCAACGAATAAAAATTATACCTGCTTTTCAGATATGCAAAACTTTTTCGAGCACTCTCCGGATCGATGTCGTGCAACATCAGGATGGTCACCTTATTCCGTTGAATCCATTCCCTAAAGATGATTGGCAATCCGGAAAAGCGTAAAATTTTATACAGGAATTGTGTCATCATGACATTGAAATAGGTTCCCGCTGCTGAGCCATTTCCTCTGATCCGTCTTCAGAAATTACATGGACGTAAATCGATTCAAGCTGTTGTGCCACGTGTTTTCCATCCAGGCCCAAATCATAAATACGGGCTCTTCCTTTTGTCCGGCCCTGGGTCTCAGCATATTTCAGCGCTTCCGCCAGCTTCTCACTATATCCTTCAGCGTCATACGGGCCTACATAACACCCGGGAGTATCACCAATAACCCAGGGTGCGTCCCCTGCCGGGGTTACTACCATAGGACAGTTACAACTCATTGCCTCTTTCACTACATTGGGAGATCCCTCACTGTAGGAACATAGCGTGAATACATCCACTGCATTGAGGTAATCCACAATCGTTTCGTGTGAAACTTTGTAAATATTGATGAACTCCAGATCCGGGCGGTCCAGCAATTGAACGGCATTCTGAACAAGCTGGATGTTCTTATTGGGGTCTTCCGGATTAGCGAGAAATAATACATACTGCTTATTTGGATCCAGTCCCAATTTTGTACGCGCGTCATAATTCAATGGTCTGAACTTATCCATGCGAATGCCATTGGGAATCGCGTATACTTCTTTCCTCTTGACTACTTTGGCACGCATTCCCGCTGATTTTACGATAACAACATCCACAAAAGGCTGAACGAACCGGGTAAGCAGCACGAATAAATTGCTTTTGAATTTTCGTTTGCCTTTTTCATTGATGTCACCGAATACATCGCTACCCATCAGGGACAAAATAATCGGCAACCTGGTCAATGTGAGTACAGCAACCCATCCGCAAAGGGCATAATGAGCGTGTAACAGATCGTAATTATTTGATTTTATTTCCTTCCTCAGGATTGGAACATTTTTTAAATAATTTCGAATTCCTTTGCCCCTGATGTAGAAAAAATCAACCACCACGCCATCCGATTCAAGCGATTCGGCCTGGGCCTTAATAAATGGTGATAGAGTATTGAAAGTAGCATTCCCACTGCAAATAAATAAAACCTTCATATCAGCAAACTTTCATGATGTTTTAGACTAAGAATCTGAATGAAATGGTCAATACGGAGCAAAAAGGATAAATATTGGTTGAAATCTCCCGCTTCAAACACCCAATGACCATCCAGGTATCGATATCTTCCGGGTTCGCCATCCACCAGCATCTGGTAAGGATCCGATTGTCCGAATATGCATTGCATTTCATTGACCAGGAAATGACCATCCGGGTCTACAAACAGATCAACCGATAAGGAGTAAAATCCGGCACGATCCGTAATTTCCTTGATGAAGTCCAGGAGTTCCAGCGGCGGATTGTCGTAATTTTTTAAAAGAGCTCCACTTGCTTTCTCTCCCTTAACCATTTTTTTATGGGCAAAGAAGGATTCACCAATGCGGACGCACCGCCATTCAAACTGATGGGGAATAAATTCCTGGAAGATCACAAAATCGCGTTGGAGTTCGGATCTTTCAAGCCGGTAATGCCTGAGCCGATCCATGATGGAACTCGGCTTGAATAATTTCTTGAACGCACGGGTTATCAGTCCTTTTTTTCGCCAATTAGGTCCGGTAACCCTTCCCCCTCCTTTGCCGGCAAATAAATT
>JAGQWZ010000410.1 GCA_020436835.1 Saprospiraceae bacterium | reverse complement strand
CTCTACTGATGCTCTGCTTTAGATGACATTGGTGCCGATTCGGTGCGGAGAGGTGCTATTGATTGAGTACTTTCAGAGATTTGATCCGTTGCTTTTTTTAAATAACGGAAGCTAATTGCTGCCGCTGCAATATCAGCAATAGGAAATGAGATCCAGATACCATTTATTCCCCAAAAAAGCGGTAAAACGAGAATCAGCGGAATAAGGAAAATACCTTGTTTCGTGAGTGCCAGAAATAATGCCGGTGCTGCCTTGCCAATAGCCTGGAAGTACGCGGATCCGATTAATTGAATGGTGATTAATGGTGTAGCCAGAAAGACGATCCGGAGAGCGTAAGGCGCCTGATTAATCATTTCCTGGTCAAGCGTAAAAATACTTACGAATTGGGTAGCAAAAACCATTATTAGCGCAAATAATCCAAAAGAAATAATGGTACCGTATTTTATGGCATTTAATATAACCGACTTAACCCGGTCCCACAATTGCGCTCCATAATTATATCCCGCAATCGGAACAAATCCCTGGGTAATACCGACCACCGGAAAATTAGCAAACATCATCACCCGGTTGATAATTCCCCAGGTAGAAATACTTAACTCATCCCCATATTTAAATAAGGCATTGTTCAATACGATATATAGTACGCTTATGGTTCCCTGTCGTGCCAAAGTAACCGCCCCGATTGCTGAGATCTCCCGGATGATCTTGCTTTTTAAAATAAGATCCTTCCAGGCTACTTTCAGGTGTGATTTACCAAATAGAAAATAATACATTGCATACAATCCACTGGCTATGTAACCCAGGGCAGTGGCCCAGGCTGCTCCTGCTATACCCATATTAAAGCCAACGATAAAAATCGGATCCAATATCAGGTTGGCCACCGCAGGTACGATCAAAGTGTACATCGCCACCTTCGGGTACCCCTCGGCTCTGATCACATTATTCGACATCATCGCCCAGGCAAGAAAGGGAACACTATACAATGTGATTTTAAAATATTCGTGGGCGGGTTCCAGAATATCCCCTTTTCCTCCAAAGATCTTCAGCAAGTCATCCATAAAGATCCCCCCGACGATAGAAAACAAGATCGCAAAGACAAGGGTCATCACCACCTGATGGGCGAAAGCCAGATTAGCCCGGTCCTGATTATTATCCCCGTAAGCTCTGGAAATAATCGATGCTCCACCGATACCGATGGACATCCCTATGGCTCCGATAAGAAAGGTAATTGGCATCACTACTGTAATGGCAGCAATACCCAAAGATCCTACCCAACGACCGACAAAGATAGTATCAACAATTCCGTAGATGGACATGATCAGAATCCCAATGGAGGCCGGAATAGCCTGTTGGCGAAGTAACCTGCCAATAGATTCGGATCCAAACTTCTGTGATTGTGTCATAGACCGTCACATATTAAGCAAAATCTGGTCCAGAAGACGGACGGCGTTTCCAGGTATGTCTGCTGCATGGTTTAATTCAACGGGTTTGGCAGAGCGTAGATCAGCAGTATATATAACACAATTACTGCTTGTTCATTGTCCGAAAACAGACCAAATTAAGGATCCAGTCGATCAAGAACCCTATAACCTATACGATTCCTGTCCAGAGCATGCTAACATTCAGGGATCATTTCATGAATTTGACGGGCCAATCCCCCTTCGGAAGTTTCCTTATATTTTCGATGCATATCTTTGGCCGTTTCCCACATCGTCTTAATGATACCATCCAGGCGGATTTTCGAGTGCGTAAAATCTCCACTGAGTGCGAGTTGACTGGCGGTAATGGCTTTCATTGCACCCATCGTATTCCTTTCAATACACGGAATCTGAACCAACCCGTTTATCGGATCACAAGTTAGCCCCAAATGATGCTCCATGGCAATTTCAGCGGCCATAACCACTTGTTCAGCAGTGCCCTCCTGACAGGCAGTAAGTCCTGCCGCAGCCATGGCAGAAGAGACACCAATCTCCGCCTGACATCCGCCCATTGCCGCTGATATGGTCGAGCCCTTTTTGAAGAGACTGCCAATCTCACCCGCTGTTAGTAAAAACCGGATCACATCTTCTTCTCCTTTATTTTCACAAAAACAGAGATAATACATTATCACGGCAGGAATAACCCCGGCGGCTCCATTGGTAGGAGCGGTCACCACCCGGCCAAAAGCGGCGTTCTCTTCATTGACCGCCAGCGCAAAACAACTAATCCAACGGGTAAGATTGGGAAAAGTATGCTTGCAGTGTTTAATTGCATTTATCCAATCAATTTTATTCTTATAGGCAGTGCCAGCCAATAGTTTCTTGTTGAGGTGAAATGCCCTTCGCTGCACTCCCAGCCCTCCCGGCAGGATTCCCTCCGCATGGCAGCCCTGAAAAATTGAGTCTTCCATAATTTCCCAAATCCGGAGTAGGTTGTTGAAAATCGTGGATTGATCATTGATCGTTAACTCATTGGTCAACACAATTTCATCAATCGGACACTTCTTTAATTCGACCCACTTCATTAGATCTTTTTCACTGTCAATAGGAAAAGGAAATTCACGGTCCTCCAGATCTATGGCCTCTCCTTCTCTCTTGATGAAGCCTCCTCCGATAGAATAGTACGTATCCATCTGCTCCGATTTATCCCCCAACCGCACCACAAATCTCAAAGTATTGGGATGACCTGGCAAAAACTTTTTTAGAAATTGAATATTCTTTTGGGGATCAAAAAAGATTGATTTATCACCGTCAAACAACAATTTTTTTTCTGCATTTATTTTTCCCACATAAAAAGGGATCTGCCTGGTGTCAATGACGGTAGGATCGTATCCGGAAAGTCCAAGCATCAGTGCAACATCCGTTCCGTGACCGATACCTGTTTTTGACAGGGACCCAAAAAGTTTTACCTGGATATTTCGCACATCGCGATCCCTATATCTCGCTACGACGTCCAGTGCTGCACGCCATGGCCCCATTGTATGTGAACTACTAGGACCCACACCCACCTTAAACATGTCGAAAACACTGATTCTCTCCATATCACAAATTTCGGCACTTAATATACCACCAATCTTTGCCATTGATAAAAAAAGATGGTTCATCCGGAGGACATTCTACTCCCTTTATGACACTCTAAAAAAAGACCTGAATTATGAAGTATCTCATCTTGCTTATTGGCTACCTTTTAGCTCAGTCCGGTTTTTGCCAGACTCAAGAGGTAGTTTCTATCAATGGAGTGACCTTGACCCCCCTTCAGATTAACGAAATTGTACAAACCTATGGAATCAGACCGGTTCCGGG
>JAGQWZ010000409.1 GCA_020436835.1 Saprospiraceae bacterium | reverse complement strand
TGCGGTTATAAACAGCCCTGAATTAGTGGTTGTGTCAGGTTCCACCGATGCTATTGAGTCATTTGCCAGGCTATCCGGAAGTATTTCAAGCAATTTCCAGGCTATCCGGAAGTATTTCAAGCAATTTCTCTTCATTGAGCATTACGGCCAACATCGAACCCTGAGGTAAGTCATAAACCAGTTGGCCCCGTCGGGCAACCGCTTTTAAGGCATCCTCCAGTGACATTACCCCGGCGACAGTGGCCGCCACATATTCACCGACACTATGGCCGATCAGTGCGTCTGGTAGAAGACCAAATCGATTATAAAGCCGGGCAATTGCATAGCTCACCATAAATATAGCGGGTTGGGTGATATAAGTCCGGTCAATCAATTCTGCCGCAATTCTCTCCTTATCTGGCTTCGGATAGATGATCTCCCGTATATCCAGCCTTAAAAGCGGGGTAAGAATATCAGCACAATAGTCTATCGTATCTTTAAAGGGAGCAAAATTTTCGTATAGTTCCCGGCCCATATTGATAAACTGGTTGCCCTGACCTGGAAACATCCAAACCAGCTCCTTTTGCGCCTCGGTGGTGTTAGTGAGAGGAGCTGACTTCTCCAATTTAGTTAGAAGGTCGGAGAGGTCCTTAAATGCAAAGACACCTTTATATTTCATGGCTTTTCGACCCACACGTGAGGTATGGGCGAGGGCATTTAAATTAACTTCTGGTCGTTCAACCAGGAATTCTCTGATATTTCTGGTATAGTCCTGATAAGACTGTTTATTATGTGCCGAGACCACCAGCAGATCATAATTATGGCTGAGATTTTCCTGCTTTACGCCTGGAGGTTCCTCCAGAATAACACAAGCGTTGGTTCCACCCACACCAAATGAATTAATCAATGCACGGCGTGGTTGATCTTTCTGGGGCCATGAGACCGTTTTAGTATTTACATAAAATGGGCTTTCCTCGAAATTTATAGCCGGATTATGCTCATTAAAATTCAATGAAGCCGGGATTATTCCATTCTCCAGACTGAGACACACTTTAATTAAACTGGCTACTCCAGAAGCAACATCAGTGTGGCCTATGTTCGTTTTTACGGAGCCGATGGCACAAAATTGATTTTCGTCCACATATTGCTTGAAGGCCTCCGTCAGAGAGGCGACTTCAATCGGATCCCCGACCGGCGTAGAGGTGCCATGAGCTTCCACCATTCCGATAGTTTTCGGATCTATGCCGGCTAATTCGATTGCTTCCGTAATTACCTCGACCTGACCCTGTATACTGGGAGCCGTATAACCAGCTTTCCGATTACCATCATTATTTATCGCGCCTCCAAGAATAACAGAATAAATGTGATCTCCATCCTGAATAGCATCGGCCAGTCTTTTCAAGGCAATCACCCCGCAGCCACGACTAAACACGGTGCCCTGGGCATCTTTGTCGAAGGTCTTGCAGCGTCCGTCAGGTGACTCCAGGCCACCTACCTGATAGAGATATCCTTTGTGAGCCGGGACTTCAATGGTTGCCCCTCCGGCCAGAACTACATCAGACTGGTAACTCAACAGGCTATCCACTCCCATTACTACCGCCACCATAGAAGTGGAACAGGCGCATTGGACATTGACACTGGGACCATTCAAATTAAGCTTATAAGAAACACGGGTAGTCACATAATCTTTATCATTAGATGTGATAATCTGCGTGCCATCCGCATATTTTAATTTATCCCGGTTTTCAATAGCATCCACCAATTGATAAGGAGAACCCGTACCACCAAAAACCGCAATCTTTTTGTCAGAATTATAGGGATCGATGCCGGCATCTTCCAATGCGTGCCAGGCGCATTCCAGAAAGACTCTTTGTTGTGGATCTAATAATTCAGCTTCACGAGGATTAAAATTGAAGAATTCCGCATCAAATTTTTCAGGGTCCTGAATAATCCCCCTTCTCCTCACGTAGTTCGGACTGTTATAAAGTTTGGGAAGAACTCCCGAGCTCTTTAATTCCTCGTCAGTAAATTCTGTTAAGGCTTCCCGTTCATCCAGTAAGATCTTCCAGAATTCCTGCACATTATTTGCGCCCGGTAATCGGCAATCTAAGCCAACGATTGCAATTTTGTCCTTTAAAGTCTCAATGTGTTCCATGATGTCTTTTTTTGCGGTTTTCGATTCGTTTTCTAATTGATTTAATATGACCTGAAGTCATAGATCCATATTTAAGCCGGAATTGCTCGGCAAGAGATTTTATATTTGGGTATTGGTATAATTCTACAATGGAAAAATCAGCATCCATTAATTCCTTTATTTTTTCTTTTATTTTCAGAAAAAGCACGGAGTGACCTCCTACATCAAAAAAATTATCTTTTGTAGAAAATTGATCCTGACCGATTACTTCGGACCAGATTGTGTGTAATGTTTTTTCAATTCTATCCTCATCTAAATTTATTCTGACACGTGGCACTGAAATGGCATGCTGTTGTGCCTGTAATTCAGGGTGATTTAATTCTTTATAATTGATTTTACCATTGGGCAGGAGCGGAATGGAAGAAACAATTTGAATTCCGGAAGGCACCATATAATGGGGAAGCTGCGATTTTAGAAATAATTTAAGTTCATCAATATCTACAGCATACCGACAGACAATTACTGCCTTAAGGCGTACATCTTCAGCTGATTGTTCACTTTTAAACACAACAGTCTGCTTCACTCCGCTGTATTGTAAGATGGCAGATTCAATTTCATTCAACTCCACCCGGTATCCTCTGATCTTGACCTGATGGTCATTTCTACCAAGAAATTCAAAGTTGCCATTCCACATTAGTCTTCCCACGTCTCCCGTAGCATATAAAAGCAAATCATTGGTATCTCCAAAATTTTGTAGAAATGCTTTATTGCTCAAATCTTCATTCTTATAATAACCCTTGGCCAATACTTTGCCGCCGACATATAGATCTCCCGGAATCCCGGGAGGAAGTAATTTCCCCTTCTTATCTAAGACATATAGAGAACTATTGGCAATTGGTTTTCCAATAGGTACATTGACATAAGGCATATTGCGTTCACAGCGGTAAGCAGTCGTATAAATGGTGGCTTCAGTAGGTCCATACAGATTGAATAAATCTCCTGAAAATTGTTCCATTACTGACTCTGCCAAAGTTTTTGTCAATCGCTCCCCTCCACAGAGAATTTTTTTAATTGATGGTGTTTCCTTGAGCATGCCCGCATCGGAAAATAATTTAAGTGCAGATGGTACGAACTGGACTACATCCACCGACTTATCACGTATTACTCCCGCAATCTGCTCAGGAGATTCAATATCCTTTTTACTTTCCAAAACAAGCGTGCCCCCTGTGATCAGGGGTAAGAATAATTCCAATACGGAGATATCGAAACAGATTGATGTTCTGGCTAAAATCCTCGTGAAGCAATTAACTGCCAGATAATTTTTACTCCATTCCAGAAAATTGACCACAGAGCGATGAGAAACCATAACCCCCTTTGGGTTGCCTGTTGAACCTGAGGTATAAATTACATATAACAGATCTTCCTCCGTACTTTGCCCCTTTAGCTCAACCTTACAACAGGCAGTATCTTCTATTTCATCCACAAATAGAAAATCCCGGTCCTTGAGGTCTAGTGAATTTGCCAAATCTCTTGTACTAAGCAGACATCGTATTGATGCATGGTCGAGGATATACTGTATTCTGGCTACGGGATAAAGGGGATCCAGTGGCACATAGGGATGACCAAGCATGGCCGTTGCCAACATCGCAATGACCATTTCGGGAGCGTGGTCCATCAAAAGACCTATTGGTTCACCTTTGTCAAGATTGTACTGCTGAATCCTCGCAGCGCACTTTATAACCGCATGACGAAGATGTTCATAATCTATTGATGTATCGCGGAATAGAATTGCTTGTTGCTGCGGATATTTGAAGACGGTTTCGTCAAAGAGTCCAAATAATGTTTGTGATTTGGGAGCCTGGGACGACAATGAATCTCCCCGGCTATCCTGCAGTACTTTCTTTCGTACCGGTCCTGACACTTTTCCAAGTTCGAAAATATCTATCCACCTGTTTTCAGTTACTTCGAGCAGCATCTTATGGAAGAGTTGCAAAAACTGCCAACCCGCTGCTTCATTTAATTTTTGCCGCTCATAGGTCAGCGACAAGTTAATCTCATTTCCATGATCGAAGCATTCCAACATTAAATCACATTTGGCAAATTGATTGGAAACCTCACTCATACCAACTTTAAGACCTTCCCACTCTTTATGATATGCTGAGGCATCATGATAGGCAAACATAAGATCAAAACCATTTAACGGTATCTTGACACCTTGCTTGCGCAATATCATAAGTAGATCGTCGAAATTAATCTGTTGGTGATCCAACATACTTATGGTGTCTTCTTTTACTTTACTGAGTAAGTAGCTAAAGGTCTGACCAGGCTTCCTTCGGATACGGTAGAGTAACGTATTCGTAAAAAAGCCTATCTGATCAGTAAATCTTTTGTTCATTCGATTGGCAAAGGGCACTGCTATAATTTGTTCATCTTCCCTGCTCATTCGCATGAGTAAAACGGCGTATAAAGTGAGAAGAATCATATTCATGGTGGTCCCTTCTTCCCGCGCCAGACACGATAATTTACCGTACAGGCTTGCATCGAGGGACACATCAATTCTACCTGCTGTGCCAGCCTTTCTCTTAAAGCTATAAATCGATGGAAAGGAACTTATCGCGCTGATACCATTCAAATACCGCTGCCAAAAATCATGATCTAACCGGGCCTGGTTACTATGCAAATAATGGTCATTGAGGTTGTGAATTTGACTAAGGGATAAGGAATCCGGACGATGGGCAAAATTGCCATATAAATAATATTCAAATATATCATTGAGCAGCGGATTTATTGATGTCCCGTCAAAAACAAGATGATTTACCGCTAGGCCCAATATGTAGTGCTCATCTCTCAATTTGTAGAGGCGGAATCTAATTTGTGCTTCACCCTGCATTGGGAATACTTGTGAACCAAAGTCTGCCAAACCCGAGTCAACGAATGATTGAACACTTGCTTGATCCATGTCGACAAGGTCTTCGACATACACTTCAAGGAAATGCGAAGCGTTTGTAACAAACCATGGTGATTCATCAATGGTAGCTATCCCTGAACGGATAATTTCATGACGATCAACGGTTTTGATAATGGCTTTCTTGAAGGCATCTGTTTGCAGATCTCCTAAAATATTCACGCGGTAAACAATGTTGTAAGCTGCGCTTTCCGGCTGAGTCTGCAATAAAAACCATAGTGCCTTTTGTGATTTCGTTAAAGAGATTCTATCTCTGAAGGCAGGTCTTTCAGTAAATACCTCTGGAGTCGGAGTATCCTTATTCTCCGGGATGAATTGCAATATCTCCTTTGGTGTTGAAAATTCAAACAATATCTGAAATGACAATCGCTCACCAAAAAGCGCTTCAATTTCCAATATAAGATCCAGTGCTTTTAAGGAATTGCCACCCAAATCAAAAAAACGGTCATTCATGCCGACACCTTTCAGGCCGAGAACCTTTTCAAAAAGCATAATAATTCGTTCTTCCCTACCGGTAATGGGTGCGAGATATTTGTTGATTAATTCCGGTCTTTGATTTTCAATATCAGGCAGACTTTTCCGATCGATTTTACCATTTGCCAATTTTGGAAAATCTTCAAGAAATATAGCTTTGCCGGGAAGCATTACTGTTGGCAATGAATCTTTTAGAAAATCACGAAGTAAATCAATGGTAAAGATTTGCCCTTGTTTAATCTGTACATAGGCGATAATTACGTTCGGATCATCTTTAAGCACCTGAACTATACAATCAACTACTATTTGATGTTCTTTTATTTGTTTTTCAATCTCGGTCAGTTCAATTCGCTGTCCGTTGATTTTTACCTGTTGATCGATTCGGCCAATAAAACGATACTCACAATTCGCGATAAAATGAACAATATCACCTGTATTGTAAAGACGGTGGCAAACTCCTTCCGCATCGACATAGTTTTTAAATACTGCCGCTGTCAATTCCGGCTCCCGAAAATATCCGGAGCAAATGCCCGGGCCGGAAGCATGTAGAAATCCTGTTTCACCCTCGTTCACTTCCTTTCCCTCGGAATCAAAAACAAAAAATCTTGTGCCGGGCAATGGTGATCCAATCGATATCGCTTCGGAAGACTCTACCCGCTTGCAACTCAAGTTGGCCACTGCCTCAGTAGGACCATAAAGGTTGTAAATCTCTAACGATGGAAATACATTCCTGGATTCCAGAACTAAACTTTCCGTGAAATCTTCACCTGATAGAAATAGCACGCTGGGACCAGTAAAGGTATTTACCTCGTGATGATCGATATAACTTAAAACCGTTTTCCAAACTGAAGGAACACAGTACAAACCAAATTCAGGGTTTGAATTATACCAATTCAATAGCTTTTCCGGATCGTTTAATAATCCTGGTAAAATATATAGGGTTTCGCCTGCCGATAAGCACGAAAAGATCTGTGATACTGCAGCAGCAAAATTGATCGAGGAGGTCAATGGTAACTTGTTAGCCACTGTGTCGGCAAAGAAAGAACGGGTCCAATTCGTATAATACGCAAGATTTCCGTGTGATATTTCAACTCCCTTCGGTGTCCCGGTTGATCCGGAAGTAAATAGAATGTAGGCCAGGTCTTCCTGATCGATAATTATTTCGGTGTTAAAAAGATCATGGCCATTTTTCAGTGCTTCACGGGCAGAAATGAGCTCATATTCAATCTCAGAAAATCTCGGATCAGATTCCGGTTCTCCCTCCCAGATAATATATCTGCAATTTGCCTTTTCCAAAATGCTAGCCAGACGATTTTTCGGAAATTGATGGGAAAGGGGAATGTAGAAAGCTCCAATTCTATGTATTGCCAGAATAGAAACAATCAGATGAATTCCGGGTTCCATTAATACGGCTACAGCCGTTCGCCGGGCAACTCCCTTGTTTGTCAGGTGACTGGCCATCCGGGAGATCGAAAATACCAGATCGGAATAGCTCATTGATTCATTTCCGCAAATAATTGCTGTTCGTTCATCGCTTCGTTCGGCTGCCTCTATAATAGACTGAAAAACGGGCCTCACAGCTGAATCTGCGACGGGTTTAAAATCTGGCATTACAAGCACTGAGTAATTATTTAATTATTGGATTAAGAAATTATTTAAGTCACTGCTTTCCAATTGGCCTAAATGCCTGGGCATTAGTCCTAATAAATATTTGATTTCAACCAGGGTATCGAAAATTTGAAATTTTAAATCAATCAAATTTGATTGAGCCTGGTAATAATTTTCAAATGACAGGATAACATCGATCTGCGTGGCATTACCCAGCCTATACTTTTCCTCCTCATCTTCATAAGCTTTCTCACGTATCTCTACCAACTCCTGAATATCCGCATAGAACTGGAGCAATTGATCCAGCGCTGCAAGTGCATTCTGAGACTGCGTTCTCAATTCAAATTTTAACTGATCCAGATTAGTTTTACTTGCATTGTACATCTCCAATTGCTGGAGATAAGCACCTTCCTGTCGTTGATTTTTCAACGGTAATGTATAGGTCAATGACAGCGAAGCACTTGACCCAGGAAATGCACTTCTTAGGGTATTTATGAAGTGAAAATTTTGCTCTTCAGTATAGACTCCAAAATGCGACAATCTAACATTGAGGTCTAATTCGTTTTTCTTTTGATTTTCTGCATAGAGCAAATTAATCCGGTTTTCTTCCATTGATAACTCGAGTGTCCGGTACAAGGGTGTGTTCATCAGGAGTTGATCATTGATCGAAGAATGATCATTAATAAATCTTCTTATTACTTCCGGATCAGGATCTGGAATGATTTCCTTTATCGAAGGAATTTCTTTTGTGGTTGATGTCTGAGAAATTCCTACTAAGATTAGTAATCGATAATAGGCATTTAATGCCTGGATTCTGGCATTGGTTTGCTCCTGATCCTGCTGTGCCACCAGCACGTCTGCTCTCGATTTTTCAACTCTTGGTATTTCGTCCTGCTCAATTAATTCATAAATAAACCCCTGATATTCCTGCGCTTCCTGCCTCGACATTTGCCGTAGTGCTATTTGTTCGTGATACCGATTAAATGACAGGTAAGCGGAAAGCATATCCCTGGTATAAACCAGAACTTCATTGGAAAGCTCCTGTTCGGCTATTTTCTTTCCGATTTCTGATGCCTGGATAGATGTACTTAGTAGACTTCTGGATCCGAGACCGCGTAGGAGAGGAATCCTGGCCCCAGCCCACACCCCACTTCCATTGTAGTATGTGGCATCGAGCATGCTCGTATTCTCAAGCCGGGTGCCTGCATAAATATCAACCCCACTAATCGTAGGATTAATGTACTGAGTTTCCAAATAATTTGTGCCTTGCTGAGAAAGGTCCGGCACTTTTCCCACTCCCTTACCTATTGAAAAAGTGAAATAAGGTAGTAATGATCCTTGCACCGCATAAAGAGTGGATTCCGATTTACGAAGTGCAACATCTCTTAATTTAATATCATAATTATTATAAAGACCATCTTTCAAAAGATTGCTAAAGGTAATCGCCTGTTGGGCAACGACAGCAGGACCAACAAATAAGATTAGAAGAATAACTAGATGCTTCATCATTTCAATTAACCTGATTTTTAACTAGGTTATAGAAATAACCTTCTCTCTGAATCAATGAATTATAATTGCCAGCTTCAACGATATTGCCTTTATCCATAACAACAATCTTATCTGCATCTCTAATGGTGCTCAAGCGGTGTGCGATCACGATCTTGGTGACTTTCATCTTGGACAGATTTTCCATGACTGTTTTTTGCGTATCATTGTCAAGGGCACTGGTAGCCTCATCAAACAGAATTATTTTCGGATTACGAATTAGGGCTCGGGCAATGACAATACGTTGCTGCTGCCCACCGGACAATGTACCACCACCCGGCGGCAGGTAAGTATTCATTTTATTTTCTAACCCTTCTATGTCCTGGTCACACCCAGCTATTCTCGCTGCCTCCCAGGCCTGGGCTTCCGTATAATTGGTAGTACCGATAATGTTATACAGAACGGTGCCCTGCATAATCTTTCCTCCCTGAAGCACTACACCCATCTGATCGCGGATAGTCCGGATATCTATGTCTTTCAGATCCAAACCATCATAGAGCACAGAACCGGAAGTGTATTGCTCAAAACCTAACAGGATTCGCAACAAAGTAGATTTCCCGGAACCGGAACCTCCGACCAGGGCAACAAACTCCCCAGGATTTATCTTTAGATTTACATTCTTCAATATCAAATCCGGAGCATCCGCATACTTGAAATTCAGGCCGGTTACTTCAATTTGTCCCTTAAGTATTCCAGGATCCTTTTTGTTATCATAATCCTCCATTTCCGCTTCAAGAACAGGTAATAATAATTGGAAGGTCGGCTTGATACTCATCACGGGAACCGTCACCATAAATGCACTTATCAAGGCTCCCTGAAAACTGAGGTACGCTGTATTGAAAGCAATAAAATCGCCTATCTGAAACTCGGAACCGGGGAGAAGCAGCAATTGGTGGATGCGTAAATAGATAAAAACAGAGGCAAGAATGGGAAAGCCATAAGTAAAAATCGAAGCAACAATCAGTAGCTTCTGTTTGGCAGTATAATGTATCTTTTGCTGGCTGAATTTATCTGCCCAAATATTAAAAACTTTATCGCCGGATGCGGTCAGTCGGATTTTTCGAATGCCATCGATCATCATCATCATAAATCCCGATATAATTGCTTCCATACGCATTGTAGCTGCCACATGCTTATAAGCCAGCATACTAATTGTAAGGGTAAACGCCGCAACGGCCGCTCCCAACAAGAGGGCCAGTAATGCCAATCTTACATCATAGTATAGCATCAAAGCCAGATAAAAAATGGAGAAAATGGCTGCCACAATGGCTGCCATAACGTTGGCTGAAAGTATGGTACGTATTTTTTCAATACCGAGGCTACGTTCGGCCAAATTGCCTGCGTCGTACCTGGAGAAAAATGGAACCTTTAAAGACAATATGCGGTCCCATACGGCTGACTGCAATTTAAAACTTGAAATTCCCTCGAAGCGAAGGACAGCAATTGCCTTAACAAAATCAATAGTACCAAGGACCAGGGCAAGGGACAATACCATTAATCCAATTTGGTATAGGTCTGATTTTTCCCCTCCCGGCACAATCACATTAAAAATGTAACCAGACGAAATGGGGATCAACAGAGCCAGAGCCGCGCTTATGACTCCAAGCACTAAAAAATAAACAACATCTTTTTTTGTAAATACCAGGGCAAATTTTAAAAGATCTTTTGCAGACAGCTTTCCCTTGGGAAGCGGTGTAAAAAAACTGTAGGTTATTTCCGACATGATTTTGCTATTTGCAGCATTAATCACTTCTTCTTTGCCCGTCATTGCATCAACCATCAAGTATTTCTCTCCTTTTCTGATCAATGCCAGGGGACTTTTGCCATCATTCTTAAATGCCAGTAAATGTCCATGATCTGACTTCCACCAATCTCTGTGCAATCGAATTTGTCTTGCACGAATATTTGATGCCCTCAGGATCTTTTTTAATGGAGTCCAGGAATCAATAGCATTAGCAAAACCCGGCACAAAAGAAATTCTTTCATATTGTCCGATCAGTTGGCAGGTCTTAAGCAATATGGCATCGTAAGACTTGTCATTACCATTTAGTCCATTTGCATTCTTCTCCTCCTTTATCCCTAACACATCGCGAATCTGCCGGTATGCATTTTCCCTGGATGACTTCCGGAAATAATATGAAGTTTTGACCCGCTTCAAGGCCTCAACATCAGCAACTGGTTGAGCATCAACCTGCAATTCTGTTTCTACAACTTGCATCTTCATATCAATTTTAAGATTCGCTCACTAAGCGGTAATAGAGGTTGTTTTTATCCTGCATTAAGGCCTCATGAGATCCTCTCTGAATCACCTCGCCTTTTTCCAAAACAATAATTTCATCCGCATCTCTAATCGTACTTAACCGGTGAGCAATCGTAATGGTGGTACATCTCCTTCTCTTTATATTTTCCATTACCAGTTTTTCGGTTTCAGTGTCGAGCGCTGATGTTGCCTCGTCTAGAAGAAGTATTCTGGGATTGGTAACCAAAGCACGGGCTATTTCGATACGTTGCCGCTGCCCACCACTGAAATTTCCTCCTCCGGGTGCCACTTTTGCCTGGTATCCACCTTCCCGCGAAGAAATGATCTCATGCGCCACAGCATCTTTAGCGGCACAAATGATGTCTTCATTGGGAATTGCCCGGTTCCACATGGTTATATTGTCTGAGATATCACCGGTGAATAAGAAAACATCCTGATCGACCATGGCCATCGAATTTCGAAGCACGTCGGTATTTATCTCAGCCATTGGCTTTCCATCGAATAATATTCGTCCGCTAAATGGGCTGAATAATCCCGCAATAATTTTTAAAATCGTGGATTTCCCGGAACCAGAACCTCCAATGATCGCAATGTGATCTCCCGGTTTTGCACACAAGGAGAAGTTCTTGATCAAAGGCGATGAAAATTTACTATATCCAAAACTAATATCCTGCAATTCCAGTGCGCCTTGTAGTCTGGCATTAAATGGAGTAATGTGCTTAATACGATCCCTTCCGGTATTTTGACACAAAATATCTGCTGGTTCATCCAGCGTGTCTCTCAGATTATTCAGATTTCCCTTATTAAGTTGCAATTTTCCCGTGATGTCAACGACACTCTTTACAGGACTTGAGAAATTTGCAATAAAACTTTGCATGGCAATAAATACACCAACGGATATTTCGCCATTGATAATTAAAAGCCCACCAAGAAAAACGATTATTACATTATTTAGGGTGGTTAAGAATTCGGGCAGGACCGCCAGAAGACGGGATGTAAAACCCAATGCCTGTTCGTCATTGATAGAAGATACCAGGTTGCCGGACCACATGGTGAAAAAATCATTTTCAGCACCTGAGGCTTTAAGTGTTTCTATTTGTTGAATACCGACCGTGGCTGCACTGAATGTTGCCTGTTGCTTCTGAAAAAGCGCCTGATTCAGGGCAGTCCGGCGCGAGGAAAAATAACTTAATGCGATAGTATTTACCAACATGATCGAAACTCCGGCAATGGTCAGAACCAAACTATACTTAATCATCACGAACGCATAGAAAAGAATGGTAATGATGCCTAGAATAAAAGAGGTCAGATCCCGCGATAGCATGGTGGCGATCAAGTCATTCAGTTTTATCCTTTTCACCAGATCTCCAGCCTGGTGATTCTGAAAATATTGGAAAGGAATTTTTAAAACATGACTGACAAATTTTGCAGATTGCGCCAAACTGACCTTTAATTCTGTGCGCAGCAGGACCCACTGTTGCATGTAAATCAATATACATCCAAAAAGGAGAAATACAATCATGATGGAAATCATGGGCTTAAACCATGAATTCTGCCCCTGAATGATTATATCATCAAAAAAAACTTTATTAAGTGCAGGGATTACCATAGCCGGGACCAAGAGAATAATGCCGGAAAGGAGTACATACAAGATCGAACTCACATTACCAGTCAGTCTGGTCATTACTTCCTGCCACAGGCGGGGACTACTATCCACTTTGGTAAATTCAGGCGCGGGAACGGCAATCAGTACAAGACCACTAAAAATAGGATCTAGTTCGTCGCTCGTCAGTTTGACCTTTCCCTTTTCAGGATCATGGATAATAAAATACTTTCCCGATTTTCGAATAAACAGTCTATATCCTCCCGATCTAATTTTGATGATAACTGGATTCTCTTGCTCCTGCAGCTGATTCAAAGACAAATTGATCGATTTCGCAGTAAGTCCAAAGCGCTCAGACACTTTTCTAAGATGCTGCGGTGACACCTCATCATGACTGCCATCAAAAGCACTTTTAATTTCAGTCAAATTCGGATAGGACCCAAAATAACCAATCAACATTGCCAGACAAATGGCTCCGGATTCACCTTCATTTGATTGCAGATACACCGGGGTCCGATTTCCATTCCAAAACATAGCCAGCGTTTTTCGTTTTATGATGTATTTATGTCTTTAATAAATTATTCGAAGTATTCTTTGAAGATGGGTATGAGATAATCAATGGGTGCTTTGTCTTTCACGTGAATAAATGACCGGGCAAGCGAACCACTATTTATTCTGAAGGGTGGTCCCTTTTTATTCGTCCAGGAAAAACCACTATCGGTGTTTTTGTTTTTTTCCAATTCAACAGTCACTTTGTATACCGGCCCATTTCTCTCAATCAGACCACTTAACTCCTGATTCTCCAGGTCCGAAAGCAGACTGTTGTGAGACGAAACATATTCATCGACATCCATCACTGTACCAATCAACCAACCATATAAATTTCGATCAACTATGAACGGTTCGACGTCTACGGCCATACCTTTCGAGATCAGTGCATTGGCATTAAATGGCACATATAAGTCCAGTACAAAATCTTTACTAACATCACTTTTTTCAAGTTCAACGAGCAACTCTCCGGCTTCAACGAAATCCGGAACCGATGTACCGACCTGTACTACCTTACCATTCGCGGGAGCAAAAATGAACCTCTGTAGATCATACTCTTTTTGAAGATTTTCGAGATCCACTTCCAACTTAGTGATCTCATGTTTTAGGTCCTCTTCATCCAAAGTCCTTCCCAATGTCCATTCTTCCTCCCTGAGTGATATATTTGACAATTGCTTCTCAAGTTCTACCAGTTCGGTTCGTATTTCTGAAAGATTATTCTTTGTTGCAAAAAGTTGGCTGTAGGTGATGAGACCATCTTTATACAATTTATCTTCCTTCTT
>JAGQWZ010000046.1 GCA_020436835.1 Saprospiraceae bacterium | reverse complement strand
TAGAGATAGGTAAAAGACGAAGACTTAGTTTACTATGGACCTCTATGTCTAAAATTCTACGATGCCCCTACCCATTGCCATCTTGAGCCAATTCGATCAACATACCCTAAACCTGGAAAATCAAAGGCCATATAAATTGGCATCCTCGGTGATCGATGTCAACGTATGGAACATACTGCCAGATTCTACCTCTCTACATTCGCTTCCATCACTCCCAACTGTTCCATCAAAGCTATCTGGTCTGCGATCAGCCAGTGGTTCACGATCTTGTCATTTTGAATGGTGTAGCTAACCGCAAAAGGCATCTCCACTTTCTTAAAGGTTGGTGGTATCCCATTGAAAGTACCTTCATGGATTCCCTTTAATCTTGCTCTGATCGTAACCCGATCATCTTCTGCAGTCATCTCATCCGCAAAGATCTCGTATTTAGGAAAAATCGTATCGAAAAATAATATGTGTTCCTTCAGTTCATTGTCAGTCATATACTGATCACAGATTTTTGCGTCTTTGACTTTGCCACTTAGAGAATTAAAATATTTAAGGATAAATTCCTTGTTTTCTTTTTGCTTCTTCATTTCTTTTTGTTTCTGTTACACTTCAAATGTATGACGAAAGGAAATCTTGAAATTGACCAAATGTTGCAAAAAATTGTCTGTTTGTTCCTTTGTTAGATATTCGTGTCAATAGTAACTATTCTGATTTGAGTACTGATGGATTAATACCAAATTGACGATGAAATGCCCGGCTAAAGTGACTGTTGCTAATAAATCCTACGCGGTAAGCTACTTCACTAACGTTGAGCCCGCTATTTTCAAGTAACTCCTTCGCCTTTTGCAGGCGTACAAATCGAATATACTGAGCGGGAGCCATCTGAGTTAGCTCCTTTAATTTCCGATGCAATTGGGTGCGACTGAGGGCGACCCTTTTAGCCAGCTCTTCAGCACTAAATCCTTCCTGGTCAATATTATGATAGATGATCGCATTTATTTTCTTTAAAAAGATTCCTTTCAATTGGCTTCTTTGCCTTGCTGATGCTTCAATGTTCTGTGGATTTCTAAAATGGGAGGTTAACCTTTTACGAATCTCAGAATACCACGGTTTAATCAGTGAATGGTTTTCGGGAGCCTCAATCCTGGTAAGAGTCCTATAATCAGAGGGCTGAATTGGTATTTTAATTTGAATAAGAGCATCTTTATCTAAAACTTTAATCTGCACGGAATATTTTAGACTTGCACCAATGTTGCCCATCCGGGTTAAGTTGACACCAGTATTTCGAATAAGAATATGTAAGAATTCTTCTGTCTGATCCACATTATGGATGCCGACCTCAATAGTGTGATTTGGGGAGGTGATAGCTATTATCTCACTCATTAATCTCGCCAAAGCATTAATGATCTCCTCCGGTTTGTAGTATGCTTGTTTTCGGGATAAATTCGTGCCGAACCTAAGGGTAACCCGATGAGCTAACGCATATGGTACCATGCTTTCTACGGTTCCCTTCACTAAAGCAATTATATCCGTGTTGACTGGAAATACCATCCATATTGTTATTACAATGGCCCGTTAATTTATGGTATTTTAATAAAGTATAAAAGGGAAATTAAAATATTGGTGCTCCAGGTATTAAATGCATTGCCTCTTTTGTCTCCGAGCTCATCGGTCGATGAGATGCATTTATGAAGGATAGAAGCATGGATTTATTATTTCGCGATAGGCAAAAAGGAAGGGAAATTCTGGAAGATTGATTCCAAAGGAATAGAAGTCCCATCAAATAGCGCGCAGAGGAATCACATTGGATCCATTAATCTTAATTTGACCGGAAGATAACCTACTGGCAGTCCATGGAGTGAAATACCGTTTCTCGCTGGAAAAGCTCGATACTAAACCAATTTATCCCTTTATGTAGGCATCATCGTGCACGTTGGCCACCGCCCGGCCGCTGGGATCATTCATGTTTTTGAACGCTTCATCCCATTCCAGGGCGATCTTCGTACTGCAGGCCACACTTGCTTCCTGAGGCACACTTAATGCCGCTGCGTCACTGGAGAAATGTTCGGCAAATATCGACCGGTAGTAAAATTCTTCTTTGTTGGTGGGAGTCTGCAAAGGAAATTTGTATTTGGCGTTGGCCAGTTGCTCGTCTGTTACCTCCCGGGAGACGATCTCCTTCAAGGTATCTATCCAGTTATAGCCTACTCCGTCACTAAATTGTTCTTTTTGTCTCCAGGCTACGCTTTCCGGCAGATAATCTTCGAAGGCTTTTCTGATCACCCATTTTTCCATGCGTTCCCTGGTGATCATTTTGTCCCTGGGGTTGATTCGCATCGCCACATCAATAAATTCTTTATCGAGAAAGGGCACCCGTCCTTCAATACCCCAGGCAGCCAGACTCTTATTGGCACGGAGGCAGTCGTACATATGTAGTTTGCTGAGCTTCCTGACTGTTTCCTCATGAAATTCTTGAGGATTAGGAGCTTTATGGAAGTACAGGTAACCACCAAAAAGCTCATCCGCACCTTCTCCCGACAAGACCATTTTTATGCCCATCGATTTGATCGCCCTTGCCATCAGATACATAGGAGTGCTTGCCCGGATGGTAGTGATATCATACGTTTCCAACTTATAAATCACATCACGAATGGCATCCAGTCCTTCCTGAATCGTGAACTTTATTTCATGATGTACGGTTCCGATATGCTCGGCAACCTTTCGTGCTGCCTTTAGATCAGGTGATCCTTCCAGGCCCACGGAGAATGAGTGTAATTGTGGCCACCAGGCAGCCTGTGTATCATCGGATTCGATTCGCATCTGCGAATACTTCTTTGCAATAGCCGAGGTAATCGATGAATCCAACCCTCCGGATAAGAGTACTCCATAGGGCACATCACTCATCAGCTGCCGGTGAACTGCCGCCTCCAGAGCATCCCGAAGTGCCTGTATGCTTGTTTCGTTCTCCTTTACTGCATCATATTCTGTCCAGTCTCTTTCGTACCACCGGATAAAACTCCCATCCCGGCTGGAAAGATAGTGACCGGGAGGAAACAACTCGATTTTGGTGCAAATGCCCTCCAAGGCTTTAAGTTCGGAGGCCACATAGAAGGTGCCGTGCTGATCCCATCCGATATAAAGGGGAATAATGCCAATGTGATCCCGGGCTACAAAGTATTCATCGTTTTCAATATCATAGATGGCAAAGGCAAAGATGCCATTCATTTCATCCAGAAAATCGACTCCTTTTTCCTGATAAAGTGCCAGGATAACTTCACAATCACTTTCGGTCTGGAAGGTGTACTTATCATCAAGCTGTTTCCGCAATTGACGGTGATTATAAATCTCCCCGTTGGCAGCCAATACCAAATTACCTCTTTCATTGAAAAGGGGCTGTTTTCCCGAAACCGGATCTACAATCGCCAGGCGCTCATGCGCAATGATCGCTTTCTCGTTGTCAAAAACACCACTCCAGTCCGGTCCGCGGTGACGAATGCACTTTGCCATCTCCAAAATCTGGGGTCTTAAATCTTCAGCTTTCTGTTTCAGATCGAAAGCACAGACGATTCCACACATAACCTAATTAAATTTTGCTATTCATCTTGGATCAAATCCGATAATCAAAGAAGAAATACATTGGGTTTTTGCTCAGTGAGCCACCTCGATGCGTTTCCGGCAGCAAATATAGTCCATTTGCTGAGTTGATGGTCACATCAAGAGAGACATAAATTCAAGTGTTATCAATGTAATGTTGACGGCGTGCAACGCTCTATTTTCTTCCGGGGCTGGCAGGCATATTGTGCATTACCTTCAGCGTATTCTGATCTATCGCCACTTGTGGACAGTTCAAGGTAATTGATCAGACGGACTGTTTAGCAGGAGACCGGATCCTTATGCGGTATTTTGCAGAGAGATTGGTACTGGCATATATTCCCCGGGTAACAGAATAAAGCGTCGTTTGTTCTTCCCATTCCATTCAGTATATTTACCGGGATTCCATCACTGTCGGATTCTTTCGGAGACATCACATTAATCGTATGCAGCACAAAACCTGGGTGATCGGCACCTATGATACAAAATGGGATGAGTTACATTTTGTATACTCGATTTTGGCCAAAGCCAGAATCCCGGTCGCTATGGTTGATGTCTCTACCCACCATCATGACCGGAAAGTCGACATTACCTCCGCCGAAATTGCTAGTCATCATCCTACCAGGAAGGATTTCCTGGATAACAATGGAGGTAGGGGAGACGCCATCGCCTGCATGTCGGAAGCGTTGCAAGAGTTTATGAAGGGGAAACGTCCCTACGGCGTTGTTGGACTGGGTGGATCAGGAGGAACTGCACTGATTTGCTCCGGACTCCGAGCCTTACCTGTCGGTGTTCCGAAGATAATGGTGAGCACGGTGGCCTCCGGACAGGTAGCACCATACATCGGTGCCAGCGATATCATGATGGTATACTCAATCACGGATATTGCCGGCATCAATCAGATCTCGTATACCATACTTAGCAATGCGGCAAATGCTATGTTGGGGATGGTTACCCGGGAGATAGAGCCCTTTCAATCCAACAAGCCCCTTCTGGGCATGACCATGTTTGGTGTCACGACCCAGGGGGTGAATCAAATAAAGGATGCATTAGAGAACGATTTTGAGATCCTCATTTTCCATGCGACCGGTACGGGAGGTCAATCCATGGAGAAATTGATTGATTCTGGGTTAATCAATCATGTCATTGATATGACCACGACAGAAATCTGTGATCTTCACATGGGAGGAATTATGAGTGCCGGAGAATCACGAATGGATGTGATCCTGAAAAGCAAAATACCCTATTTTTTATCATTGGGAGCTTTGGATATGGTCAATTTTGGCGGTATCGAGACCGTCCCGGAAAAATACCGGGACCGGCTTCTCTATAGGCATAACCCGCAGGTAACCTTAATGCGTACTACTGCCGCTGAAAATGAATTGATGGCCAGATGGATTGCCCGTAAACTGAACCGGAGCGAGGGTCCTGTCCGGTTGTTCATTCCGGAGAAGGGAGTTTCTGCGCTATCTGTGGAAGGCCAACCATTTTATGATCCGGAAGCTGACCGGGCTTTGTTTGAAACCTTACGGAATGAACTTGAGATAACTTCTGACCGGAGGATTATCTCTTTGCCTTTCTCTATAAACGATCCCGGTTTTACACGGGCTGTGGTGGAAGAGTTTAAAAAAATTAATTCCTGAATTAAATTCAAGAAGATCCGGAAAATCGAATTAGAAAATGTCGAAGGAGAAAATAATAGCGAAACTGCGTGAAAAAATCAAAGCTGGAATACCCATTATTGGAGGAGGAGCGGGAACGGGAATCTCTGCTAAGTGTGAAGAAGCAGGTGGTATTGATCTGATCATCATCTATAATTCAGGAAGATACCGGATGGCCGGCCGTGGCTCCCTTGCCGGCATCCTTGCTTATGGGAATGCCAATGAGATTGTGGTCGATATGGGGAGAGAGGTACTACCTGTAGTCAAAAATACACCGGTTCTGGCTGGAGTCAATGCAACTGATCCCTTCATCATCATCGATCGTTTTTTGCTTCAATTGAAAGACCAGGGTTTTGCCGGGGTTCAGAATTTTCCCACTGTGGGTTTGATTGACGGGCTATTCAGGGAAAACCTGGAAGAGACCGGCATGAGTTATCAATTGGAGGTGGAAATGATTGAAAGAGCAGCAAAATTGGATCTCTTGACCACACCCTACGTATTTAATACGGATGAGGCCGAAATGATGACGAAGGCTGGAGCGGATATTATTGTCTGTCACATGGGCCTGACGACCTCCGGAAGTATCGGAGCTCATACCGCTAAATCCCTGGACGATAGTGTGGAGTTGATTAATCAAATGGTCGAGGTAGTTCGAAGAATTAGAAAAGATGCTATTATCTTGTGTCATGGAGGACCTATTGCTATGCCGGAAGATGCTGCCTATGTGTTAAGCCGGAGTCCGGAAGTGGCAGGCTTTTATGGAGCTAGTAGCATGGAAAGACTGCCAACTGAAATTGCAATAAGAAAGCAAGTTGAAGCTTTTTGTCAGATTTCGCGAAAGCAGGTTGATAAATGATACATCAGTTCAGTTTTATCAGAAACGACAACGGCCAACATATTTTACATTATTTAAGTAAAGAATCATGTTTTTAAAAGGAGATAAGCTGGAGCGGGATACTTTGGATTGGGGCACAATTGCAACGGTGAGTGGCCCGGAAGTGAATCACGCCAGAGATATCGTTACCCTCCATGTTGATTTGAAGCCCGGGAAAGGGCATAATTTTCACCGTCATCCACAGCAGGAAGAAGTCATTTATGTGCTTAAAGGGAAAATAGAGCAGTGGGTAAACGAAGAAATGAAAATTCTGGAACCGGGAGATGCTGCTTTTATCGGAGCGGAAGTAGTCCATGCTTCGTTTAATATCGGAAATGAAAACGCCGAAGTGTTGGCAATATTGGGACCGGCGGTAGGGGCTACCGGCTATGAGGTGGAGGAGGTAGCAGATAAACAGCCCTGGAAAAGTTTGAGAAAGACCTCTTAATCGACACAATTAATTTTAATGAATAAATCCATTTTTATAGCAGCCATGCTTTTTGGTTTGTCTACTTTTTTGATCTGGCAATGCACCCCTGGGAATCAGATAGACGAAAATGCTTATCCGCTGGCTGATCATCTGGTAGCAAGAGATTCCGGCTTTCAGGTGGAAACGGTGAAAAGGGGGGACGGTGAATGGTTATCCATAACCAAAGATCCGCTAGGAAGGCTATTGGTGTCGCCCCGTAGAGGAGTTTTGTTACGATTTGATCTATCCGGAGGGACCGATTCCCTGGAGATTGACTCACTGGATGTGGGCGTATATGATTGCCAGGGATTACTCTGTGCATATGGAAATCTTTATATGATGGGACAAACTGCTGACACCATACGCGGTATTTATCGTCTGAAGGATCTTGACGGACAGGGAAATTATGGAGAACCGGTCCTGATGAAGGAATTTGAAAAAAATGGAGATCATAGTGGGCATACTCTGGCTGTGGGTCCTGAAGGGAAGATATATTTTCTGACCGGAAATGTGAATTACCCACCCCTGGACAGCTCGGTCACTTTTGTCAATCGTACCTGGAAAACCGATCATCTCAGTCCTCTTCCTCTGCTGTATGGCAGGGATCAGGTCCCTCCCGGTGGGTTTGTAATGCGAACGGATTCCATGGGAGAAGAGTGGGAGTTCTTTGCCTATGGGTTGCGTAACCCTTATGATATGTGCTTCAGTCCCGAAGGAGAGCTTTTTACTTTTGATTCGGACATGGAGTGGGATTTTAATCTACCCTGGTACCGGCCGACCCGGGTCAATCATTTGGTCTCCGGAGGTGATTACGCCTGGCGACCAGGGGTGGCCAAGAGGTTTGACTATTTTCCGGACATTTGGCCCAGTGTGGTCGATTTTGGCCGGGGTTCACCAACTGCTACCTGCTTCGGCACTGGAACAAATTTTCCTGCGGAATATCAGAAATCCCTATTCGTTGGAGATTGGTCCTATGGAAAAATCTACCGGGTCGCTCTGACTCCCCAGGGATCCTCCTACACCGGCGAATACGAGATCTTTGTCACTGGTCAACCTTTGAATATTACTGACATGGTGGTCGGAGATGACGGTTCATTGTATTTTACTACCGGAGGTAATGGAACAGATACCGGGCTCTTTCGAATCAGGTATAAAGGTGAGAATGATGGTAAATCAGAAAGTATGCAGGAAGAGTTCTCCGATTTAAGGGATTTAAGACATCAGATCGAGCAGTTTCATTTTGCTGAGGATTCCAGTGGCTTACAAATAGCGCTGTCAAATATCAGTCATTCTGATCGTTTTATCCGCAATGCTTCCCGGGTCATCCTCGAAAGAAATGATCCCGGATTATGGATTTCGAACTTGCAGGAGGAATCCTCACCGGATGGTAGAGTAGCTATGTTGACAGCTCTTATTCGCAGTGACAGTACGGATACCTACCAGGAGCTCATTTTTAATCAGTTGAAAGGCATCGACTATGCTCAGAGTTCTGATGAAGGAAAGTTGGGTTTATTAAGACTTTATGGTCTCGCCTTCCTCCGGGCACGGAAAATACCGGTAAACCAAGCGCGTGATCTTTATGAAAAATTGCTACCTTTTTATCCTTCGGATAATGATGTGATTAATAAGGAACTAAGTCGCTTGCTGGCTTATTTATCACCGTATCAGAACGATCCTCAGGATTTTATTGCGAAGACATTTGATCTTCTGGAAACAACCAAAGAACAATTGCAGTTTATTCACTACCTGGAGGTGTTGCGTCAGGTACCCCGGGGATGGACTATTGCTCAGAGATTAGCTTACCGGCATTGGATTCAATTTGCTAAAGATAACTTCAACGGAGGTTCGCTGTTCAAATACTTCCTGACCGTTATTGAAGACGACTTTGACAAGCACCTGACTCCGTCTGAGAAGCGTCTAATGGCCGCCGGTACCCCAGGGCCAATTACCCCTGGTTACGAAGGTCCGGTGAAACCAAAACCTAAGGCGAGCTATACGGCTCTATTTGATAACAGCGCGAACACGTTTTGGCAATTTGAAGATCTTCAATATAATCTCGAATTGGTTGCCTCACCCCGGTCAAAAAATTTGCGTGATTTTAATCGTGGTCAGAAAATGTTTGCCAAAGGGCAATGTTATGATTGCCACTATATGATCAATAAAGGAGGTAATTTCGGACCTGATCTCACCACCGCCGGTAATAGTTTTGCGGTGGAAGAATTACTTAAAAATATTCTCAACCCTTCGGAAGTGATCAATAGCCGCTACCAGGGTATGGAGTATAAATTGAAAGATGGTACGACTAAAATCGGCCGGCCGATTGAGGAGGACCGAAAAACGGTACATCTACAGATCGGATTTGATCCGGCAAACCAAATTGAAATAGATAAGGATGACATTGAGAGTAGCCGTGATGCTACGGTGTCAGAAATGCCTCCCGGACTATTAAATACGATGTCCAGGGCACAGATATTGGATTTGCTGTATTTCATAATAGAGGTGCCAGGCAAGGATGTTGATAGTCTGGAAATGGATATCCTGGAGGATAAGGAAGTGTTCCTGAAGGGTGATTCGACGCTGGTGGAGATGGTTAACTACGCTGACCGGGGCACCATTTACTATACTTTGGATGGTAGCGAACCCTCGGTCAATGCTTCAGCTTATTCTAATCCGTTTTATCTCAGTCAAAGTACAGTAATTAAGGCAAAGGTTATCGATACGAATGCGTCCGGAGATCTGGTGAGGGAAGGTCTTCCGGCAGTGCGGTCGGTCCATGCGGTAGATACTGCCGTCAATGGTATGTATTGGACCTACTTCAAAGATATTGAGACCGCATTCGATATCAAGTCTTTAGGTAAACCCTTCTCAAAAGGCATCAGCTATGTATTTGCTGTGAATGATATTGTGGATGAGGAAAACAATGTCATGGTATTGCATGAAGGATATTTGAAGATTAATACTGCAGGAAAATATACTTTCTACATGGTGCAGGATGACAGAGCTCAACTGTTTCTTGACGATCAGCTGGTCATTGATGGATCGAAGGGAAGACGTCCTCCGGTCATGACGGGAGAGATCGATCTTTCGGAGGGCCTGCATAAAATGTTTGTACCGTTTTATGATTTATATGCGGACGAATATTTAAGTATTGAGATGGAAGGTCCTGATCTGCCGCGTCAAATTATTCCTGCTGATCTGATCTTCCGGGACAAGCCCATGATGTAAGAATAGGTAAAGAATTGAAAAGATTGATTATGCTTTCCCGGATAGTTTGGGTGGGGATCTGCCTGCTTATATTGGGAGTAGATTTTGTGAGGGGTCAATCCCGTCCGAATATTCTGTGGATTACCTGTGAAGACGTAAGTCCTGTTTGGGGGTGTTATGGTGATCCTGTGGCATATACACCCAATATTGACCGGCTTGCCAAAAAAGGATACCGGTTCGATCAGGTGTTTTCCAATGCGCCAATTTGCGCTCCCGCCCGGTCAACCTTAATTACCGGAATGTATGCCACTAGCCTCGGTACTCAAAATCTTCGATCGGAGATCCCGGTCCCGGAAGATCTCAGGATTCTCCCGGAAATGCTTGCAGCGGATGGCTATTTTACTTCCAACAATGCCAAGACTGATTACAATTTCAGTGCAGAAGGACGATGGAATGATCTGGGAAATAAGGCACATTGGAGAAACCGGACCGATGGGCAGCCATTTTTTAGTGTTTTTAATTTTGGAATAACCCATGAAGGTCATGCTAACCGGGACGATCCTGCCGATACACAAAATCTGGAAAAGAAGCATGAGCCTTCCTCGGTTCCTTTGCCTCCATATTATCCGGATACCGAGGAATTCCGGCGCATTATGGCGCATCAATATGATCTAATCTCGGTATTTGATCAGGAAGTCGGCAAATTGATAGCACAACTGGACGAGGATGGACTAAGTGAAGAAACGATCATTTTTATCTTTTCTGATCATGGTTTTGGATTGCCCCGGTATAAACGTTGGTTATACGATACCGGATTACGCGTGCCCTTGGTTATCTATTTCCCGGAGAAATTTCGTTCAATGGCTCCTCGTTCGAATAAGAAAGGAATTGATGATCTAATAGGTTTTGTGGATTTTGCTCCCACTGTTTTGGCGATAGCCGGAACAAATACTCCCGAAAAAATGCAGGGAAGGAATTTTTTGGTCGATGGGTCTCCTACCAATGCTTTAATATTTGGATATCGCGACCGGGCGGATGATGTTTACGATATGAGCCGTTCTGTCTTTGACGGCCGCTTTCTATTTATAAGACATTTCATGCCTCAGAACGCCTACATTCAGGACGCAATTATTTTCAACCGGGACAAGCGATCATTTGTCGAACTGAGAAAATTAAAAAGAGAAAATTCGTTGCCGGCAGAAACTTTGAAAATGTTTCAGAGAAAGCCGGTGGAAGAATTATATGATTTGAACAATGACCCGCAGGAATTAATTAATCTGGCAGAAGTAAAAGACTATACCGGGAGAAGAGACAGCTTGAGGCGTCTTTTGTTTGATCACATGTTGACTTCATTTGATTCCGGGCTCATGAATGAAGCAGATATGATGCGCCGGGCTCAGGCGCTATCGGTCTATGATGTTGTCCGGAACGAACTGGATATTGCTTCGGCTTTGAAATCAGCGGATCAAGTGGGTAAAGTCCGGAATCCTGATCAGTTAAAACCTTACCTGGATCACTCCGATCCCGCGGTGAGGTATTGGGCGTTAGTAGCGTTGGATGCATTTGAAGGAGATCTGCCTCCCTGGCGATCCTTCCTGGTCGAGGCTGTCAAAGATAGTTCCCTTCCCAACCGGGTCCTTGCCGCCCAGATCTTGATAAATAAGTTAGGGGATTGGAATTTTGTGTCTGTATTAGAAGAGGCCTTGCAAGTCCAGAATGAACCTGCTTTACTACAGGCAGCAATCGCGGTCAGGAATATCGGATCCGCTGCCCGTCCGCTTGTCTCCAAAATCAAAAGTGAAATTTACCCTCGGATTGAAGGAGAAATTTGGGGCAGATATAAAAGCTGGTCTTACCCCATGTTTATCGGTATGGCTTTGGATCAGACCCTGGAGAACTGTCAATAGAACGGATCTTAATATAATCCCTTTGAATTAATAGGAGGGGCAGTCGATGGGAATTTCGGTTTT
>JAGQWZ010000408.1 GCA_020436835.1 Saprospiraceae bacterium | reverse complement strand
CCTCTTCCCATTCCGAACAGAGAAGTTAAGCCCCTCAGCGCTGATGGTACTAGGTCAAACCTGGGAGAGTAGGTCGCCGCCAATTTTTATGAAAGCCGTTTCCGCAAGGGGACGGCTTTCTCCGTTTTAGGGCTTTTGTTTTGCAGATCTCTTCAATGACGCAAGAATTTCCCAACCAACCTATTTTCTTGTGGATATTGCCTTTACCTGCTCAATGCTCCAACGATACAACCACTCCTAGATGGTGAATGCCGGCTCCTCCCCAGAAAAGATTATTTATCCAATGGTATAAAAGAAAGCCCATCAGGTTGCGTCAGCTTTGTCCATTGAATTGCACAGCAGTGTTCTATATTAAATTCCCTAACTTGTAAGAGCTAAATTTAATGGAAAGAGTGGCCCTTTGCCTTGATCAAAGCATAACGGGTGCCCACTCACTAATACTCATTTCGTCTGATTTGCTATATTTGTAGGACAATAAATTTTGATCCAGATATATTTTATCAGTAAATAGATGCATTACATTACATCTGCACCAATACGTGGGATGGTTTTCTTGACCAGAAGTACATATGAATAGATGGTTTCGGACAGTCTGAAAATTACCGACCAAACAACCACCCTGGTTGACAAAGTCGAAGAAAAATTGCTCAACTACATCAAGGAAAGCAATTTCATGCCTGGTGATTCACTACCTAATGAAAAAGAACTCGCTGAAGCACTCGGAGTTGCCCGTAGCGTATTACGGGAAGCCCTGAGCAGATTGCGTATGATGGGCCTGATCCAGTCCCGGACTAAAAAAGGCATGACTCTCGCAGAACCGAACATCCTCAATGGGATGAGGCGCGTCATGGATCCCCGCCTGATGAGTAAAGGAGACCTGCTGGATATCCTTAACCTGCGCATTATCATCGAGATCGGAATGTGCAATTCCATTTTTGTAAACAAGACCGATCGCGAGATTGCCGAGCTGGAAGAGATCGTAAACCGGGAGAGTGTGCTCAGTGATAATCTGTTATCCGTGGAGGAAGAATCAAATTTTCACCGTAAACTTTATGAGATCACGAAGAATAATGTAATCATTCAGTTGCACCAGATATTCAATCCCGTTTTTACATATGTAAAAGAACATTACTCAGAGATCCTCGATGACTACCGCAAAATATCCGGCAATACCAAAAGACCTACCCATAAAGACCTGGTTGGAATTCTCAAGAACGGAAGCGCCGATGAATTTCAGATCGCCATGAAGAAACACCTCGATCTTTATTTTCACCTTTTTGATAGTAAATACCGTAGAAAACTGAACGCAACTCAAAATTCGAGCAAGTCTGCCAGCGATAGCGCATGATGAGCTGGTACATTCTCCTGCATCTGTCATCCTAGCCGTCCTATAACTCAACCTGCCCATAAACTTGCATCGGTCTTGATGCACTGTAAATATCTTTATACCCATACTTCCATTGCTTTGATCTCCCTATCTGCCATATTATAAGGGCAAGAAATCTCCATTTGCCCATTTCTACTTCGGGTGTCAGTTCCGGAACAAAAATAAATTCTGTTTGAAATTTGGATTAGTCTGAAAAAAGTGATT
>JAGQWZ010000407.1 GCA_020436835.1 Saprospiraceae bacterium | reverse complement strand
CAGAGGAACACCTTGCATAGCCTGTCACAACGGGTTGACTCATACTTTTTTCAACGAAAATAGTTATGCTAAGGATTTATCCGGCTCTTTCTATACTCTCGGTGAACAAGGTGTAAGAGCTATTCTTGAGAATCCACCATTCCCGGTCATGGCAGAAGCCTTTAAACAATCACCTCTAAACACGGAAGAAATACATGATCTGTTGGCTTTTTTGCAGAGTTCGGACGGGAATATTGCCCTATCAGCTGATGGTGGGTCGCCTGGGTCGGGTTTCTTCATATATGGATTGCTCGGAGCCATTGGCCTCTTTGCAATCTATTCAGGGTTATGGTACAGTAGAAAAATTAGAAGTGTAAACCACGGAATCTATAAAAGGCAGATCAAGTCATTGAATTAAAATTTGATTTATATGAGTTGGATACAAGATATCATATCTCCCCAAACCCGTAAATGGGAAGAATTCTATCGCAATCGATTTCAACACGATCGAATAGTTCGCAGCACCCATGGTGTAAACTGCACTGGTGGTTGTTCGTGGCAGATCCACGTCAAAGATGGAATTGTAGTATGGGAAACGCAGCAATTGGACTATCCGCTTCTTGAAGGTTCTTTGCCGCCATATGAACCCAGAGGATGCCAGCGTGGTATTTCGTACTCCTGGTATTTATACAGTCCCTTGCGAATAAAATATCCATTGATTCGGTCAGCTCTTATTGATGCATTTTCTGCCGAGAAGAATAGGACCGGCGGAGATCCTATGAAAGCTTGGGAGAACCTGCAAGAAAATAAGGAAGCCCGGAAGAGGTATCAGAAAGCGCGGGGTAAGGGGGGATTTCGAAGAGCGAGTTGGGATACAGTTCTGGAAGTAATGGCGGTAGCAAACCTGTACACTGCAAAGAAATATGGTCCGGACCGCGTGATAGGTTTTTCGCCAATTCCGGCAATGTCTATGCTGAGCTACGCTGCCGGTGGCCGTTTCCTCCAACTCTTTGGCGGCGTAAATCTAAGTTTTTATGATTGGTACTGTGACCTCCCCACTGCCTTTCCAGAGATTTGGGGTGAGCAGACGGATGTCTGTGAAAGTGCTGACTGGTACAATGCAAAAATGATTGCGGACATGGGAGCCTGCCTGAATATGACACGCACACCAGATTGCCATTTCTTTGCCGAATCGCGACATAATGGAACCAAGACAGTTGTCTTCGCTCCGGATTTTAGCCAGGTTTGTAAGTATGCTGATCAATGGGTACCACTCCACGCGGGAAGTGATGGCGCCTTTTGGATGGCGGTTACTCATATCGTCCTGAAAGAATGGCATTATGAAAAACAGACGGCTGACTTTCTTCAATATGTCAAACAATATACAGACAGTCCATTCCTCGTAAAACTTGTGAAAAATGGAGAAACCTGGTTACCAGGTAGATTGATACGTGCAAATGAAGTAAAACAGTTTGATAATATTGAAAATGGAGATTGGAAGTTTCTCAATTTCGATGAAGATACTAATACATTGGTTGTGCCAAAGGGTAGTTCCGGCTTTCGATGGGATAAAAAAGGTGGCTTCTGGAATCTGAAACTCGAGGATAGCGAAACCAACAATTCCTATAATCCCCTCTTGACTTTCATACAGAACCATGACGAGATTCTTCAGGTTCAATATACTGAATTTGGCCTTGCACAGCATTGCCATCGGGGCATACCTGTGAAGTACCTTGAGACGTCGGAAGGTCGTATTCCGGTCACAACGGTCTACGATCTCACGATGGGTCAATATGGAGTAGGTCGGGGATTACCTGGAGATTATCCCGCTGACTATTCAGACCGGAATGCTGCCTATACACCTGCCTGGCAAGAGATTTTTACAGGTGTCGATGCAAAAACTGTACTACAGTTTGCCCGTGAGTGGGCTAATACTGCTGAGATTACCGGAGGAAAATGTATGGTCATTGTGGGTGCAGGGATAAATCACTGGTATCATGCCAACCTGATGTACCGTTCTGCTATCATGACTTTAATGCTAACAGGGTGTGTCGGTAAAAACGGCGGAGGTATGAACCACTATGTGGGTCAGGAAAAACTGGCACCAGTGGATAGCTGGGGTACAATTGCCTTTGCGAAGGATTGGGTAAATGCCACTCGTCTGCAACAAGCCCCTATCTGGCATTATATTAATACCTGCCAGTATCGTTACGATGGCCAGTTTTCTAAATACAACACCGTGCCGGACAATAAATGGACACGCCGTCATACTGCCGACAGTATTTTCCGGTCGGTAAGGATGGGATGGATGCCATTTTATCCACAATTTAATGAAAACACGCTCGATTTAAGTAGGGAGGCTCAGGCCCAGGGAGCTGAGTCTGATGAAGCTATT
>JAGQWZ010000406.1 GCA_020436835.1 Saprospiraceae bacterium | reverse complement strand
ATTCGAAACAATTTCAAACTTATGATTGCTGATTCTAATATTCAACCTGATAATTTGAATTTTGGCGATGGACAGGATATACATAACCTGAAAGTAAATTTAGCCTATGCAATTGATGATTTATCGGCAGTGCAAATCAAAAATACATTGCTATTTAATCTGTACGATGATATGCAAAATATTCATCAATGGACATCAACGGATGGTTCGATCAAAATGGCGGTGGCCACCCTGGATGATCCCCTGTTGAACATAAGTTTGGTCCAGGAATCGGGAAACGGTAATGATTGGCAGATCGCGGGAAAATTCTTGGGTTATTTCTGGATGGCAGGCGTACTTTTTCTGTCACTTTATCAGAGTTTGAAGCAGGGAAGAAATCTGCTCTGATGTGTAATTTTTTAATTCGAGGTTCAGGCACTATCGAGTGTAAAAGACGGTATAGAATTCTTCCCATTGTAATGTCCTGTACTGGTCATCGCAAGTAAGTGCCTGATCATTCCTTTTGATGCTTTTATGGTCATTTACATTTACTGCAAATGCTGATGTGGTGCCCATTCCGGCTATTTTAATTAGGAGTCCGATAATTGCCATCTTTCTTCTCATCACTTGCAGGTTTTTTGATTTGATAATCAGTGTCCTACTTTACTGTGTAATTAACATCGGAATTGTCCTCCCTTTTTACGATCTTTCTGAAAGAGAGGAAAGCTCGATAGTTCTAAAAGACTGAGAGGGAGGCGCATAGTATCAAATACAGTCTTTCTCGAAGAAAGAAGGCATACAGTGAGCTCTTCGTCCACAACTTCTCTCAGGGATAAAACTCAGTTTTAATTGTTCCACGACCAATTTACGCCATTGATAACAATGTCTGATGTGGTCAGATCGCTTACATTTTCGATGAGATTCCCTTCACCTACACCTTCAAAGCGGCAATTAGTAATATGAACGTTATTAACGGGGTGAGTGGCATCGTAGCCATCAATTAATATTCCATATTTACTTTTTGAGGAATTAATTTGATCGATATATATATTTCTGATTACGGGAATAAATTCGAGTTCTGTTTTCGTATCAATCGTATAGTTGGCGTTAATTTTTACCACTGCTTCGGAGACCTGACCCACTTTCAGATTACGGAAAAAAAGATTTTCCAATGTCCCACCTCTCACTTTGTTGGTCTTAATTCGAATCGCCCTCTCCAGGTTTGGACTATCCATTTGGCAGTCGGTGGCAAATATATTTCTCGCTCCACCGGATACTTCACTCCCAATCACCACTCCACCATGGCCGTCTTTCATTTGACAATTTCGGATAACGACATTTTCAATGGGTCGATTGATTTCGCGTCCATCCTGATTACGACCCGACTTTAAAGCAATACAGTCATCCCCGGTATCAAAATAGCAACCATCGATCAGCACATTTTTACAGGACTCCGGATCACAACCATCACTGTTAGGTCCATGGCTGATCACTTTTACATCTTGAATGATGACATTTTCACAGAGTAGAGGATGGATTACCCACATCGGAGAATTCTTAATGGTAATTCCCTCGATCAATATATTCGTACATCGATTTGGCTGAATTAAATTGGGACGCAAATAAGTTCCGGATCCGAAGATCCGTTCATCAACGGGTGCTCGGTCTTCATTCAACCGGATAAGCCGGTATTTACTTTCTTCACTCTCTTGTAAAGGCATACCGGGCTTCCAGCCGTAGTCGGCCAGCCCTTTCCAGGGCCACCAATTCTTTTCAGAAGCCTGACCATCAATGGTGCCGTGACCGGTGATAGCTATATTTTCCTCTTCAAATGCATAAATTAAGGGTGAGTAATTCATCAGTTCTATTCCTTCCCACCGGGTATGCACCACGGGCAGATAATGCGCTGGATCGACACTGAATCTCAGATATGCACCTTCCTCCAGCCGCAGGTTAACGTTACTTTCAAGATAGATACTGCCATTGATTAAGTAGTCTCCAGCTGGCGCAACAACGGTTCCCCCTCCTTCACTCGAACATTTCTTTATCGCCTCCGTGAATGCTTTTCGAGCGTCTTCCTTGCCATCCGTGGTTGCTCCAAAATCCTGTACGAAATAAACCTGGTCGGGAAATGCCGGTCTTGAAATTTGCTCCAGAATTGAATCCATCGTACTCCAGGGGTCCGTTGATGTCTCAGTCGACGCTGGTATTCCACAGCCATTTAACAGCAACAGTAAAAACAATAAAGAAATCGAATGCATTACCCTGGCAGAATTTTTCATTGGAGCAAATTGTATCATAGAATATGGAAGTCGACGGAATTAATAGGTTATGTTTTACTACAAAAATCGAAGAAATTAATTTGATCTAAATCTTCCCGCATGGATTCCAGTTCATTTTCTGAAAGCGATTTTAGTGGTAATCGGGCATGACCGCAATCCAGCCCAATGAGTTTCATAAATCCTTTGCCGGCTGCATTTCCACCATACTTCACCAGTATTTCTACCATTTTGACGGATAGTTGTTGTAAAGCTTTTGCCTCCGGGATATTTTCCAGGCGATAATTTTTTATTAATTCATGATATAAGGGCATGGCGTAATTATAAGTACTGCCCACCGCTCCATCCGCACCAGCTACTAAGCCGGATAATAAAGCCTCGTCCGTTCCCCAGAGCATGGTATATTTTCCCTCGCAGTACATTTTACAAAGACTAAAATCCATAAGATCGCTATGGGTGAACTTTATTCCTGCCAGATTCTCAATCTGCTTTTCCCCTTTCTGCAAGAATTTACGCATGGCAAAATACGCACCCGTGAGAGACGGAATATGATAATAATAGAATGGAAGCCCCGGAACGCTGTTTGCCACCTGGGCACAAGTGGAAATTAATTGATCTAAATCCGGTTTAAAATAATAAGGGGCTAAAATAGAAATTCCATTCAGCTGGTTTTGTTGCGCTACCCGGGCTAGTTCCTGCATCTCTTCAACACAAGTACCACCCAGCATGGCAATAACCTGTAGATTATCACCCTTGACTTTTGCCCATTCTTCAAACAACTTGATTTTCTCCTGGTGGGTCAGTGATGAAGCTTCTCCAGTGGTTCCGCCTATGAAAGCTCCGGTGACCTGGTTTTTTGTTAAGAGCTCTGCGATCTTTCCGATCTGGGCTAAGTCCAGTTGATTATCGTTCTGGAAAGGAGTAAACGGAGCTGCAATTATACCTGATAATTTATTCATTGATTATTCTTGATGTATGAGTAAGTGTACCGCAAAGAATCATGATCTGTTCTTGTGGTCAGAAAACTAGTAAAATAACCCACAGCGATGGCAACTGCCATGCCGGTAAAAGCATAGAGCAAGAGATGGACCTGCGTATATTCCTTTATAAAGTACTGCGTCAGACCACTCACAACCAGACCGGTTAGTGCTCCGGTACCAGTGGTTCTGCTCGTGAAAATGCCTAACAGGAAGATCCCTCCCAAACCACCGGCAAAGAGTCCGACAACCAGGTTAAATTGATCCCACAGGGATGAAATGCCCCATTGAGCCATACTCAGCGCCAGAAAAGTACCGATGAGACCGGTCATGGATGTAATCCAGCGGGCTGCCCGTAGAGATTGCCTTTCGGTTAAATTGCGTTTCCATCTCCGGTAAAAATCGGTGGTCACGACCGTAGCGACGGAGTTCATACTACTATCCAGGCTGGACATAGAGGCGGCAAAAATGGCAGCGATCAGTAAACCACTTACTCCGTTCGGAAGGCCATGCATAATAAACCAGGGAAAAATATTATCCGTCTTTTCAAGGGCCGGAGATAATAGAAGGGGATTTTCCCGGTAATAGGAGAATAATAGACTTCCCAGGGTGAAGAAGATCAATGCCGATGGCAGGGTCATCCAGGCGCCTATCCTGATGCTTTGTGCTGCACTTTTCTCGTTTTTGGTGGTTAAGTAGCGTTGCACTACCGTTTGATCACTACCATACTGAATAAGATTGGTGGCGAACCCTCCCAGGATGACTACCCAGATAGTGGGGTCCCTGAACGAGAGATTAAAATCAAATATTTTGAGTTTATTGAACTCCCCAAGGGTGCTGGCAATATCAGGGCTATTCTGATTGTAATATAACAGGACCAGGCTGAGAAGGGCGCCACCCAACAGGACAACTACCTGCATTACATCCGTCCAGATCACTGCTTCTATGCCTCCCAAAGCGGTGTAGATTATACTTAGTACCCCCATGCATAGGATACAGGCATAAATGTTGATGCCACTTACGACCGAGAGTGCGAGGGAAGGCAGGAGAAGTACAATTCCGAGTCTACCGATTTGCATCAGTATATACATAGTACTACCGGCTGCCCGGGTGGGATAATTAAATCTTAATTCTAAATATTCGTATGCGGTGGTTAAATCAAAGCGCCGGTAGAAGGGCAGAAAATAACGGATGATAAATGGCATCACCATGATAATGGTCATTAACAGAAAGAAATAGGTCCAGTCAGTGGCAAAGGTCTTGGCCGGGATTGCCATAAAGGTGATGGCACTTAGTTGGGTACCAAAGATACTGACTCCTGCCGCCCAACCGGGAATTCGATGTCCTCCTTTGAAGAAATCCAGGGTCGAATGCTGCTTTTTAGCAAAATAGAAACCCAACAACACCAGACTCGATAAGTAAATGGTGAGCACCAGATAATTGAGTGAACCAAAACTTGCTTTTTGTTTGATCTTTCCTGATCTGATCTTCGGAGTTCTGATGCCTGGTCTGATTTCTCCACTGGGGATAATGATCTGGTCATTCCATTTCACCGCAGTAGTGGTTACCTGCACCGGATCGGGCAAATTACCCATTTTAACCAATGTCTGGGTGATCGTATGAAAGGCATAAATTTCACTACTAAATCCGGGATGATGAATCTGTATAGAATCCAGCTGAAGTACCAGCTTATTTTGCTGGATCGGATCCGAAAGTCGGGAAATCCGAATATTCAGTTCTTCAAGCAGCTCGTGAACGACTCCGTCTGAACCACCGAAAAGAAGCAAATGGTTTGCACCGTAGGGTAGTACCGTTCCCGCTGAGAGTCCCAGATCATTAGCTAGACTGTTATTCCAATTTAGGGTTTGCCATTTTTCGGACAGTGGATTATAAACATAACCTTCCAAATTGTTTGAAGCCATTCCATCCTCTCCGGGGTATCGCCCTTTTAGCAGGTAAAAACAAAGGTTATTTCCATCATGCTGGACGGCTCCGTAGGCATAACTTACCGGTGGTCCCGGCCAGGGTTTCAGGGATTCCCATTTTTGGCCAGGTGTATCAAGATTATATCTCCAAAAGTACCTCTGCCCTTGTTCACTACTTGCGGCAACGTAGACCTGATTGCCAAGGAGTCCACCAGACATATTCGCGACCGGTTCCGGAAGGGAAGGTAACTCTTCAAAGACAACTGTTTTTCTATCCTGTTTGAGGATTATTTTAAATACATTATTCTGATAAGCCTGGTTGTTCATCCCTCCAATACACAGAATTGCATCGGGTAAGGTGATTGAAAGGCCATAAGCAGACGGATTTGGGAGCCGGGTGGATGAAACATTCCAATGCAGAGAATCACTGGAATTTGTCAGGATATAAATTTCATCATGATAAACTTTCTCACCATTTTTCCAGGGAGGCAATGCTGGGAAATTAGCTCCGCCTGCCAGGATGAGCGCATCTTCCAGCTTCCCAATAAATGCTCCGGCAAGTCCAGGTTGATCTTTTTCAGATGAACTGAGAGGCAGTGGCGGCCATTCTTCCCACTCAATCTGCATCATCGGATTGGTATCCTCCCTACTACAACTACTACTTGAGAAAACAATAGAAATCAAAAAAATAAAAGTAGAGACGCGAGTCAAAGAGCGGCTGCAGATTGAAAGACTTTTATAATAATCTATTATCCTCACCGGAGATTATTCTAGTTGGTTAAAACTCCAACCTCGGCAAAAGCAGGTGGCTCCCCATCGATGGTCTTTAATGCCCGTAATTTAATATAGCGACATTTTTGTTCCGGAATTTCGATGCGTTGCCAAACCGGACTATTTTTAATGTTGCTGAATTCACCCTTTTGGGCAAGCTGGTACGCACCTCCCTGACTGGTGAAAAATGCATACTCCGAAATAATACCGGAAAACCAACGATTTTGAGGTGGCAGATAAGTAAATCCGCGGATTACCATATTTTCTCCCAGATCAACAATAACCTGATTGTAGTCACCAGGTCCAGCTGTCCAGTAGGTGTTTTCATCACCGTCAATTACATTTATCGTGCTGGTGTCACGATTAATTACCCTCCATTTTACTGCAGCGATATCAAAATCCATTTGACTGACTTCACTTTGATTTCCTTTCTGATCGATCGCGATTGCTTTGATCATTCCTGCCTCCGGGAAACTAAAGGGATCCGAATATTTTACACTTTGCCCTGAAGGTGCGGAACCACCTGTTGAATAGAATATTTCCAATCCCGGTTCAGGGATGGCCATGGTAATAAATCCCTTTCTGTTCCGGGAAATATGAGGGGGAGTAAGCAGGGGGGGAGCAAAGTATATTCCGATATTGGAAATCACCGGGCAGGCTTTGGCATCATTAAAGGTCACTTTTAAGCCATCAGAGGTCACCGCCGGAAAACGTAAAATGCGCTTATAACCAATGGTAGTTTCGTCCGCGATTCTATTCCAACTCTCATTGCTTCGATAGTCAATACTAAAAGATTTAATACGTTGACCGAGGGGAATATATTCCTGGATGAGAAATCGATTAAACGTTATTGTGGAATCAAAATTCAGGACTAAAGAAGAGGTGATGATGCTGTCTTCTGTTGTCCAATATGAACTAATATTTTGATCAATTGCATTTTTTCCCCGGTATTTTTCACCTCTTTCATTGCTTGCTGTTACGCTGGCATTGAGCGCCAGATTATGGGAAAAGTCAGTCTGGATTTTAGTCATCATTTTCTGTACCTGTTGGGCATCGGTCTCATGCACCAGTCCCCGGGTATCAACGGGAAAATTCAAAAGAAGGGGAGTATTCATTCCCACAGACTCATAGTAGATATCAATGAGTTTGGACACAGATTTGACTTTGTGGTCTTCATAAGGATGATAGTACCAGCCTGGTCTTATTGAAACATTGGTTTCTGCAGGTACCCAATGAGTGCCATTTTCCTGTCCATCCGCCCAGTCCGTATGATAGGTTGGCATACCACCGTAGACAGAGTCCCGCATGAGATTTGACCAGATAGTAGGGTAGGAGTGACCATTTTCATTGCCAACCCAGCGCACGTCCGGTCCGGCATCACTGAAAATTACGGCATCCGGTTGCCACTCTCTAATTAGTTTATATGTGGTCTCCCAATCGTAGTAGTTTAGTTTATCCACTCTCCGGTCTTCATTTGCGCCTCCGTAGTAGCCGGTTCCACCATTGGCGCCATCAAACCAAACTTCGAATATGTCACCATATTGAGTCAATAATTCTTTCAGTTGCCGACGCATATATACCAGATATTCCGGAGTTCCATAGTCGGCATGATTCCGGTCCCAGGGAGAATAGTAGATGCCCAGTTTAAGTCCGTACTCATCGCATGCTTCCCTAAGTTCCTGGATTACATCTCCTTCACCATTACGCCAGGGGGAGTTTTTCACTGAATGATCGGTGTATTTTGAAGGCCACAAGCAAAAACCATCATGATGTTTGGCCGTAATAATCACTCCCTTCATCCCGGCTTCTTTAAATACTTTTGCCCATTGGTGACAGTCCAGCTCCGTGGGATTGAATAAAGACGGATCTTCCGCACCCGTTCCCCATTCCATGTTGGTAAATGTATTCATGTTAAAATGCACGAAGGCATAAAATTCCATTTGTTGCCAGTGCAGTTGTCTTTCACTTGGAAT
>JAGQWZ010000405.1 GCA_020436835.1 Saprospiraceae bacterium | reverse complement strand
ATGGTATATTCTGCATGCATACCGTTGGGGAGTACAATATAAACTACATCAATATCGGGATTGTCTTTTATCGAGTCGTAATTTTCATAATTGTAGATACTTTCGGGTTTGATCCCATATTTCTCTGCCCATATTTTTTCTTTTTCCGGAGTTCCGGTGACGATCCCTGCCAATCGCATGTGCTCTGTTTCCTGTAGGGCTGGCGCCAGCAAATTTGTGGAATAGTTACCTAATCCAACTAAAGCAATTCCCAGCTTTTTGTCCGGCTGACTACAAGCTGAATTAATAGTGTGTGGTAGAGTAAGTGCCCCTATACCTAGGCTGGTAGACTTAATGAACGCGCGTCGATCTATATACATGATTCAGTTAGCTTGTTGATTTAATAATTTTATTATAATTAATATGGGTGAAAGGGAAAAATTATTTCTTTATCGGGAGCTATTAGTTCATTGGATTTATCATCGTAATTAAATAATGATAAAATATAACGCATAGCTTGTATGCGGGCGTTTTCTCTTTCATCTGATTTAATGATCATCCACGGACTATCCATGGTATGGGTTTTTTGAAAAATTTCCAGTTTATAATGAGTGAATTCGTCCCATTTTTCCTGGGCTGCCAGATCCACCGGGCTCACTTTCCAGCGTTTTAGAGGACTCATCAATCGCTCCTGAATTCGCTCTGCCTGTTTATCGTATTCAATGCTAAACCAGAATTTAACAATCAGTATCCCATCATCGACCAACATCTTTTCAACCTGGTTGACCTGTTTCATAAAAAGTTTATACTGATGGTCTGTGCAAAATCCCATTACCGGCTCCACAACGCCCCGATTATACCATGACCGGTCAAAAAAGACAATCTCACCGGCATTGGGTAGTTCTTTCAGATATCTCTGGAAATACCATTGTCCGCGTTGGGTTTCCGACGGTTTTCCCAGAGCAATGACCCGGTATTCCCGGGGATTTAAGAATTGTGTGAAGCGGAAAATAGCCGAACCTTTACCTGCGGTATCCCTCCCTTCAAAAATGATCAAAAGTCTTTGCCGGTTTTCACTGATGTATTTCTGCAGTTTAACCATTTCGACCTGCAGAAGATATAATTCGGGAATCCATTTTTCATTAATTTGATAATGTTCTTCAATAGATTCTATTTTCATTTATTTTTTTTATTAAGATAAGAAAAGGGGCAATCAAAATTAAATGAATGCCCCTGTCAAGTGTTTAATTAGCGAATATTGGTTATAGAGAATATATCTGATCCATTCGTTGGGAAATTTCCTCTAGCCGTGTCCGGTCTCCACCCTGAACTTCAGCTGAGCCCCAGCCTGAATAGCCAATTTCAGTCAGCGCCTTATTTACCGAAGCCCAGTCACAATCACCATCACCGATCTCCACCTGGAATCCTTTCCAGATGCCTTCCTCCTGCTGTTTCTTTCTACTGTACTCTTTGATATCCACTTTGAGAATGCGGGATCCCAAAGTTCGTATCCATTGTTCCGGCCAGCCATATCGTACTATATTTCCGACATCCATGTACCAACCAATATGATCACTGTCAAACTGATCAATATATTGAGCGGCCTCCATGGGACTCAATAGGAAATTGTTCCAGACATTTTCAATCGCGATCTTGATACCTGTTTTATGTGCCTCCGGAAGAATTTTTTTTATCTCTGCTACGGAGCGAGTCCATGCATCTGCATAGGAAACATCTTTGTTTACCACGGCGGGCACCAGAAGTACAGTAGTCCCACCGTACATCTTACATTTATGCAAGGCATCGATCATCGAATCCGTACATATTTTCCGTACTGCGGGGTCCGGATCTGACAGTGGTGATTTCCAATGAATGGAATTTACCACTCCCGGAATTATTATATCAGCCTGATCCCTGGCCTTCAGAATTTCCTGTTCGTCCAATTCGTTGGGACTATCCAACTCCACTCCATCAAAACCAAGCTCTTTGATCAACTTAAACTTGTCCACCAGGGGAATTTCCTCCTTGATCATTCCAAACTTCAGGCTCTTCTTATCTAGCGGCTTACTGCCCAGGGAAGTGCTCGAAAATAGCGGTGAAGCAGAAACCGCCAGACCTGCCAGGACGGAATTCTGCATAAAAGATCTCCTATCCATAATGACTCTCCGGTTTTAAGCGAATTTGGTAATACCCGGTTGAGCCACGTCTTTCATTGGCCAATTCAAATTCCAGCTATAATCTTCTAAGGGAGGCCCCAGTGTCTCATTGGAGTTGATCGCTTCATCCCAGGAAATGGTTTGGCCGGTATACGCGACCATCCTCCCCCAAATGGCCAACATCGTACTGTGAGACATCCTGATACCGTCGTTAAATGGCTTGCCGGCTCTGATTGAGGCAAAGAGTTCATCATGTTCAGTTTGATACATGTCGTTTCGCTCTTTCTTTTCGTCTTCCCACTTCCAATGCTTTTTACCCATGATTTCATGATTGTTGGACACATGGATATTGCAACGGCCTTTGTCACCGATGATGTCCAGGCCATAAGCCCGGCTACAATTTTTCTGCTGCCGGCTGAAATGAAATCCTTTCTTGCCGTCAGGGTAATCAAATACGATGGCAAAATGATCATACACATTTCCAAATTTGTCTTCGGTCCGGCTTTGACGTCCACCGGTGCCGGTGGCGCTGACCGGTAGTACATCTCCAAATGCCCAGGCCATCAGATCAAGACTGTGTACGGCCTGCTCTGTGATGTGATCTCCCGATAGCCAGTTATAATACAGCCAGTTTCTTAGAGTAGTCTCCAGCTTGGTCCAGCCCGGTTGTGGCTCCCGGTACCACAGAGCGCCAGTATTGTAGGTATTGTAGACGGTGTGAATGTCGCCGATAGCACCATCCAGCAGGCGATCGTAAGTAGCATTCTTGGGATCGTCATGCCTCCAACAGAATCCGGACATTAATGCCAATCCTTTTTGTTTGGCCATTTTTGCTGTTTCCATTACGTGACGGATACCCGGAGCATCGACCGCCACCGGTTTTTCACAGAATACATGTTTACCTGCTTCAATAGCCGCTCTCAGGTGACCCGGCCGGAAGGAGGGTGGAGTAGTCAGAATCACCACATCCACATCGCTTTCCAGCACCTTTTTGTACGCGTCAAAACCAATTAATTTATTTGATTCTTCAACCTTGATTTTTGAAGGATTTTCCTTCATAAGGGCATTGTAAGATTCATCCAGTCGATCCTGGAAAATATCAGCCATCATGGTAAGAGCTACATTGTCATCTGCCCGGGTAGCCTGTAAGGCGGCACCCGTGCCTCGACCTCCACAACCAATCAAACCTACTTTTAAGGTTTCACTATTGATGTCCTTTCCTAATGATTTGGCGGACAGGACGTTAAAACCAACGGTGCTAGCCAAAACGGCAGATCCGGTCTTTTTCACAAAGTCTCTTCGGCTGTTGTCTTTTATTGTCATCGTGATTTATTTTTAAAGATTGCCTAAGTTAGAAAATTTATTGCTCTACTTCCTGCGATCTCGGGTGCTGATTACTTATGTATTTGTTAAAATAGATCATTGGTAATGCCAGCGTCATTAGTTTTTATTTCCATTTAATAGATCCAGCACCAGGAATTTGAGACTTTGCACCACTAAATTGGATATCTGTTCGCCTTTTTTGGCATTTGACTTTGTAGGATCTCCAAATACGCCATTGGGTGTCATCTCATACATGCTGCGGTACAAGCCGGCTTTTGCTCCCCGAAGCATATCAGCGGTGGCCCAACCGTAGGTCTCCTGATTTTCCCCTTTGGCTATTGCTTTCTCATCTACCAGATGGGGTGCAATGTACATCATCAGAGAGGTTTCAAATTCTCCGGCATGGCCCACTCCTCCTGGTCCCGTTTCGTTGATTTTTATCAATGCTTCCAAAGCAAGCTTCCACCAGGTGACCAGTACAAGTTGTCCAACCTCCGGCCCCAATCGCTCCAGAATGACCTGTCCGATACCCTGGTTACCTCCATGACTATTAAATATGATGAGGTTATTGAAATCATGGGCTATCACTGATTCAAGGATTTCCTCCACATAGGCTGCGAAAGCTTCATGACTTACAGACAGCGTTCCGGAGAAATCCATATGATGACTGGAACATCCCACTGCTACGGGAGGTAGAATCAGTATTTGATCAGGGATTTTCAGGTGCAATTGATACGCAAAATGCCAACCGATCATCCGGTCGGTGGCCAAAGGCAGGTGGGGACCATGCTGTTCTGTAGCAGCCACAGGCAACAGTACCGGTATATCACGATCCAACGCTTCGATGGCAGAGCTGGTTAATTCATCCCAAAGCATATATTGAATTTTGAATTACGAATCTAGCGTGACGAATTTATGCCAGGTAAGTTAAGGGAAACAATGTAGGAAAGAAGAATTTTTCAATTGGTGGATTGGGAGGCACCAAATCCCAAACACCAAAATCAAAGATCACATTACCGAGACCGGGCGTACAAACAGAACCATCTTTGGAATTT
>JAGQWZ010000404.1 GCA_020436835.1 Saprospiraceae bacterium | reverse complement strand
ATATAATGCCGGACGCCTTCTTTGATCTGCAAGTCTTTAAATGCACCGGTGCTGTCATAAAGGCCTCTCGCGGGAGCAGTAAATTCCGTAACCAGTATCTTTTTATTCCAGGTTTCCAGGGCTTTGGCGACCAGCTTTTTAGAAATTCCCTTACCCCGGGAAAGGGGATTGATCCACATGCAACTCAGCCACCCACATTTACTTTGATGGTTATTTTCGTCAAAGATCCAATCGGCTAAAACACCGAGATACCCCACCATCTCGCTGTGATCATATGCAAGGATCAATAAGACGTCATCTCGGTCTGCCCGGGGGTTTTGAATGTGCGATATGGCGCGGTGATAGGAAATCGGTAAAAAGGGAAGCGCCGAAAACTCGGGTAAATTAATGAACTCTTCAAGGGTGGACCGGTTGTATGTTTTCAACTCAATCATGCTCTTCTGATCCGGTTTTTTCCCAAAGGACTTTTTAATAAATAATAAAGATATTCTCCATGCAGGATTTGTCTGCCAGCGATATTTCCCATCTCCATAGGTATTCTCTGTAGATGCCGGGGATAAGCGTCCACCTTCAGGCCGGCACTGCCAAACGAAAGATCCAATTTTTCTGTTCCGAGGAAAAAGTGATCGAAAAAAGCTTTTGACACTCCGTAGTCAGTAAACGGAAAGGCAAAACAACGATATTTTAGATCAAATGATTTACAGATGATGGAGACAGATTTTTGTGTTTGAACTATTTGTTCCTCCAGGGTCAAATGATCATATTGGGGATGATCAATACTATGCGCGCCAAAAGTAAAACCCTGTGAAATTAATTCCCTGACCTGATCGGAGCTAAGATAGGGCCTTCTGGTTCTGAGAAATTCATCAAAGTCTATGTTAATTATGTCGGTTATTTGCCGAATGGCCGCTTCGTCCCTATATTTTAATTTATGTAAACCATCCTTCAGATTGTCGAATTTCAATTCTTTCTTTTTCAAAGTGCTTTCAACCTGGGAAAGTATTGACGGGTTTTTCTCGGTACGCAACAGTTCTGTGATCAGGCTGATCTTATACCGGTAGAAGAGACCTTTATTGTCGATGAACGCACTATTTAAAAAATTAGTTGCAGGTACACCTTTGGTCTTAAGGATGGGAGCAACCACAGAATAAAACTCCTGCAGTCCATCATCAAAAGTCAAATGGAAGCTGGGTTTTTTAAGAAGCTGACTTCCGTCGTAATGCCGAATGAGTTGGTTCAGGTCAACCGGTTGATAATATTTTAAGAGAAAATCAAGATCATCGATAAATGCCTTTGGGCTCTTGATTGGATAGAGGTGTCTTACGTGAGGTACATTATCTTGTGCAACCAGATGGTAGACTGGCAATACGACTTTTTGACCGGTCAAAGCGATCATTCGCTTAAGCGGCAACCGGGTGGCAATGCTACTCCAGCCTTTTAGAAATTCTGTGCGATAACCTGCCATCTGCTAAAAATACCTTTTTTACTTAAAGGTTAATCTGAAGGAATTCATGATCCGTAGTGATAGGAGAGGTATTGATTGAGAGGTTCTTTTGGCATCCCAGGTAGAATTATCATAACTTAAGGGAATGATGTGGGCCCTGAAAAATTTCCTGCTTGCCGTATTGTTGTTTAGTTCCTATGTCTTGGTAGCACAAAGACCTACTGTAGAGGATTTTACCATGAGTGGTGATACATATCTTACCGAGGAGGAGTGTTTTCGACTGACGGAGGAGATCGATTATTCCTCCGGTTCAATCTGGTACAAGACTCCGATCAGTTTGCTCGAGCCTTTTTCCATTCGGCTGTCCATTATGGTCGGTTGTCAGGATGCCGTGGGAGCAGATGGGATGGTCTTTGCCATGACTCCCCGGGCCAACCGGGTTGGTTTTCGCGGCGAAGGGATTGGGTTCTCCGGACTGGTGCCTTCGGTTGGGATTGAGATTGATACCTGGTTGAATGAGCACCTGAATGATCCGGTAGAAGATCACATTGCCATCATGGTAAATGGCAGGGTTGGGCACTGGAATGACCTGGCCGGACCGGTGGTTCTCCCCAATATTGAGGATTGCAACAGACATGGCTTTTATGTCAACTGGAATCCGGCATCTCAGACTTTGAGTGTACAGATTGATGGAAATCAGGTCATTGCTGCTTCATTTGACCTGGTGAACAAGATCTTTGGTGGCAACCCCTATGTTTTCTGGGGAGTCACTGCGGCTACGGGCCGTTACAATAACATCCATGAAGTATGTTTCGATCGATTGTCCTTTTCAGATCCCGAGTCCAAATCAAGGCAAAACGGATCAAATTATGTCGAATCGACACCATTGAAAAACGTTCAGGGTTCCCAGGGAAAGAAATGATTTGGTAGAATAACGATTATTAAACGTACCTTTGTGGCCAAATTAAAGTATTTAACATGAAAAAAGGAACAGTTAAGTTCTTCAATGTAACCAAAGGATTTGGGTTTATCATGGAGGACAGTTCACAGACTGATTATTTCGTTCACTCTTCAGGCTTAATTGATGAGATCAAGGAAGGCGACCAAGTAGAGTTCGATCTAACTCAGGGCAAAAAAGGATTGAATGCAGTAGATGTAAAGATAATTTAGATACTTTTGACAATTCTTAATTTGGAAGTCTGCTATTGCATGGCAGACTTTTTTTATGAAAGGCATTTTTTAGAAATTGGAATCTTCAGGATCCCAATTTTTAAATTTCAACATTATTTGGCTCCCCTCTTTAATCACTCTCTGGAACGCAATCTCATTTTATTATTTCCCAACATACGAATTTAATGAGTACGTCCTT
>JAGQWZ010000403.1 GCA_020436835.1 Saprospiraceae bacterium | reverse complement strand
GTGATCGAGCCTACCTTTCAATATTATCACTCTGAGGTCAAAAAAGAGCAGGATATCGGCAATATCGTAGCGAATTATTCCTTCATTGATTTCCCGGCAGGGCTCAGGTATTACTCATTTTTGAAAAACCAAAGACAACTCTTCTTCAATGCGCTGTATATATCCAATTTTTCCGTGAATTTTGGTTCTTCAGCTATTACTTATCCGACCCGTCCGTATGATAAGAAGCTGGAGATCTCTACTAGAAACAGCTTTGCCGTCGGCGCGGGTATGAAATTCACCAAAAAATTCAGCGTCGAACTGCGCTATTACTTTGACCGGAAGATCATCGGAGACTATCTCAGCTGGGATTCTACCTTTACGCGATTGGCCCTTATTGCCGGGTATCGGTTTTTTACTTCCGAGAAGGACTGACAACGCAAGGTTAACGAAAGGTCAATGATCGGCAAGGCTTTAAAAGAGCCTTTAACTTTGCTGGTACTAATACCGCTTTCCGATCATGTTGAAGCTACTTGACCGCTATATCATCCGTAAATTTCTGTCGACTTTCTTTTTTGTGACTCTGATCTTTACCCTGATCTCCGTAGTGATCGACTATAGTGCAAAAGTGGAAAAGTTCATCGAGGAACCGATCACTGGCAAAGAGATATTTCTGGAGTATTACCCTGGCTTTATCCTGTTTATTAATGGCCTATTATGGCCGCTATTTACGTTGATAGCCGTTATTTTTTTTAGTTCACGACTGGCCGCGAATACCGAGATCATAGCCATGCTGAATGCAGGGGTGAGTTTTCGTCGCTTATTGCGGCCTTATATGATCGCAGCTACTATGATTGCCATGTGTTCCCTGATCGGAAATCATTACATCATACCTCTGGCCAATCAAAAACGGCTCCACATTGAATACACTTATCTGGATCATGATAAGGACAAGGGTAAAACCCGGAATGTCCATCTGTTTGTGGCGCCTGATACTAAAGTGTACATCAATTCTTATCAGAAAAAAAACAATACAGCCAGCCAGATTCGGTTAGAGCAATATGATGGGCACGCCGTAACCAAGCTCATAAAGGCACATGCTGCCGAGTGGATAGCGGTATCCGGGGAATGGCGTCTGCGCAATTATGAAGTCCGCACTTTTGCGGCCTTACGGGAAAGTCTGAGTGTGCACCATGGTAGTCAACTTGATACCAGCATTAACTTGCATCCGGAGGATTTTATCGACTACGAGGAGCAGCAAGCCATGATGACCACTACTGACCTAAAAGCCCATATTGCAAAGAGTGAAACCAGAGGTGTTGGTAATATTTCTAAATACAAGATTGAATTGTATCGGCGTTCAGTGGACCCGGTCACCATCTTTATTTTGACTTTCATCGGAGTGGCGGTCGCCTCCCGGAAAAGCAGAGGTGGTATGGGAATACATCTGGCCCTGGGCATTGGTTTGGGAGCGATATTTGTCTTCATATCCCGTTTTTCCATTGTGTTTGCAAGCGGACAGGTAATTCCACCTTTGCTGGGTATCTGGCTTCCCAATATTGTTTTTGCCGGTATTGCCCTTTATCTGGTCC
>JAGQWZ010000402.1 GCA_020436835.1 Saprospiraceae bacterium | reverse complement strand
TGGTAATTTATTTTTCGAATTAAAAACTTCTGGATAATTTAATCGTATTTACCCGGCTACTTTCAATGATCCGGAGAAAGTAGATTTTTTCCCGATGTAGTTGTCCGGAATTGATGAACCAGGAAAATCTGGTTGAACCGGAAGGAGATGTGCCCAACTCCTTGCGGTTAATCACCTGTCCTAACTGATTCACCAACTCTAATTTTACCGGTTCTGCTAAAGGACTATTTATTTCAATATTTATATTTTCTGAAAAGGGATTGGGATAAACATTTACCGACCTTGCCAGACCTGGCCGATCTGATACTGCCGTGGTCGGAGCAGTCAGTACTCTTTGAAAGCTCTGTGCAGTGTTAAAATCCGGATCCACTATCCCATCCGGACTCTCAGCTACTGCGATGATAAAATGCTCTTTGGAGACCCAGGTGTACTCGATCGTATTGTCCGTGTTTTGCATAATGACCATACCACCAATCAAGGTAGTTTCAATGTGCTTATTGTCGCTGCGAATGCGCAGGCAATCGAAACTGCCTCCAGGCAGGGTCACGGTACCCCAGGCATCTACTCTATTTGTTGCCGAATCCACCGATATCATAGAGAAATTCTCTACGGAAAAGGTATCGGATTCGAAAGACATCCATTCGGTACCGAAAGCGAGAGGCAGCGGTGCCACATCTACCGCACGGTAGCTGACAAATGATGTATCGAACATCGAAGCGGAGCTGGATATCCCTCCTCCGAGATTAGCGTATCCTGATTCATCGATCTTGGCAAACTGATAAATCTCTACCTCACCGAAATCAGGATCGGTTGTACCGGTGATCCTGTATGCAAAATTTGCCGAGGGAAATGCTTCTTCAAATGGGGTTTCTCCGGGAAGAATGAATTCCTGAGTGGAGATCTCGCTTCCGGACAAAGGCTGACTCAAATCCCATTGCTGATCCGCACCGGCAGCACCAACATCTATCGCTGTATTTTCACTGAAATTAACCTCTACCTGCTGACTCGTTCCAATAAGACCTAACATATCGCCAGCCTCGATCGAAATCTGGGCAGGCACCCAAATTAGAGGATAAATAACTAAAAGGAGGATTACGGCTCGCACAATACCAGATTTTATAGATAAATCAAGCATATCAGTTAAGTTTTTAAACTATGTAATTACTAAATATACGAATAATCTCCACCACCCGAAGCCGTAGATTTACCCATCAGAATTATTATCGGAATTGCCACATTTATTTCCTTTGAGAGTTCTATTTTGGAATTCCCCACTTAAACCCAGGATGTATTCCCCTGCCCATTACTTGCCACTCCTCAAGTCAGACTTCCGTTTAAACACTTTTAAAGCTTCAAGTCACTATCTTTCCGGCTATTTATGAAATTGCGGGTCCCCGGTATTTTTCTTGCAGAAAATGATGTAAAGCCGGTAACGGATTCTGCCATGGTGTACACTGAGTCTTTAAACAATTCATTCACCAAATATTTAGACATGGCTTGGAGTACAGGAAATTTCTATATCGCACCCGGTGCAACGATCAGGATCAACTTTTGGTGGCCCCGCCCCGGTGATCGCGGTCTGCAATGGGCGCTGGCCCATCCTCTACGGGGTGAAGGTTCGTCCATACTCTGGACAGAACGAGGAGGTAAAAGGGTACAATGTGAAATTGGCAGATTGGTTATCAATGGCCCGGCAACCTATAGTTGTGGTGATGCCAGTACTGCATATTGGGATTATTTTGTAGATATTAAAAATGATGGAAGCTCAGGAATGAGATTCACTTTAACCGGAGGAGGTGTAACATGAAAACTAAAAAATTGAAACTACAATTAATAAGACAGCAGGGCATCGTGGTCGCAGCCCAGCTGGTTGATAATTCAGGTAAGCCGGAAGAAATTCCGGAGATCGGATTTGAACTTCTACCGGATCAGACATTTTATGAATGTGAGGTCACTCCCGACATCCAGGAATTGGATGGGCCTATGCTCCAACGTTTTCTAACCAATATAAAATTCAAAGGACCGGAAATAGTCCTGCCCAATTTTACGGTGGTTAACCATCGAAAGTAGACGATCGATTGCACAGATCAGGAACGTATGATCCTGATTGTATTATTCTTGCGGGCAAGGGCACATCTGATGGCA
>JAGQWZ010000401.1 GCA_020436835.1 Saprospiraceae bacterium | reverse complement strand
GCATCACCAATCAAACCTATAGATGTTATTTGAGCGTGTACGTTCATCCAAAAGCACATCAGTGCTGGTAAAAGGAATAAACTTTTTTTCATCTCCTATGTGTTTTTTAATTGAAAGTAAATAATTGTAAAAGCTGACTACAAGTTAAGGATTTCCCCTGTTTCGGAATAACCTCTTTGTGGTTTCTAAATGTGTTATATATCACAATCTGCGACGCAATACTAGGGCATAGTAATATTAAATTTTTGGTAATCAATGATTTAGATAATAAATATTAATGAGAATTCTCATCCCTATCCTACCTAAATGTTATAGGTTTGTAATAGGTTATCGACCCTTTGACTGACCATTATTCTATCCTGAAACCGAAAAAAATAGCGACTTTTGCGTTATGTTATATTGACCTTGTTTTAAGGGAATTTTCAAAGCATAAAAACTGCACTTATGGTAAATCGTCACCATTCTATTTATAGAATCACCCTGATGCTGTTTGTCTCCATGATTTCCCTGACGCTCCTGGCGCAGAGGGACATTCAGGGTACGGTTACAGACGCCACCACCGGTGAGCCACTTATTGGTGCCAACTTGCTGGTCAAGGGTACACTGATCGGAACGGCCACCGATATCGACGGGTCTTATCTGTTGACTGTACCGGAAGGGTCGAATATTCTGGTCGTTTCCTATACAGGATATGCCCAACAGGAAATTGAGCTGACAGATGCCAACGAGCTTAACATTACACTGTCGGCGGGAGAAATATTGGATGAAATTGTAGTCATCGGTTATGGTACGATCCAGCGGGAAGATGCTACGGGATCCATCCAATCTGTTTCCAGTGAAAGTTTCAACAAAGGAGCAATCGTCAGTGCTCAAGAGCTCCTGGCAGGGAAGGTGCCTGGAGTTTCAATCACTACGGATGGTGCTCCGGGAGCAGGGTCCAGCATCCGGATCCGGGGAGAGTCCTCACTCACAGCGACCAATGATCCGTTGATTGTCATCGATGGTGTCCCGATAGACAACGGAGATGTATCCGGTGGTCGAAACCCACTCAGTGTGATCAATCCCAATGATATTGAAACCTTCACGGTATTGAAGGATGCTTCAGCTTCTGCTATCTATGGAAACCGGGCAGCCGGCGGGGTAATCATCATCACGACCAAGAAGGGTAAAGTAGGAGACAAACTGAAGGTGGGATATAGCGGAAATGTCAATTTCGGTACCCGTGCCAATTCGGTAGATGTATTGACAGCGGATGAATTCCGTGCTACCTTAATGAATCATTATGCAGAAGATCATCCGGCAAGGGCATTGCTGGGAGATCAAAGTACCAATTGGCAAGATGAGATTTACCAGACAGCGGTAGGGCATGATCACAATTTATATCTTTCCGGAAGCCTTTCGGATTTGCCTTACCGGGTTTCCCTGGGCTATACGGACAAGGATGGAATCCTTAAGACAGACAATTTTAATCGATGGACAGCCGGGGTAAATCTGAATCCGGGATTTCTGGATAACACCCTCCAGTTGAACGTGCACTTCAAGGGAATGCTCACTAAAAATAATTTCGCCGACCGGGGCGCTATAGGTAATGCACTGGGTTTTGATCCCACCCGGGTACCTTATGACGACAATAGTCAGTATGGCGGATTCACTACCTGGACGATTGCGAATGGTAATCCAAATTCTCTGTCACCAACCAATCCGGTCGCTCTGCTGGAACAAAGAAATGATGAATCAACCGTGAGAAGATATCTGACTAATGTGTCGGCTGACTATCGATTTACCTTTTTACCTGAACTGAGAGCCAATTTGAACCTGGCTTATGACTACTCTAAAGGGGAAGGAACTATTGTGGTGCCGACCAATGCAGCCTTTGCTTTTGATGCCATAAATGGTGGAGGTGTCAACAATGAATATGAACAAACGAAAGAGAATAGTCTGTTAGAGCTCTACTTCAATTACAAGAAGGACATTGAGAAGCATGGACTTGATCTGATGGCCGGCTATTCCTGGCAGCATTTTTATGTCGACAATTATTTTCGAAACAGTGATGCAGCCGGCACCATTTCCGAAACAACGGAAGGTTCCGATCCGGCCGAATACTATCTACTATCCATGTATGGACGGATCAACTATAGTTATGATGACCGTTACCTCTTGACAATGACTTTGCGTAGAGACGGAACATCCCGCTTTGCGCCTGAAAACAGATGGGGACTTTTTCCCGCTGCCGCCCTTGCGGTCAAGGTAATTGACAATGACAACGAAATCTTGAATAGTATCAAGGTGAGAGCGGGCTGGGGCATTACCGGGCAGCAGGATATCGGAGATTATTATGCTTACCTGGCCCGGTACCAATTGAGCTTTGACAATGCAAGATATCAATTCGGAAATCAGTTTATCACGACCATCCGTCCAAACGGATACGATGCCAATATTAAATGGGAGGAAACGGAAACGTTCAATTTGGGCGTAGATTATTCCATCATCAATGGAAGATTGTCCGGATCGATCGATTTATATCAGCGAAACACGAAAGACCTCTTAAATCGTATCCCGGTACCGGCCGGAACGAATCTGACCAACTTTGTTACGACCAACATCGGTAGCATGGAAAATACCGGCATTGAACTGGCATTTACTACCAAACCGGTGCTTACCGAAAAAATCGATTGGGATTTAGGAGTTAATCTCTCTTACAATCAAAACGAGATCACGCGGTTGACTGCAATCGACGACCCGACATACGAAGGTATTTTGACCGGAGGTATTGCGGGAGGAGTAGGTAGTAATATTCAGATTCACAGTGTCGGTTTTGCCCCGAGGTCGTTTTACGTTTACGAACAAATCCTGGACGAAAGCGGAAATATCATCGAAGGAGAATTTGTAGACCAGAATGGAGATGGCTTGATTAATGAACTGGATAAATACCGGTATAAAAAACCTGCTGCTGATTATACCATCGGATTCACCAGCCGGGTGGGCATTGGTAATTTTGATCTTTCATTTGCAGGTAGAAGCAGCATTGGAAACTATGTTTATAACAATGTTCAAACCGATATGGGTTATCTCAACCGGATATACGGTACGACAGGAGTATTGTGGAATGTAAATCAAAGTGCAGTTGATAATAATGCTGTGGATCAGGCTAATTTGACCTTTAGTGATTACTTTGTTAGAAGAGCTGATTTTTTGCGATTGGACCATATCACTGCCGGCTATAATTTCAATGACCTGATCGGTAGTTTCTCCCGGGTCTACGTAACCGTTCAAAATCCTGTTTTGATCACTAAATATGACGGACTTGATCCGGAAATATTTGGTGGAATTGATAATAATATTTATCCCAGACCAAGAACATTT
>JAGQWZ010000045.1 GCA_020436835.1 Saprospiraceae bacterium | reverse complement strand
TGGAGTTGAAACTCAAAATATATCCTCCATTCTGGCAAACGCTGGGATTTAGAATTATTGCACTAGTATTAAGTCTTGGCTTTACCCTGGGATTAATTTATAATCGTAACCGTAAAATCGTCCAGCGCCGGCAGATGTTGGAAAGACAGGTTGCTCAGCGAACCCAGGAGCTGCGGATTAAGACGGAAGAGGAAGTACAAGCACGCGAGGAAGCGGAAAAAGCAAGAGTAGAAGCGGAAAAAGCGAATATGGCTAAAAGTGTATTCCTTGCCGCAATGAGTCATGAGATCCGTACACCGATGAATGGGGTGATCGGTATGACCAATCTGCTATTGGAAACACCCCTGTCCAAAGAACAAAAGAACTTTGCAGAGACCATTTCCACCTCTGCAGAAAGTCTGCTGACCGTGATAAACGACATCCTTGATTTTTCCAAGATCGAATCGGGAAAAATGGATCTGGAAGAGAATGATTTTGAACTGAGAACCTGCATTGAGGATGTCTTGGACTTGTTTGCTAACAAAGCTTCGGAAAAAGGACTGGATTTGATTTATCAGATAGATGCCAAGGTGCCGGCGCACATCATTGGTGACTACATCCGGCTTAGACAAATCCTGGTGAATCTGATAAGTAACGCCATGAAATTTACCGATCAGGGTGAAATATTTGTCGTCGTCAGCCTGGCCGAGGCGTTGCCGGCAGACCGGTTTAGATTAAAATTTGAAGTAAAGGACACTGGCATTGGTATTCCGAAGGATAAGCTAAACAGACTGTTTAAAGCATTTTCTCAGGTGGATTCTTCCATTACCAGGAAATATGGTGGGACAGGACTTGGATTGATCATCAGCAAACGTTTGGTGGAAATGATGGGTGGAAGTATCGGAGTAAAAAGTGAGCAGGATAAAGGAAGTTCATTTTATTTTACGATTGATACCCGTATCGGTATCGAAGCTGCGCCTACTTATGTTGCCTTTGGCATGGAGTCGTTGCAAGGTAAGCGCATCCTGGTGGTAGATGATAATACTACCAATCTGAAAATACTGAAAGCCCAACTCAATCTCTGGAAGTATCAGTCCGTGCTGGCATCCTCCGGAGAAGACGCTTTAAGAAAAATGGCGCAATCCAGACCCTTTGACCTGGTACTTACAGATATGCAGATGCCGGAAATGGATGGAGTGGAACTAGCCCAGAAAATCAAAGCCAGGTATCCGAAAATTCCTATTGTCATCCTGAGTTCTATGGGTGATACGAGTCATAAAAAATACTCGGATTTATTTTCGGCTATATTAACCAAACCAGTCAAGCAACATGAACTTTTTCAGGAAATACTGAGACAATTTAAAAATCCATCTGCGACTACTAAGATAAAAGAAGTCACTACAGAACGCACCCATACGGATTTTGCCAGAGATTATCCGGCTAATATTTTAGTGGCAGAAGATAATCTTATCAATCAACTGGTCATCCAAAAAACTTTAAACCGGTTGGGTTATCAACCTACGATTGTCGAAAATGGGCATAAGGTTCTTGAAGCAGTAAAAAATAAAGATTATGAAATCATCCTGATGGATGTACAGATGCCGGAGATGGACGGGTTGGAAGCCACCCGCCAGATCCGGAATCAACATGATCTGCAACCGGCCATCATTGCGATGACAGCGAATGCAATGGAAAGTGACCGGGAAGAATGTTTGCTCGCCGGGATGAATGATTATATCAGCAAACCACTATCTATTGAAGTGTTAAAAGACAAATTAAAAAAATGGTCGCGGGTAGTGGATGCCGTCGAAAAATCCAGGTAATGTTTCAGGTATTAAAATGATTTATTTGACTAAAAATACACCTGTCAAATCACCTACCTGTACTTTAAATTCTCCTGGTTCCACCAACCATTTATTGTCGATCCCGACAAAAGCGAGATCTCTTAAGGGAATGCTAAATTTTACGTTTTTGGTCTCTCCGGGATTTAAATAAATCTTTTCAAAGTCGCGAAGTCTTTTTACCGGCGGCGTGATGCTGGCGGTGAGATCACTAACATAAAAGCCTACTGCTTCTTTACCCGGGCGCTGGCCCGTGTTTTTGATATCGAAACTGACCTCGAGATTTCCATATTTACTGACTTCTTTGTTCTCGATCACCAGGTTGGAATAGGAGAAAGTCGTGTAGCTTAATCCGTATCCAAATTCAAATTGAGGATCATAAGATTTTCCGGAGCGCCAAACATCCCTGTCTTCCGTGTATTTATGATCGTAAGGAACCAGTGAGCCCGAATACTGAGGATAAGTGACGGCCAATTTACCACTGGGATTTTGGTCGCCAAAGATCAATTGAGCAATGGCATTTCCCCCTTGCGGACCGGGATGAAAAGCGACCAGAACGGCTCCCAACTCATTTATGATTGGCCGGAAGATCCGCGGGCGTCCTTCTGTCAATACCAGGATAACCGGTTTGCCGGTCCCGGCTAATTTTTTTGCCAATGTGATCTGTGCATCCGGCAGATCAAGTTCATTTAGATTTCCGGAATCTTCACAGTAGGAAAATTCTCCAAGACAAAGGATAATATAATCTGCATCAATTGCAGCAGACACGGCAGCCTCATCATTGGTCAGCTGGTCGAAATCCGCTCCTTGTATATAATTGACATTGTCCATGCCTACGACGGTCTGAATACCTTCGAGAATCGTATTGTATTCAGCCAGGTTTACATCCGTGGCATCTCCCTGCCAATTAGTACTCCAGCCTCCGTTCAGGGTACTTTGACTGTTTGCCATCGGTCCGGCAACCAGCACTTTAGCCGATTTGGAAAGAGGTAGCAGGTTCTTTCATTCTTTAGCAATACGACTGATTCGACTGCCGCTTCTAAACTCACTTGCTGGTGTGCATCAGAACCAAATGCTGAAAAATCAGCGAGCGGATCGATGGTGCGGTCAAAGAGCCCCAGGGCCTCCTTAACCATGAGGATCCTTCCTGCAGACAGATCGATCCTGGACTCAGAAATGGTGCCTTCCTTTACCAACTCAATCAATAGGTCAGCAAAATCATAGGTGACCGGGGTCATACTCATGTCGATGCCTGCTTCTACTGCTAATTTGACGGCTTCTTTCAGGTCCCCGGCGATGTGGTGCCGGTCATACAGATAATGGATGTCCTGCCAGTCAGTGACGAGCAATCCCTTAAAACCCATTTCGTCGCGTAGAATATCGGTCAGTAGGTGTTTGTCTGCATGCGTGGGAATACCGTTTATTTCGCCCGAATTGACCATGATGGTGATAGCACCATTATTTATAGCTTCCTGATATTGAGGCAAGTAATATTCCCGAAGGTAGCGTTCCGGGATCCAGGCAGGGGTCCGGTCCTTACCGCTAAGGGGCATTCCGTATCCGGTGAAATGCTTCAGGCAGGCGGCAATTTTATCTTTGTCGGCCGGATTATCCCCCTGAAACCCCTTCAACATTGCTGAACCCATCACTTTGTTCATCAGCACATCTTCACCGAAAGATTCCCACAACCTGGGCCATTCCGGATTACGGCCAATATCCATAGCGGGTGAAAAGCTCCAGGGTACACCGGCTGCTCTTGATTCATAGGCGGTAATTTTACCCATTTGTTCGACCAGTTCCTTGCTCCAGGTGCAGGCCTGAGCCAAAGGTTGGGGAAATAAGGTGCCTCCCTTAATGTAACTGACGCCATGAATATGATCCAGACCGTAAAGCACCGGAATTTTTAGGCGGGTACTACCCGCTGCGTCTTGAATCTCACTGATCAGATTCCGGTAAGCATCCACTCCGGGATAGTTATTGGACGGTACATTCAGGATGGATCCCACACCGTATTCCACGACTGCCTTATTTACTTTTTCCGGGTCAGTCTCAAACGGCACGGGAATAGCATATGGTTCGCCATTGCAGATCATGTCTACAGTGACCTGGGTCATTTGACCGACTTTCTCTTTCAGGGTCATTTGATCCAATAAAGCCTGAACACGGTCTGACCAGGGTTGAGAAAAAGAACTGAATCCAATAGTAATCAGAATCAGGGGCAGCAGCTGTCTTCTCATTTTTCGATATTTTCCTTTTAACAAATGGCAGTGTCCAGACGCGGGTATCACTTTGAAAGTGCCAATATCAAAATGGTATTTTCCATTATGCCTGGCTATCAGGCGCACTATTTAGGAAAAAGTATGAACTTTAGTTCAAATCAAGATCAGGAATTACACTGAGATGGATCATTCAAGGAGAAAATTTATTAAGAACCTGGGTTCTCTGACGGTAGGTTTTAGTTTCTTTTCAGTGCCGGGTGGCACTGTTGGCACTAAACAATTCCAAACCGATCTTCCGGGAAGTCTGAGAAGATTCCCTCAAATTGATTCCTGGTTGGAAGTATTGCAAGACGACCGGATCAGGGTGTACACAGGCAAGGTGGAACTAGGCCAGGGTATAGGTATTGTGATCCGTCAAATGGCTGCGGAAGAAATGTCCTGTGTTTTGGATAAGGTGGAAGTGGTTCATGCTGACACTGCATTAACTCCTAATGAAGGGTACACCGCCGGTAGTGGATCCGTCAAAGCCAGTGCAATAGCGGTCAGGTATGCCGCAGCTGCAGCCAGAGAGAAGCTTCTGGACCTGGCCTCGTCCGGGGGAAAAGTTGATCGCCAGGATTTAAAGCTGAATAATGGTATTATAACGGACAGCAGTGGAAGGCAGGTTGCGTCTATTTCGGAATTACTGGCCGGAAAAAAATGGAACACAGAGGTCGCGCTACCTGTGCCACTCAAGTCGAAGGAAGATTACCAGTTTGTAGGCAAAGCAATAAAAGGAAATCAACTGTTTCAGACTATCACAGGTAAACCCTATTTCATAAATGATCTAAGGTTTGAGAACATGTTGCATGCCATGGTCATTAAGCCTCCAATCTATTCTGCGGTGTTAAGTACGGTCGAAACAGATGAGATCAGATCTACTTTGCCAGGAGGTGTGGATTTAATCATTGATGGAGATTTCGTTGCTGTGACCGCCAGTAGTGAATTCACAGTCATGCAGGCAGCGGAATCCGTGTCCAGAAGATTAAAATGGATGACATTCCAGCTGCCTTGTTCAAATGAAGATCTGGAGGATTGGATGGTATCTTCAGCCACCACGACAGAATCCGTGGCTGATCGGGGGGAAATCAATTTGGGTGAGCTGAAGGAGGTGTCCGGGACGTTCTTCAAACCTTATATTATGCATGGATCCATGGCTCCGGCATGCGGTATTGCTCGTTATTCCGAAGGGCAGCTGGAAGTATGGAGTCATAGCCAGGGTGTTTTTCCTCTCCGTTCAGCACTGGCATCGATGACGGGTCTGGATGAGGAAAAGATCCGGGTTATTGGAGTGCCGGGAGCAGGGTGTTTCGGACATAATAGTTCGGACGATGCAGCGGCAGAAGCAGTTATTATTGCAATGGCCAGACCAGGGAGACACGTGAAGATTCAGTGGTCGCGCTTTGACGAACATCGCTGGGAGGCCCTGGGTTCGGCCATGCGGATGCAGATTTCCGGAGGGGTTGATTCGCAAGGGAAAATTCAGTTTTGGCAAGCAGAGATCTGGACGGATTCCCATAGTCAACGACCCAATAGTGACGCCGGAACCTTGTTGCCGGCCAGGTATACAAAACAGACGCATACGCTCCAGGGGAGAGGATATCTCGGTGGGGGCTATCGCAATGCCGAACCATACTATCAGATTCCCGTACAGAAAATCAAGGCACATTTCTTTGATGGCCCTCTAAGGGTTTCTTCCCTCAGGAGTCTTGGGGCATTTGCTAATGTATTTGCTATCGAATCGGTCATTGAGGAAATGGCTAAGTCTGTCGAAATGCATCCGCTCGATTTCAGGATAAAGAATCTGGAAGATCGGCGAGCGATTGCGGTATTAGAGGCATTAAAGAACATGACAGCCCAGGTGATCCCAGATGCAAAAGAGGGCCTGGGATTTGGCTTTTCCCGTTACAAGAATAACGACGGTTATTGTGCGGTAGCTGTCCATCTTCGAGCTACATCGGTCGATCGACCGATAGTGCTTAAAGTCTGGGCTGTAGCCGATGCCGGTGAAATCATGAACCAGGATGGATTAAGAAAACAGATTGAAGGTGGAGTACTTCAGGCCCTTAGCTGGACCTTAATGGAGGAAGTTAAATTTGACCAAGAAAGGATTAAATCGATTGATTGGGTCCGGTATCCTGTATTGCATTTTGCCGAATCTCCTGAAGTAGAAGTGGTGCTCCTGGATCATCCTGACGAGCCACCCTTTGGGGGCGGAGAAATGGCAGTGCCACCCACGCCGGCCGCTGTCACTAATGCCCTTTACCAGGCTACCGGTCAACGAATTTATCGCCTGCCGTTGAGAAGGTCCTGACTCTACTGACGATCTCTCCGGGATGTCAGCATACTAAGGATGATATCTTCGGGGTCATGCCAGAGGTGACAGTTCCTCCACGCGCAGGGCTGGGCAGAAAGCTTTCACCTCATGTCACACCCACCCCCTACTGACGATCCCTCCGGGATGTCAGCTTTCTAAGGATGATATCTTCGGGGTCCTGACAGAGGTGACAGTTCCTCCACGCGCAGGCTGGGCCAGAACTTTCACCTCATGTCACACCCACACCCACACTCACACCCACACCCTACTGACGATCCCTCCGGGATGTCAGCATTCTAAGGATGATCTCTTCGGGGTACACACCCACACCCACACTCACACCCACACCCAAGTACACACCCACACCCACACTCACACGCACACCCCAGTACACAGTTTACCTTTTCTTTTTTCAGGCTACTAAGTGTGAAAATTTCTTATTAACAAACCAGTTAAAGCCAGAAAAATCATGAAAAAAGTAATTTGTTCTTTCCTTTTTGTTTCCGTCTTTTCTCTTTTTACTTACAGTGTTAGTGGCCAGAGCTACGACAATGCCGTAGGTCTGCGTTTGGCCTGGGGGATCGGAGGTACTTATAAGCATTTCTTTAGCGAGAAAGTTGCCGCAGAAGGAATTGTGAATTTCCGTAGTTGGGGCACTTTTGGATTTCGTTATCGCCGGACCCGGATCACGGGATTGGTATCGATCCATCAACCGTTGGAAGAGGTTGTCGAAGGATTGCAATGGTATGTGGGAGGAGGTGCTTTTGCCGGATTTTGGAGCGGAGCCTACTCAAGAGTTTATGATTACAATAGTACCCAAATAGGTATTGCAGGAGTCATTGGCCTTGACTATAAATTTAGTGATCTGCCAATAAATGTCAGTGCAGATTGGATGCCGGGAATTGCATTGGCCGGTGGTGGAGGATTTATTGGTTCGTCCGGTGGACTGGCCGTACGCTATACATTCTGATCCCAGACCGGGCTAATCTTCTACTTGTTCTGATAGGAAGGCGGTATTCCGATTCAGTATTATGATAGGTCAGGATCCTGAATCAATAGGTGCGAGTGAAAAGGCAGTGAATTTACTCGCCATATGTGGGCAGGGAGGCTGGAAAACCGAACCTAACAAGATTTTTGATTCAGATAGGATCTGGATTCACCTTAATGCAATCACATGCGATATTTTTGAAGAGGACGGACTCTAGTGGACTGTGACATTCAAAACGATAGGTAAAATTAACGTCTTCCGCACCAGCTCTTCGACCCGACGCCAAAGGCTATGTCCGACGGAGTCGACCCGACGCCAAAGGCTATGTCCGACGGAGTCGACCCGACGCCAAAGGCTATGTCCGACGGAGTTATCATCCACAGCCTTTCGCAGCTTGGCTAAGTGCGCCTGCCCGACTGGACCCCGCTCGGGCGGGGCCTTGCTTCTACTGACGCTGACGGTCAGTATCAGGATTTGATCTGATATAGGATAATTATAAAATTATACTACGCACTTAATTATTACAGTCCTCTAGACCATTAGAGAATTCTGCTATTGGTTTACCTCAAAGAGTAACATAATCAAAAAAATTGTCGTATCTTGTAACCTTAAGGTTTCATATTGATAATTAAAGATTTCATATTGATAATTAAAGGTTTCATATTGATAATTAAAGGTTTCATATTAAAAGGGAAGTCTTAAAAAAAGTAGTAAAAAAATGAATCGAAGAAAAGCCGCGGGAGCGGAGCAAACAGATAATCACAGGAGACTTTTGTCTGTGACTCTCATTTTGATCGCCGTTGTTTTTGCCTCAGAGGCTGCAAGAGATTTCTTCAACAACGAGGTGATTCTAGACTTGCTGAATCTTCTAAGATTAACCACCGCTGTGCTGGCGATCATATCTCTGGCCACGACTATTTTCTGGAAATTACGATTTATACCCAAAAACGAACGTTTTTACCTATTGACTACAAGTGACAGCTTTGCCAATCAGGCTCTCAATCGGTCGGTTAAATTTTCCTGGGCTCTTACCATTTTCTTTCTTGCTTTTGGTCCGGGTTTAATAAATAAATTCAATCCTGATTTACCCCTAGAATTTTATATAAATCTCACCCTTTTTGTCACGTTCGCTGTATGTGGATTTAGCTTCTTCATCCTGTTTGGCATCACTGATAAAATGGATCCTGAATATTCAGGTCAATGAACGTCAGGCTGGAAAATCGCATTCACGTCTTTAGAGCGGCGCATCGTTTAAGTCAAAGTGATCTGGCAAATCAGATCGGTGTATCACGAAAGACAATCAGCACGATAGAAGTCGGAAAATTTGTTCCATCCACGGTAATCGCCCTGAAGATTGCCCAGTATTTTAAGGTACCAGTGGAAGAGATTTTTACACTAACATCAGAGGATAGTACATCTGATTAGGTTCCCGGGTATGATCACCATTTACAGATATATTCCTTCAAATTCCCATTCAAAAGGTCTTTCCAGAGATTGGAGTGTTTTGCGTTTCTCCAATTTGAATTTTCTCCGTTCTATTGAAGTGGGATTATCGCTGGAGAGATTTCCGCGGGTAATCTTCATCTTTCGTTTGATGAAATTAATCCGGTAATTTGTGGTTTCTCCACTACCGCGGTGGGCTTCTTCTGATGCATAGCCAATTAGGACAAAGACATCATCCTCAAAGCGAAATTTATATTGATGTTGAGAAGTGCTCCAGCTTCCGGCACTATACCACAATTTTAAATTAATCTCCAGGGCTCCTTTGTTCGTGATCTTCATGCCTTCAAATGGTTCATCCATGGTAGGTAAATCTCTCAGAGGAATAAAATCATGAGAAATCAGTTTCTGTTGGTAGGATCCCGATTTGGTCCCGAAGTAAATTCCAAGCATTCTGGGGTTCAGGTCAACCGAATCGGTACCCAATCCATCATTTGGTTCGATGTTTTTAAGGTCGGTGTCCTGGATGACAAAAACCAGATCGGAAATTCCATCTTTATTTAAGTCTCCCGTTTGTGCATTCAAAATAGTCCAGCCGGTGGGAATGATATCTTCCAACGAATTTCCCATATAATTAAGGTTATTCGCTTCCGGTTGTCCGAAAGATCTGAAAGACGACAGAATAATAAGGAGGGTTAAAAGTTCTTTCTTCATTCAGGCTCACTTGCAGGGGTTTAGAAACTACCTATGTTACTGGATGCATCAGGCATTCGCTGGGGGCTAACGGTTTTCCCGGGTGGTCCAGTTAAAGGGACAAAAATAGGACAAATTGATTCTTCTGCAGGAGAAGTATTTGCAGATCACAATTTATATGGCAAGGATGCAAAAAAGCTAAAATTTTGTGTCTTTTGGCACGACTTCCTGGTCTACCGTTATAGATTTTTCCAGTGCAACATTTTGAGTATTTTACCGCTTGATGCATAGATTTCTGTGCCGGGGCTACACTTAATTCGCTTGCTTTTAAATTGCCTTAGTCCGGATCAGCACAATTCCTGCAGCGATCATCCAGCCTAATCCTACCGGGATTATAATAAACCCGAGAGGGACAATAGCTGTGAGCATAGCTATTATGGCAACTCCGCCGGCGATACCCGCTATCACTCCAAAAATGAGAAGCCAGCCAGGTACCCAATCATTTCTGCCGGCGATTGAAATGAGCAGTGGAAATGCTCCGATAATGAGGGCAGTGGCCAGATCATCCAGCCGGGTGCCGATCCATCCGGTCAGATAGGCTGTATCCGGAGATGGAGTGTAAATGGCGGGAGCCAGCATGGTGATGAAAGCAACGATCGCCATCGGTACCGCTGCGCTAATAACGGTAGTTGCCAGTTTCGCTATTCCCCTGCCTGAATGACAATATCCGGACATAAGGTTACCGGCTGTTCCCATGAGAAGCACTCCCAGGATCCAGAACGAGGTATTTGCTACCAACAGGGATTTTACTGCGGTCACCTGGTGCAGGTGTTGGTCGATTTGATTATTGGCAAGAGCACTCCAAAGGTCGGTTCCGGAAGCACCCCAGCAAGCTGCACCGGCAAACATGCTCAAGGCCCCTGCAATGGCTACACTTCCCGCAAATCGGAGCTCTTTCCGGGTATATTCAAGTTTGGACATTACCTTCATTTTGATATTGAAATAGTAAAAATGAAAGAAGTTGACCAGGAAAAATTGTACAGATGTTCCATCCGGGGTCTATGCCCAAAACTAACTGAATAATTGTCCGGGAAAATCAGTCATTTGTTTGCGGTATGCTCCCGGGGACATATCGGCAAATTTCCGGAAGGTCCGGATAAAATGAGCCTGATCGTAGAATCCGTTATCAAGTGCTATGTCTCCCAGCCGGGCAGGACACCGGTGCAGGGAATCTAATGACCGGATAAATTGGCAAAGCTGGAGGTAGGAGTGCGGGGAAGTGCCAAACCAGGTGTTGAACAACCGGAAAGTCTGGGTTCTGGAGTAACCCAGCATGTCCTCAATGGATTGATCTTTATCTTTTTTTTGAGATATAAATCGGTGGATTGCACTGTCAAGCCGGATGGCAAGATGCAGGTCTGGAGTTTCGCTAATCAATTTAAGTAGGAAATTTTCAAACCATTGGGCTCTTTCCCGGAAGCTGGATTTCGTTTGCAGCCGGTCTTCCATCATCCGGATGTTTTTGAGGACAATATCTCCCTCCACAAAATAGTCTCTGATTTCATACAGGGGCAGTCCGAAGATTGCTTTGGCGGCGATGGGTTTCATTTGAATGCCAAAGGTGTGAAATCGCTCGAAATTCAACTTTAGTGGTTTGGTATGGAGTCCGGAAAGAAAACTCGAAAAATTTCTCATCGGATTTTCGGCATTTGATATTTTCCGGGCGGAAATATCAAGGGATTGGTGCAGGGGAAAAAGAAGTTGTACTTTTCCCTCGGGTAGGATGGTGTATCTGCAAGCTGACGGAATTTCCATTTCCCAGATCTGATCGACAATTCCGTTGAGTTTGGTTGGCCGGTAAGCGTGGTATTTCATTTTCTTTTGGATTCGCGTTGTGTTTAGCCGGTAGCACCGAGATCTTAATTTACAAATATTTATCCTTTTTATATTTTTCCATATAGTGAAAATTCGGAGAGCTTATTTCGAGCCTTTCAGCACCAATATGAATTGTAAGTAAGCCATATTTATTTTTGTACCTCACCCGATTAAATCCTTACTGCTTTCACCAGAGGTTCGGGCTCATAAATGGTCAATGTAGTGGCTTTGGTTTCCTTGATGTCAAATACGATTTTAACAGAGGGAGCCCCGGTTAGTGAGAAGGTATGATCTCCGATTTTATGAAGTAGTCTGCCAGGTAGACCTTTCCGGGCAATACGTAAAAAATTTTCGGGATCAAAAGAATAAGGTGCTACATTAAATATTTCGGTTTCACCATTACCAAATTTATAGTCCCCCAGATAAGTGGTTTTATCCTTCTCAGTTAACTCAAGACTTAGTGCTCCTTCATTGGCATTTCCCAATCCTTCCAAATACAAAACGACTTTTATGACATTGGATTTATCCTGACCGCTAATATCTTCTTTTGCCAACCGGTTTTTGGCATGCTTTAGCAATGTGATGCCATGCGGTCCGCGGTGACTCTGAATCCCGGGAACTGTTTCGATAATTTCTTTTAGACTGTCCAGCATTCCGAGCATGGCGAAGGTGAAAATGTCCGGTCTGGCTCCATAGCTTATCAGGAACTCGGCAATATCCCGTCTACCGGTATGAGAACATGCTCCGATCGCTGTTTCATAATCCCCAAAGCCCCAATCCCAGGCTGCGTTTGCCAATTCAGGTCTTTTGGTGACCAACGCCTTCACTTTTTCTAATTCGAAGTGAGCAAGGTTGACTGTATGATAAGCCAGTTCTTCATCGATCGCAGGGTATCGTTTGTTGAGGGTCTGATTATTCTCATTATTTTTATCCGGAATTATACCCGCCATCTTTTCAAAACTGCATATTCCAAATAATCCCAGGGAAGTCTTTTCAATAAAATTTCTCCTGTCGTTTATTGATTTTTGATTTAACTGCATTTTCAGGGATCTTTAATGCTAAAAGTTACATAATTTTCAATTTGATCTAGCATAACTATCGAAATCTTGTTTGCTTTGCAGTTCCTTGACTATTGATAGTCCTTACTCTATTATATATAGTGGTCAGAAATCAGAATTAAATAATGAGCAGAATTTTCTGTCCTTATTTGAAGATGGTGGAACTTTCATGAATACTTACTGCTTCAATGGAATGATTGGTTTGTGAAGATTCACCAGGTCTGGCAGGTAGTACGTGTTATTGTCACAAACAGTCAGAATCAGAATTTTGAGAATTAAAGAATGAGCAAAATTACCGCCTTGTTTTTAAGACACACAGAACTTTACTAATCCAATGTTCGTTGAAGGCAGCGTTGATCTTCTTTCATTTCTTTTATTGGCAGTAGCTTCCTCGAATTCAAAAGCAGGAAGGGCGAAAAGATCTTTTACCTTAAGATGAGTATCTCAAGTACTATGTGCTGCAGAAATCATTTGCAGATTAGGTCTGGATACAGACATACGGAAACAGATGAAATAAAGGTTGTTAGCCGCTAGAGCCCGTTATTTGTATGTTAAGAATTGTCTCTGGCCATGGGATTATCGGCTCTAACAGAGAACCTGTTTCGTGTTTGATTCGAAGAAATGATCCACTAATTAGTTAATTATATTTCGGGTAGCATTTATAAAAAGGTCAATGGCTTCATACAATTCAAATCCTATACCCTGTGCAAGTTGTCCGGGTGTGGTCATACTGTGCGTCATAAAAATGGCGACGGTATTATTGTTGGGATCTGCTGACCACCATCCTCCGTATGCGCCGGGCCAACCCACAGAACCTTTGGATCCGGCACATGGAATTGTTTCATAGGCATTTTCTGAACAAACCGTGGCCAGTCCCAGGCCAAAACCATAATTTTCTTTAAATATTGGCGTGCCCATAAGTCTGGAATCCGCTCTCTGAGAAGGGGTCAGATGGTTGGTACACATCAGGTCGATCGTCTCAGGTTTTAGCAATTGCGTATGCCCACCTTGCAGGAAGATTTTGGCAAATTGCAAATAGTCACCAATGGTTGACCAGAGTCCCTGGCCTCCGGATTGATATTCCAAACCGGCAGGACGATTTTTAAATGCCATATTAAGTGGAACAGTTTCCAGGTTTGTCACATGACCGGATTCGTCAAAACCAATGTCTGCGGCACATCTGTTTTTCTTGGATCCGGGTACATCAAAAAAAGTGTCTGACATCCCCAGGGGCCCGAAGATCTTTTCTTCCATGACCCTGCCAAGAGTTTTTTCCTCAATAGTGGCAATGAGAATGCCCAGCAAGTCGGTTGACCGTCCGTAATTAAAGATGTTACCTGGTTGACTGACTAAAGGCAGACCAGCCAGTTCTTGTATCCATTGTTTGGTCGTCAATTCCGAATCAATATCACCCCCCAGGACCTGATAATCTTCTCTTGGTGTACCTTCAAGGAATTCACTGTAGGTAAAACCCGCCCTGTGAGTAAGTAAATCAAGAATGGTGATCGGACGGATTGCGTCCTCGAATTCACCTGAGTGGCTTCTCCTGACCTTCATTTTTTCAAATTCAGGAAACCATTTTGTCACCGGATCCGTCAGGTCCAGTTTGGATTCTTCCAGTAGCATCATTGCCAGTACGGAGGTAACGGGTTTGGTCATCGAAGAGATTCTAAATATCGTATCGACGGTCATTGGCTGCCTGGTATTTAAATTTCGATAGCCTTGACTATCCTGATATACAAGGTCTCCATCTTTCCAGAATACACAATTTGCACCGGCTAATTTTTTGTTTTCGATTAAGGTTTGAAACATTGATCGTTCTATTTCCCGGAATTTAAGTTACTTTTAATTACCTTAAGAAAAATCCTGATTTCAATTATGGTGTAGTTTGATTATTACACAACTGTCAGAAGCAGAATTTTCAGAAAACAATAATCAGCAGGATTACTTCTATTTACCCTTTTATAAAAGTAAAAATCTCATTTCCCATCCTCAGAATATAAGTGCCGGATGCGAATCCCGAAACATTGATTTCCTGTACACTTGAGGTTTTGAGGACCATTCTGCCATATACGTCGAATATGCTGATGGGAACATTTTCTTTTTCTCCATTGATATAAAGAAAATCTCCGGCTGGATTTGGATAAATAAAATTCTTCGATAAATAATCCTTTCTACTTGTAGTAAGTATTTCGGTTTCGGTTCCGATACCTTCATTATAGTAAGAGCCGGACCGGGAGGTGATCAATTTGACCGGTCGAACCATAAATTGTTTTACACCGGCATCAATTAATCCGGAAATATCCAAACTTGTCTGGTAGACAGGACCATCGCTGGCTAAGGTCCAGTAAGAATCGCCATGCCTGCTATATATAGTGTAAGCATCAGCGTCATTATTTTCGCCGGGATTCCAGGATAGCTCGTTCCCTTCGACTTGAAGATCAGTGACCGGTGTATGATAGCTCATTTTTATTGACGGATCACCCAATAGACTAATACTTGATAGGAGTTTGCCAAATTGACTGTAATAATTGCCGTTGTTATTAATCGTATTGAGGAATACCTGTCCCACCGGCCTGCCCATCGCCATTTGATGAAAATACCAGATCGGCCTCCCACTCCAGGCATTAATCAGTGAAGATCCCCGGGCCAAAGAAGCTCTTAATAGATTGTTCGGGCTGTCCCAATCACCAAAATAGGATCCAAATATCGTGGTGAAAATGGATTGGATACTATCGGTCACCAATTTATCCGTGTTGATGATTCCGGAGGCACTTTGATAGCTACCTCCTCCCGCTCCAAAGGTGAACAAATAATTTTGGGATGTACATTGATTAAAATCGCCGTAATTAATGCTGTCTGGTTCCAGAAAAGTGTGAAAAGACTTGATAGCACCCTGAGCAAATCCTTCGGCGAGATTAAAATTGTTGTCAATAATGGCCCGGTTAGCAACCTTTATTTTACCCATCCGATAATCAATATTTCGTTGAATATATCTGCGCGTCAATTCTATCTCTGATTCGGACAGTTTGAGCAGATTGGAAAAATCCACCCTTCCCACGGCAATTTCGATAGAAGATGGGATGGACGTTTGATCAAATTTACCATCCCCGGGCACATTTTTGTTGGCCTCCCGGCTGGCATCAGCATTATTTATGGTTGCGTCTGTCCAGTTGCCATCGATGTCACCATAGTATGCATCCGCTACCCAAGCACCTCTGTGATTGTCATGACCGTCGACGGCATAATTTCCAGCGTAGGGAACTGGAACATGCCCTACTATAAAGAGGTAGTCTAGGGGAGACGCTTCATATGTGGAAACAATGTTTCCTTTCACCTCTGGCACGGTTAACCCGGGACCTATAATGATCAATTCCGTCTCGATCATTTCCCGTGCCAGCACTGACCGGTATTTTTCGATAAGGTCAGCTAGAGCCTGGTAAATCGTATCTGTAACCAGGAATAGCATTCGCTCCTGGTGATCAGGAGTAAAATATTCATTGCCGGCCAGGATGTATCCGGTTGCATAGTCGCCACCGATGGTCTCAATAAACACTTCGACCGGTTCGGTATAGGTTTCCAGAAACGTATAGATGGTATCAGTGACCATCCCTTCCAACTGGATCCAATTCGATTCAAGATCAGTCCGGTAATTGATCCGGTAACCGTCGGCGCTTTCCTTGGGCTTCCAGGAAACGGTCAATTCATTGGCAGCAGAAAAATGTGCCTGGGTGATAATCGATTGTTTGATATCATTTGACTTTTGAGGCAGGACTGAAGTGACTAAAAAGAAGTAAAGAACAAGGGTAAAAGTGTATTTCATAAGTTAGTTGAGTTCAGGAATTAATAGTAAGAGCCTCCGGGTCTGTATTTCGCTGCCTGGTGCTTGACCAATCATATATGGGTTGATGCATATCCTGGATGCATACACCGTGTCGTTCTTTGACACAATTACTAAGTGTGTATCCTGTGTTTGCTTGCCTCTATGAGATCATTTTTTCGACCCGGATGACGGTTGAAAAGTGCTAACTTTATTCATTGGCCGTAAGTTGGAGATTGTAGTATGCCGTCACGCTGTTTTGATTGGTCCTAATAGGATATCAATGATCACCGGTTTTTAAGCCGGATAAATTTCTGGACGGTATAGGCTCTAAATCAATTAAATGTAACTGTTATGAGGCAGCTGTTTAATGTTCTCGTGCTGATTGGGTTTTTTAACCACATTTTAGCCCAAACCATCGATTTGCAACCAATAGTTAAACTAAAGATTGCGGAAGAGATAGGTCAATTTCGTTCCGTGCCGGTAAAAGTGAATGGTAAACATGCGATATGCGGCATGTATTCTGAAGATGCAGAAATTGATCCCTGGATAGGCATGTTTTTCTTTCCAAAGCATACACTTAAACTTATTTTATTTAGTACGGAGGGAGAAGTGATGTGGAAGCGTGATCTGGGTGAAGGGGTCGTGCCTGGAATTTGGTTTAGTCCTGTTTATTCCATGGATTTGGATCAGGACGGGAATGAGGAAATTTGGATCATCAATAATACAGATCCGGAACATCCGATGGATTTTCGGAAATATGTCTTAGAAAAACTCGATCCATTAACGGGAGAAACGGTGGGTCAATGGAGATGGAAAGTGCCGGTTACCCCACAGAGCATGTCCCATCTTTACCGCCAATTTATTTTTGGTGGATATGTGCAGGGAGAGCCGGTTTTGATTACGGCACAGGGAACATATGGACCAATGTCTCTACAGGCGTGGAATGCTGACATGTCACTAAGATGGCAATTGGATATTCCCGATGATGCAAAAGGTTGTCTTGGCAGCCATGTAACGCCGGTTGTCGACATTAATAACGACGGGGTTGATGACATTCTGTGGGGAGAACGTTGTATTGAAATGGATTCCGGCATGCAATTGTTCTGCGGTGATGAAGATAGCTGGGAAGGTCATTCCGATATCATTCAACCTGTTCTTGACTGGGAAAACAACAGATGGTATTTTCATACCTGCCGCGAAACCAGTGTAGTCAAACCACCCCGGGTGGTATTCTTTGACGATTCCGGTCATCGTGTTTGGAGTGATGTGGAAGAGGGGCATATGGACACAGGTTGGGCTGCACGCTTGGGCGAAAATGCCGAGCCGGTAGTCTTAGCGGTAAAGGTGGGTGAAAAGATTCGAACTGCAGAGGGTGAGCGGCGCACCGGTGTCGTTGAATTTACCTATGAGGCTTTTTCCGGGAGAAAAATTGATTTGGGATTCAATGTCTATACTACCATTCCGGTGGATTTAAATGGGGATGGTGTCCATGAATTGGTCAAGGGCTATTTCGAAGGGGATGGTTCCGTGCTGGACCATACAGGAAAAGTATTAGGTGATGTTGGCGGACTTACCGCCATGGCATCTAAGTTTACCGATCTTCCCGGGGAGCAAATTCTTTCTTATTCAAAAGACGGCATGATTACCATTTGGGCCGATAACAATGCAAAAGACAATGAAGCCGCAAAAAAAAGGTACGATCATCCTTTTTATAAAGTGAATCAACACCAGACCGGAAACGGATATAACCTTTTCACTTTAGGTGGCATTTAACTGTTAGAAAGAAGTTTTAGCATCCTATACTTTAGATACTCCTTCTATTCAGGAAATGCAAGCATATGAAGCATCGCGGTTGATGGACTGTTATGATTGAGCCGGCATTGTTTTAGCCGGATTCGATTTTTTATTCATCTCGTAGTTTAGTCCAATTATCCAAATCAGGACCATGATAAGCGTTATTTTTTGCAAAAATGGTAAGAACTCAATGCCTTGTCTTGAATAGTAGATATAATTATTGAGCCCTAATAAAATTACACATGCTGCCCCACCAATTTTGTATGGCGTCAAATTGCTTCGGTATATTTCCTTAACTATTCCGGCTACAACAAAGAGCCCAAAAAAACTCGATACTAAAGTCATCAAGTCGTGATATGGTGTAAAAATCAGAATAGCGGAAGACATAGATATCACTCCGCAGGTACTAATTATTTGCATCCATAGCTTGCTCTTAGGATATGTTCTGGCAAATCTGATAAAGAAAACCATTAAGCTTATGCACAATATAATCAAGGCAAAAATTGAAAAAGGTTTGGCTGGATTTGGCTCCCCATTCATTCCATTTTCATTCATCAAGTTGCACCAATAATTATCAATCCAGTCAAATCCTTCTGATTTTAAGTTTGCTTGCGAACCACCCGGATAAAGTGAGGCAGAAAAAATATAGAGTCCAACAAAGATCGTAATTCCGATCAAGGGAATGAGATTTGTGATTCGATGTATTTTTTCCTTTCTCTGCATTTATCTTTTAATTTTCTCCATTTTCCCGCGGGATGACAATGTGGTGTAGGGAAGTTTTAGTGAGAATGAAAGATTTATACATCACTCGCCGCTGTTTTACTTTAGATATCCTTATCAATCAATTCTATTAATTTTTGAATTATTGATTTCATCCTATTGAGTTGACCGTTCATTATTTCAAATTCTACGGTTGCCATTACATATCCATTTTTGATTTTTCTGTCGGCAAAGAACTCTTTAAATACTTCTCTTGACAGGACATCTGATTCACCTCTATGGTCTCTGAGGATTAATTGAAAATCCAAATTATTATATGCTGGTTTAAAGACAAGTTCTTCGGAGTCAAACCGCCAATGGTCTTCTTCTGCTTTTAATTGTTTATAAGTGGACTCTAATTCGAACAACATGGTTTTGATGCTGTCGCTTGTGATATAAGACAGATTCCCTGATGAAATTAGTTCTTCAAAAGTGTAATTGTGTTGATAGAATCTTTCCCAGGTATAGATTTGAATGGTTTCCTCATTAAACGCATGCCAGTCCTCTATTGGGTCGCCTTCAATGTGCGCAATTAACTTATGTGCCGTTTGGGTCCTTCTCTTCCTCCTTTCAATCAAATTATCAATTTTTTTATTGTTGATAATTAGATCTTCTTTTATGTTTTGGAGGTATTTTATTTCTTTGATTCGATCCTTGTGAAGTTCATTCTTGTTATTTATCTGCAAGGCAATCAGTATGCCTATTACCACAAGGATGATTTCACCAACAGCATAAATCAGGTATTTGCTAAATTTATTTTCAGACAGTAACTTCTGTCTTATTTTTCGGAAAAACTTTATCATTAGTTGTGCTTTCTCCAATTGATTAAATAGATTGGAATTTCACATTATTCTCGACTAATTCCATTACCGATAAGATTAAGTTCCTGTTTTTTCCTTCTTCAAATGGAGGCTAATTCTTTACCTGGTACTAATCTGTATGAACGTTCGGGTTTCATAGGGTATTCCAATATACGACAAATGCATCATTAGCCCGTATTTGTTAGGATATTACTTGGACAGGTTGGGGTATAATAATAAGGTGTCTTGTAAAGGATTGATTATCAGTTCTCAGTGAGTAGTGCATATTCCGGTTGTACGGGAGGGGTGGGCTAATAGTCGACAACAAATGCTTGTAAACGTTTGTAAGCGTTTTTAGCCGCTACGGACGGATGCCGATTATCAATAGCAAGATGCAGATACGGAATTTTCCGTTTATTTAATTTCCCGGCTCCCCTAGGCCAAATTAGATCGGCAAGCACTGGATACATAATTTTGGAGGGCTACAGCATACCTTGATTCCTACCAATAGAGTGACCTTATTGGCATTATCGTTAGCAGATGGCAGGTCGTTGAATGGCTCATAACAGGAATTTGTACTTGCTCACCTGATATATCCATATGATCGCAAGTCTTCTGCCTCTTTGATTTCTCTCATGTTTCCTTCATAAATGAGATAGGAACGATCAGAAATATCCAGCACATTTCGAAATTGATGGTCGGTAATGACCATTCCTTTTCTGGACTTTATTTTACTAATTCTCTCTTTCAGTAAATCAACGTACTTTGGCATCACATGCGTAAATGGCTCATCCAGAATAGAAAATTCCGACTTTGATTCCAATACTAAAAGTACTTCTAGGATTCTCCTTTCACCACCTGACATATTTGAAAATCTACTATTCGATTTTGCCTTCAGAAAGGAGTATTCATCGAAAAAGTGATCCTGATCTATTTCGTAAAGTCTCAGTAAATCCTTAATAGTAAGAGACTTAGGATGAAATTCATGTTGGGGTAGGTAATTAATCAAACCTTTCTCTTTGTACAGGTCATCCATCACCTTGCCGTTGTGCTCTAGATGTTTTGAAGGCGGTTGGATTTGACCGGTGGTTATTTTTAGTAGACATGATTTACCACACCCATTTCTTCCTAGAATCCCAACGACTTGATTTTTAATTATTTCCAGGCTAATTCCGCGTAGAATTGGCTTGGTGCCAAAATCCAGGAAAACACTATCCACTCTAATCGAGTCATTCATAACATGGATTTAACCAGGTAGATCATTCCGGGTAGCCAAATTGCAAAATCTACCAGTACGGACAGGGTCATAAGTTCTTTCTTACCCATGCCATTATTCATGTAGAAAAACTGTTCTTTCGACTTCCTTTCCTGATGAATGAATATCCCAATGGCACTGGTAATTATCTTAAACCAAATTATAGCAGTTAAAAAACCAAGTCCTGTTACATAATACGTATAATATGATAATAGGCTCATTAAAATCGAATACACCAGGAAATCCCTGCAGTAAATTGAAAGAAGTTTCAGTTTTCGGATAATCATCTATTCAATTATTCAACATTAGTGATGGACTTGTCTGGTAAATCATATGCCTTATTCTGTGGATCAACCGTGGTGTAGTATATACCCGGGGTGATACCTGCCAATTGGAGATGCTGCTTTCATAGTGTTGCGATTTGTTCTGAGGCTGGCACTGATCTTGATTTGGTTTCACTATTCTTCGAAATTACTTTTGTCGCGAAGTGAAAGAAATTTAGCAAATCCCAGAAGCATTCCTACTACAATAATTAGAAAAAGAAGTAAAAGCAGTGGTCTTCGTAAAGATGCAAAATCAAGAAATAGGATATCACCATGCCTTAAGTAGGAAACAAGGTCTACAATTAGAATGGTTGATATGCACCAGATTGTCGCCCTGACTAAATGCTTTCTTTTCATTATATATGCTTTTTCTTCGGTCTTTCTTGGAGAGATCCACCTTGGTGCCCTGTTATTAGCTCTGTACTAAGTTAGTGATAAATACTTTTACAAATAGGGGATCTGCTATTAACGAAGGGATAGCCATCAGCGATTGGAATTAAGCCCAATTTTACAACTATCCATTGTTCCGGTTATACTGATTTGAGCAGGTTGATAGACACCAAATTATAGAGAGAAACGGAATGACTTACACCTTGTTTTAGCTCATTTTTTTTTATTAGAATCCGAAATTTTAATTGGACCTAAATGCCGGAATAATCGATTCAGCCAGTTCTTTCCAGGCCATAGTATGGTTTAAATCCAAATCATCGGGGTTATGATGGAGAAAGACAACAACAAGCTCCAATTCAGGGACTATAAATAAAAATTGACCGCCCAGTCCCTCGGCCCAAATCAGGGGAACTTTATTATTATCTATCATTAAGTCACTGGTCCACCATTGATAGCCATACCCGCTTCTAGCTCTGCTTGACACATGAAATGCGGTTGATTTCTGTATCCAGGACTCTGAGATAAGCTGCTTCCCATGCCAAGCTCCGTTATTCACAACAAGTTGGCCCAATTTTAAAAAATCTCTTGGCTGCAGCCATAGTCCTCCACCGGTGTGGACGATTCCATTAAGTTTAAGCCAGCTATGATTTTTGATTCCCAGATCTTCGAATAGAAATTCATTCGCAAACTGATCCACTGGCATTTTAACAGCATGTTGAATTATCCCTCCCAGGAGGACCGACAATCCGGAATTGTAGTCAAATTTGACTCCGGGTTTAAGTCCTTTAACCATGTTCTTTTTCAGGACGTAGCTATACATATCTGGACTGTTATTCATTAGAAATAGATCATTCTCCGGGCTGGAGATCGATACTTCCCATTCCTTCCAGTCCAATCCTGCAGACATCGTAAGAGCATGCTCAATAGTAATGGGCCACGGGCTTGTTTTGAGCGTATCCAGGTAATCAGGGAAGAAACTTTGAACCGGAAGACGGAGCGCTTCAATTATTCCCTGATCAAATGCAATTCCTAATAGCAGAGAGATCACACTTTTGGTACACGATTGAATGGTATGGAGCCGGTCAAATTCGCCAAGATGGAAATACTCCTCTACAACAAGTTGTCCATTGTGGGAAATTAATACTGCATCCAGGCCTCGATATTGACCTTGCACCACTTTTTGAAACAGTTCGTCCAGAAGGTTAACCGTATTGCCCATCCCAAGGTCTTGCACTTCCCAGCCATCATTCCTTGATTTGGGTGTGGAATAATTCCAACTGGTGATGGCATTGCCTTCTGCATCCATTAGTGCAGGTTTTTCCGATATCCAGCTGTCTGCCTTTACCAAAGTAAGCGTGTCATTTCCATCCAGAGTAAAACCTGATAGTACCCCTGTCAAGGAATGCTTATTCGGTGAAAGCTTTCCCTCAAATATTCCTCCATCACCCAAATCGACAAGAATTTCAAAGTCATTAATTTCAATTTTGGAAATTTCACCGGAGACAAATAGGCCCACGGCCTCCCAGCGACCACTCCATTCACCACTGAGCATATTCTTCGATAATTCAAATTCGAAATCGGATTCCAGGTTGGAGATATATTCTATTGAAGTATGCCAGATGCCTTCCCACTCATACTGACGGGTCTGACAGGATAGCAGGGTAATAATTAACGTTAGGATAATCAGACAACTTTTTGCTGAATAGAGGAGGCTGGGAGTATGCTTTTTTCTGATTGACAAATTCGTACGATTTTGTGGTTTTTATGAAGGTACGGATCACTGGATGAAAGGGGGCGGCTTAGAATGAATTTTTTATAATTAGAAATAATTGGAGATACTGAATCATTCCTTAATTATTGTAATGAAGTAAAGTGTTAGGGGCTTATCATTCTATTCTCTTAGGGCCCAAAATGTGTTAAAATCTTTTGGATTTTCCTTATAGCTACACCGGAATTTAATATTCAATTCTTCTATCAGCTGAGAAACATCAATATAATGTATTCTCATCTTGTTTATATGTTCGGAATTCGAATTTTTCATTTGTTAATTACTGTGACGAATTCATACTGGGTGACGATTGTTGCTTTTACATTCATCGCAGGAACAATCACCCAAGGATTTGCCAATGATCAATCGGGCTTTAGTGTTATCTACTAGTAGAGAACATGCTTACTCTTTAATACCACTGTGGCATACTTCGATCAAAGTTATCGTACCATTCCAAAACTTCATTTGTCTGATCTAAGAGGATCTCCAATTCTTTGGGGCCATAAGGAATCGCCCAGGGAATCGATCCTATTTGGTTTACTCCTATATACAAAGCCATAAGTTCAAAGAATCCTTTTGGCACTTCATCTTTAAAGTATCCATTTATTTGTCCACGTGCAAACGAGATGCTTTTATTCGCCGACCAGGGAATTCTATTAAATTCTTCCCAGGGATCTCCAAAGTCTAAACGATTGAAATCTATGACTGCTAATTGCTTATCCGGTGTTATTACCATATTTCCCAAATGATAGTCGCCATGATGGAAGCTTTGAGGTCTTTGTTCTATTAAACTTCTATGTTCTTGTATATAGTCAATTAGGCGCTCTGAGTTTGGAAATGTAATCCCACAGTCCCGAAAGCGCTCTATTTTTTTGTCAATTTTTTGATGGTAATGTTCACTCCAACTTATTCGATTTGATGGACAGCCTATTTCATGTATCTTCTTTAATATCTTTCCTGAGTCATATCCATATTCATATTGCTGTTCCTCTGAAAGATCCCCTATGACATTCCGGAGGTCTACTCCCTCTATCCAGCTGAATAAACGAAATGTATTCTTGCCATCATTGCACAATCCTGAACTTAGTAGTTTTGATACAGGTAGTTCCATTTCACCTAGGTCTCTTAATGCAGTATATAGAAGACTTTCTTCCTTATAACTTTGCCCTCGTGATATTCGAAGTACGTATTGAGAACCCTTATTGTCTTTAATGTAGTATTTTTTGTCTGCTGACCAGCCTTCATTTATCAATCGTACAATTTTCCAATTATTTGACAACGGAATATCAGATATGATTTTCTGCATCTTAATTGCTTCTTCTTATGTAGATCGGTAAAAATATAGATCTTATTGACGTAGAGATTCCTTTTTTTCTCTTCCATCGCGAATAACCTTCCTCTGACCGTAATTTCTTGTCAGTTTTTACGGAGCTCTGAGCGGATATGATCAATGGGATCAAATCAGAAGTTGCGAAATCAGGTTTCTCCGAATGCTAAATACGCTTCCTTTTCAGCTCAAATAAAACGGCAGGGTTCTGTTCGTACAGGGGTTTGAGATATCAACAAGCAGATCACAGTCTGAGAAAACAATACAATTGTACCATAAAGGATTGGGCAGGGGATCATAGATCTTTGTGTGACTTGAGCATCACGGGTTAAATTATTTTTTTGAATTGACCCTGGATGGAGTCATGTGTTTTATTACCCAGACATCAATGCGATGATGGAAAATTAGTTCTCAGCCACTATTCGTCTATCAAGTATCTTTACCCACTGAGATATGCATAGAGTCGGAAAGTGGAGATCTAAACAGCAAGATTAACTTTCATTAATAGTTTCATCGCCGGTTAGCCGGACAAAGCGTTTTCTCTGATTACTATGGTTGTCCACAGCTTTTTTTTGACTACAGGTTTTGCACTATTTGAATGTTATTTCCACAGGTATCATTAAAAACTGCAAATTTTACCGTTCCCATTTCAGTTGGCTTTACGCTAAAATCAACGCCAAGGTGGATGAGCCTTTCATATTCGGCATCAACATTTTCAACGTCAAATTGAGTATATGGAATTCCTGCTTTCATCAATGCGTCTTGATATACTTTAGAAGGTTCGAAATGCTTAGGGGCAGGTTCCAGCAGCAATTCCGGTCCATCCTGCCATTCCGGTGAAACAAGAGTCAGCCATCTGTTTCCACCCTCTAATGGTGCATCTCTTTTTATCAGGAAGCCTAATTTTTCGGTATAGAACTTGGAAGCTTTCTCCTGGTCTCTCACAGGAATACTTATCAGTGTTACTTTCATCTTTACGGTATTTTTTAATCATTTGGCAAAGTTTGAAAATCAGAATGTAATTTGCTTCTCGAAACTTGCTCTTTTTGAAATTCACTGGGTGATTTTCCCGTTTTAGTTTTAAACAACTGACTGAATGAACCTAGGCTTTTAAAGCCAACGGAAAAGCAGGTTTCTGTAACGCTCCTTCCTTTCCTCAGACTTTCTTTTGCTTTCTCAATCCGTTTGTCAATTAAGTATTGTCGTGGTGTCTGACCATAGTAACGTTTGAAAAGCCTTTGCAAATGAAATTTAGAAGTAAATCTTATGTGGGATAAGAGATCTAATTTCAAGTCTTTCTCAAAATTATTATCTATGAAATGACGTGTTTCAATAATGGTTTTGATCTGTCTGTCATTTGAATAGCATTTGACTTTAACGTGGTTTAGTTTTTCTTCGTAGAATGTCATTTCTAAGTAGTTTAGAATGGCGGTCGGATGGCGGTATGAAATCGTTGGGGATTGCGGGCTACTTTCCTGTGCAGATGCACCAACTTGATGCGTGCCAGAATGCTGAAACAACCAATTGAACCCCAATGTTTTATACCGCGTGATTGGCATTTCGTTGTTTATTCTTTGTCTTTATAAAATTTATCTCTCAATCTGTATGTTAAGTCATTTATTAATTCCAAATCAGGTGTATCAGGCAAAGAGGATTGCTCAAATGCAGATTCCATTTCTGTTTGTTTCAAGTCTGCCATTTTTAGTAATTCTTCAAATTCAAATTTTCCAGCTTTAATATCAAGTAGGAATTCACGATTTGGTCTTTTTACATTGACTTTTTTCTCTTTTCCGATTTCTATTGCCATTTCTAAAAGTCGAAAAACATGCATCATGTTCTTGGAATCATAATTTTTGCCATGACTTTTAGTGTTTCCATATCTATCATCGTTTCTCTTATCCACCCAATCCCAGTATTCTCGAAACTCTTTACAATAAGTTGAATATCCGTTCCGGTTGAAATACATTAAAGCTTCTTGTTTTGTGTCTTTTGGAATTGAACTTAAACAGATATCATTAGAGTCTTTCCCTC
>JAGQWZ010000400.1 GCA_020436835.1 Saprospiraceae bacterium | reverse complement strand
AGAATATACTTCCGGTATCCTACAACCAAATCCAGGCGCAGATCCAATTGAATAATTAATTAAAAAAGACTCTATGAAAAAGTTATTCACCTCCATTTTTATTTTTCTGTCAACCATTCTATTTATCCATGGTCAAAATCCATCCGCCATATTTGATTTAGAGAGTACGGAACAGGGCGTTTTAATCCCCAGGATGACTACCCAGCAGCGATCTGACATTCTCCAGCCCGCTACCTCTCTGCTGGTTTATGATACCGATACCGATTCATACTGGTATTATCATGATAACGAATGGCATCAGATTGCTGAAAGCGCTTCCGGCTCCGAAACAAAAGCCAACAATGAAGGGCAATTTTTTGAATTTGAACTGACGGATGAATTGTATCTATCCATGCCGGGGCAGATCGATGAAGAAACTCAGATCACCGTTTGTCTCGATATCACCCACTCTGACATCGGGTATCTCGACATTGGCCTCGTCCAAAATGGTACGTATATTCCTTTGACCGTGGGAGCCGGCGGGAATGGAGATAATATGCGTGGCACTTGTTTCTCGAACGCAGCTATAAATTATTTCTCGGAGGTAAGTCCGGCGGATGCCCCTTTTACCGGATATTATCAACCAGCCGGATCCTTTAATGATTTAATCGGTAACGATATCGCCGGTCCCTGGCAGCTACTCATCTATGTGACGGAAGAATTTGCCTGGAACGGGACCCTTGATTCCTGGAAAGTGATTGTTTCGAAAAGTGGTGAACCCACGATAGCAAATCTGCTGGCAGACGGCAACCAGGACACTAAAATTCAGGTGGAAGAATCCATCAATGAAAATAAGATCCGATTTGATGTGGCCGGAGAGGAAAGAATGATCCTGGACAATAACGGAAAACTGGGAATAGGTACGTCTGAACCCCAGGCACCATTGCATATCATGAATAATGATGTGGCTAAAATCCAACTGAACAGGAATGGAGCGGCCACTATCTTAGAACATAACAGTAACGGAGGAACCTTAAAATTGGGACGTCCGGCCGGCGATTTTGGCGTCGAATTTAAAACCGACGGAGATTCATATATAAGTGGTGGGAGCTTAGGTATTGGCACCAGCCAACCATTGGAGCGACTACATATTTTCAGTAGTAAACCAAGGATACTCCTTACCCCACGGGATAATTTTCCCGACCGCAGTGAAATATTTTTTGCCGAAGACGAAGCAGGGAAATACGGTATGCGCTTCAATTATAATGGCGTGTTCGACCGACTGGAGCTTTGGGGCTTTAATAACGTGGATCGCTCCACTCAGGAGGCAGGTACAGCAGGGAGCCATTTGATGTCCATCCAACGTGATAACGGGTTGACCACCCATCATGCACTCAATGATTATGGCCATGTCATGGTGATCGAAAATCAATCGGACCAACCTGAGGCAGACGGTCTTGAAATCAAATTGGGCGTGCATCCGCTGATCCTTGATCAAAGAAATCATTTTATCACCTTTACCGATCAGCTGGGAACTGCCGGCCGGATTGAAGGAAAAGTATCCGTGACCATTCTCGCCCGCCAGGTGGTAAATGATCTGCTGGGTACCACTCCGACCGTGCCGAATGTGGCTGCGGGTGACCTGAACAGCAGCGCATATGCCTCTGAAGACCGAAATCAAAACCCACCGAATTTTTACAGCCAGACTGAAGATGACGCCACCTTTGCCGATTTACTTGATTCCGAGTATGGCCTGGCACTATTGGAATATACGGTTGATCTGGTGGAATCCATCATTGTGTTTTCGGTAAACATTTATGGCGCTGCGGCCGGTCTGGCTGTCTTTGGAGATATCGATGATGTCGTTTGGTCCGGGACCGATGTCGTCGTCAATAGCCTTAAATTGGGCGCCTATTTTATTTACGAAGAACTCTCCAAAGGCATTGCCTTTGAATCCGGGGGTGCAGATTATGCTGAATGGTTGGAACATGCCGACCCCCGGGAAAAATTCTTACCGGGAGAAATTGTGGGAGTAAAAGGGGGATTAATTTCCAAACATTTTGAAAATCCGGACCAGTACATGGTCATATCCACAAACCCTATCGTAATCGGAAATATGCCGGATAGTACTGGCAAACATTCTCAGGTTGCCTTCATCGGCCAGGCACCGGCACGGATCATTGGCCCGGTAAGCGTGGGAGACTATATTTTGCCTTCCGGAAAACAGGATGGATATGGCATAGCGGTTCATCCGGATCAGATGCGCGTAGGCGACTACGAACGTATCGTTGGAGTATCCTGGTCAGAGGGAGACTCCACTCAAATGATCAATGTAGCCAACCTGGCTATAGGCATCAATTCCAATGACCTGGTGGGAACGGTCAGTGAAATGCAAATGCAAATCAACCGGATGCAAAAAGCAATACAACAAATTAACCCCGATTTTTCCCTGGCTCTTTACCCCGAGGGCGAGGTCAGGGAGGCAGATATTTCGCAGACCAGAACCTCCATTTCTTTGCAGGATAAAGTACTGGAAAATGTTAACCAGTCTCCCGGTCATACCATTCAGTCGGCAATGGAAGAAATAAAAACAGCACTGCTTAATCAAAAAGTAGATCTTTCTTTGCTGCCTCATTTGCAGGATTTATTGGACAATCCTACCGCTGAAAATGCACAACGCACTTCCGATTATTATCAAAAAGTATTGGACCGTTGCAGTGGTTTGCTGGCTAATTCCAATTGATAGTGCTTAAATTAGCAAGTACAGGATGGTGATCCTGGCAGGCATAATAGATGAATTTGCCCATCGGGGTTCTTTCCACTGATAACAGATCTCTTTGAGAAACTACGTCCAGTTCTATAAAAAAACTCAAGGAAAGAAATTAACTGATCAGCTCATGAAATTTATTAACCCTGCCGGGCTCACCATAAACAAACAGGAGATCATTTTGAATTATTTTCTCTGATGCATCAAAATGAAAATGCAATTGATCATCGCGACAAATGCCAACGATATTCACCCCAAACCGTTTCCGGATGTTGGACTCTCCAATTGATTTTCCCACCACCGAGCCACTATCCCTCCCTACCTTAAGCGTCGTAATATGGAGATCAGGAAGGCTTTGCGATTTATAGGTTTTAGGTAGCTTTTCCGTGGTCTCCAGGAGGTGGTAGTTGTCCGCACGCACCATAGAGGTAAACTGCTCAATGTCTTCGGTGGGTACCAAAAACCGGTGGAGCACCCGGGAAGATATTTCAATGGACGTTTCAAATTCTTCCGGAATCACATCATCCGCTCCCAGGGCTAACAGCTCTGTGGATTCATGCACATATTTACTCCGCACTACCATATACGCCGTATGGCATATGGATCTCACTGCCCTGACTATGTTCATCGTTTCCTCGTAGTCAGAAATCGCAATCACGATCGCCCTGGAGTTGCGCACATGTACATGCTCCAGGATATGACTATCGCTGGCATTACCGAAAAGGATAGGCGTACCTTTGGTCCTTTCATTCTTTACGATATCGGCATTCACCTCGATGATCACATAACGGATGTTGTTCGCTTCGGCCGCTTTTGCCAGGTGAGAACCATTCATGCCAAATCCAATGATGACCAGGTGATCTTTAAGTTCTTCCAGATTAATATTGTTATCAGGAATATTTTGAGAGGCCGTCTTGTTGAGCACATTGCCCAGTTTGGATTTTAAGAAGAGAGAGGCGATTTTTTCCGAAGAAATAAATACAAAGGGTGTAAAAAGCATCGACGTGATAGACACCGCCAGGAAGTACTGGTTCATGGCTTCGGTCAGCATGCCATACTCAATACCGATCTTGGAAAGGATGAAGGCAAATTCACCTACCTGAAAGAGAGCCAATCCGGTAAGGATGGCGATCCGGGCAGGATATTTTAAAATGAGCACAGCCAGTGCGACAATCGATCCTTTTAAGATAAAGACACCGATGGTAATCCCCAGGACGATCAGAATATTTGAAAAGAAAAACTGAATATCCAGCAGCATACCAACGGATATAAAAAAGAAGCTGGTAAACATGGCCCGGAAGGGTAAAATAAAACTGGTGACCTGATGGCTGTATTCTGACTCCGAAATGATCAAGCCGGCGAGAAAGGCTCCAAGGGCCAGAGAAAGACCCGCCTCCGAAGTAAGAAAAGCAACCGCAAAACAGATGGTAAAAGTAGTCAGGAGGAAGAGTTCTTTACTACGGGTCCTTGCCACTTCATGCAACAGTTTCGGAACCAGATATCTGGCACTGATGATCGTGATGACAATGACCAGGGCAGATTTGATGAGCAGTGACAGCACGCTGTTGACTATGCTCTCTGATTGACCTGACATGATCGGCACGATCAGCATCATCGGCACCACTACCAGATCCTGAAAAATAAGGATACCAAGTGCGTTCCGGCCCTGGGCTGTTGACATTTCATTTCTATCCTGGAACATCCGGAGAACGATCGCTGTACTGGAAAGGGAAATCAGGAATCCCATAAATACCGCCTCGGCCCAGGTAGCCCCCGAGAAGGCATATACGACCGTCGTTACCGTGATGGTGAGCAGTACCTGCAAAAGTCCCCCGATAAAGACAGTCTTTTTAATGGAAGCCAATTGCTTGATAGACAGCTCCATGCCGATCACGAACATGAGTAGAATAACCCCTATTTCCGAGATAATTTCTACTTCATGTGGGTCGCTGATCAGACTAAGACTAAAAGGTCCAATGATCACTCCCGTCAAAAGAAAGCCAAGTATCGAAGGCAGTTTCGCTTTGCTGAGCAGCAAAACGATCAGCGTGGAGAAACCGATAAGAATGAGCAAATCTTGAAGTAATGGTAGATGCATTGGTCTTTGATAATTGCTATAAGAAATATACAAAATTTAGATCCGGTCCGGACCACCTTCACCCGACGCCAACCCCAATATATCGATCTGGAATCGTAAATGGTAAGGTCACTTGATTAAACGGATGCAAGCCTCCACTTTTATAAAATTTTGAACTCCCGATTTGTACTTGAAAACGATTATTCCATGGGGAAAACATGGAAAAACACCGTCAGCAACAATCAAACAAGAACCTGCCAGCTTTGTTTCTCTGATTTTTCTGTCATTTT
>JAGQWZ010000399.1 GCA_020436835.1 Saprospiraceae bacterium | reverse complement strand
TGTCTTCTTCATATAACTGATCTCCAATTTTGATCACCTGGGGATATTTCATAAGTCGAAGGCCTTCCGCTATTTCGGGGAAGTCCTGCGTAAATGCAGTTGCCACTTTATTTCCGCACACATTTGCCAGGACAGTCTCGCCGGAAAACCGGTATTCCATGTTAGCTTTTACTATGCGGTCTGCATTCTCATGCATCCCATCATAATTTAATTCGTGTCTGATATAAAGTGCAATTAAAAGACAAGATGCAGTCGCAATCGTCAGTCCCAAAATCTTAATTACAGAAAAAAGACGGTGCTTTTTAAGATGACGTACAGCTAGTGAAAAATATCTTTTATACATAAGCATTTATAAATTAAAATCAATCTAATCAACTTCCCGTAATATCTCAGCCGGGTTTAATAATGACGCCTTAACCGTATGAAAAGCAATGGCCAGTGCAGCCATTAAAATTAAAATAATCACCACCACGAAAAAGATCCAGATAGGGATCGAGATATGGTAGGCAAAGTCGGTAAGCCAGTACCGCATAAAATACCAGGCAAGTGGACAACCGATCAATGCCGCTACAAACACCAATAAAAAGAAATCCCTGCTCAAAAGAATAATTATTTGGTAAACATCTGATCCGAGAATCTTTCGCATTCCAATTTCCTTTGACCGGGAGACCGTGGTAAATAGAGCCAGACCAAACATTCCCAATCCCGCAATAAAGACAGCTACTATGGCAAAGAGTTGAAATAATTTACTCTGTCGATTCTCATTGAGGTACTGTTGTTCTAAAGACTCATCTAAAAACTGATAGGTGAAGGGAAAATCGGGAGCAATCTGCTGCCAGTTATTTTCCAGCACAGCAAGAGCATCGCGCACCTGATGATGATCGATTTTCACGGCAATCTTTCCGGCCCATCGCATGGGGGCAATAATTAGCGGCTCAATTTTCGAATGCAGACTGGTAAAATGATAATCTTTTACCACTCCGATGACCTGTCTGGGTATAGAATCAAAAGAAGTCAGTTGCAACTCCTTACCAAGAATTTCATCCGGATGCAGACCAAGGTCAGCCACAGCCCTTTCATTCAATACCACTGCCCTGATGCTGTCGGAGTTAAGGTTTCGGTCAAATTTTCTTCCAGCCAGTATTTCCAAGCCAAAGACATCGAAGTAGTCAACGTCCGCGAAGCAGGTCCGCATTCTCACTGATTGGTTTTCTTCCTCCACCTGAACCGTAGTGGCATCATGAAATCCACCGGGTTCACCACTGCTGAAGGAGACTGTTCTGATAGAAGGCGAACGAAGCAGACGCTCTTTCAAGAGATCTTTGGCATTAAATATGTCCGGATTATTAATGTCCATTAAAACGACGAATTCCCGGTCAAAACCCAGATCTTTCGATTGCAGATAAGTCAGCTGTTGGTATATCAAAAAGGTGCAGAGTAATAACATCGTGGAGATGGCATATTGAAAGACCACCATTCCTTTCCGAAGGGTATTTGGCCGACCGGATCCGGTTTTAAAGTGGCCCCTTAAAACGGTAACTGGTTTGAAAGCAGCGAGATAGAACCCCGGATAGAGTCCGCAGATCATGGTCATAATGACGATCAAGCCCAGTAAAACAACGACTAAAAACAGCGGGGACGGCTCGACCTGGATCGTCGCCCCAAGTATCTGTTCAAATCCAGGTTTCAAAAAAGTGGAGATCTGAAAAGCGAGAAAAACGGCAATGGATACGAGGAGTCCACTTTCCAGAAGACTTCTTGACAGGATCTGTTTTCGGGAGGAACCCAGGGTCTTGAGCACTCCTATTTGTTTTGCTTTTGCCGACGCCTGAACGGTAGCAAGATTAATGTAGTTTGCCGCAGCAACGATCAATAAAAGCAATTCCGCAATCACAAATATTTGCAGGGCACTCACATCGCCATGTCGCATCGGATCATAACGGGTTGTTCCCTCAAAATACACATTGCGGACAGGCTGTAACTTCAAGTCGATCCTTGAGCCGTTTCGTAGAAAGTCTTTTTCAAAATACTTGTCCATAAATTGGGGAAAGGCGGCATTGATCTGCTCTGCTTCTACCGCCGGAAATAACCGTACATAGGTGCATAAATTATTGTTCCACCAATTCGACCACCAATTTGCCTGGGCCAATTCCTGGGTACTTTCGAGGAGAGAAAATTTGAAGTGAGTCGGATGCGTGATCTTAGCCAGGACGCCTGTCACCTGCACATCGTAGCTGTTGTCTACATGGATCAACCGACCGATCGCTTTTTCGGGAGATTTAAAAAGCTTCATGGCTGTCTCATAGGTGAGCACTACTGAATGAAGCCCGGTCAATGCGGTTGCTGCATCTCCGTATAACAGTTCAAACCCAAAAAAATGGAGAAAATTAGAATCAACATAATAGTAATTAGGCTCCTGAAAGATATCATCATCCACTTTCAGTACCGATTGCGCCGGCAAAACCCGCACTGTTTGCTCAATCGCATCCGGAAAGTCCTGAATCAGAGCAGGACCAAATGGAGCGGAAGTGATTCCGATATCATAGGGTTCATGATTAATATTGGAACTTCGCAAGAGCCGGAAAGTCTGATCAGGATAGGGTAGCGATCGGTCGGTTTGCCACTCATTGAAAACAAAAAGACCGATCAGAATTGCTGCTGATAAACCAATAATAAGACCGGTAAGATTAATGAACGAGGTGATCTTGTTCTTTAGGAGACTACGCCATATGATCTTTAGTTGATTTTTCAGCATAGAGCAAGATTTATTTTTTCAATAAAACAAATATGCCAAATCTGTAACTACCTGATTATAAGATTTTTACACAATAGTTAATGAAGCTAATTTGTACGAAAGCGTACATAGTGCGTACGAAAGCGAACATTATCCGGACTGAAAAGGCCGGGACGTAACGTTATTGAGGCAGGTTCAACTGGATGGCTTTACCCGATTTGCCCACCTTTAGTTTAGTCCGCCAGCACCTGCCCTGCCTCCAACATACGGGCTCTCAGGTCTTCATAATTCACCGCCTGAACGGGTACGTCACTATCCAGAGCCAATATGCCAGCCAGGGCCGCACTTTGGCCAAGGATCATGAAAACAGGTTCCATCCGGATCGATCCATAGGCGATGTGGGAACTCGACAGACAAACAGGTACCAGAAGGTTGGAAATCGTTCGCTGTTTTGGCACCAGTGCACCATAATCGATCTGATAGGGAGTAGGGGAATGGACCCCGATATCTCCTTCATTCTGCACAAAGCCATCCGGCTTAATGTAGCGTTGGGCATTATGAGAATCCATGGTGTAGGACCCCATACCTACCGGTTTAGGCACTTGCCGGTCTCCCAGAATCTCGTGCTCGGTCATGGTATACTGACCTAACATCCTCCTGGCTTCCCGTACATAGATCTGATGAGGCCAATGGTCCGTATCAACAAACTCATCTTTTGCCAAACCCCATTGATTTATCTCTTCCCTGATCTGGACCGGTACCGTAGTATCATTCGCCAGGAAATACATTAGTCCCTTCTGATACGATTCATGTTCGGCAATAATCTCTCTTCTTCTTTCGTAATCCGCGTCCGGATAATCGTAATTCATTCCAATATTGTCCGTACTGAATGGGCCATGATTATTGGTGTCCGTTTTCCGGTTTGGGATGGGATCAAATTTCTGAAAAGTCTCATCCCAACCCGAGGCATAAACTCTGGATAATAACTCATATTGAGACCGGTCATAATCCCCGGGTTTAACGAAGGGCACCCGGTTATCCGGATGATTGGAAAGGCACATTCTAAAGCAATAGGCCTGAATCCGGTGGTCTGCTTCTCCTTTCATACCGGGGTCATCTGTCGAGATTCGGGGCAAGACTCCGGAAGTGGAGTCACCGGGAATCCAATAGGGGCTAATATCTGATTTAAAATGATGGCCATGATGTAATACACCTACCTGTATTCCATTCCACGTCTCTCCATAGGTGGCATTTGCCTCTCTGCCGACATGATAAGGAATACCTGCTGCTGCCATGAGGTCCCCTTCATAAGTAGCATCGATAAACATCCCCGCCTGATATTTCATACCGGAAAGGCAGGTAATTGATATAATTTTACCATTATTTATTTCCACCTCTTTATTCCGGTCGAGCCATTCGTCACGGATCACCTCTATATCATTTTCCTTAATAAAATCCTCAAAAACACGCTCCGCTGCATGCGGTTCAAAAATCCACATCGTTCGCTTGTCACCATCAATAGCCGGTGTACCCTGTCCTTTATTTCCGTATTCCTCTTTCTTTTGCCAACGCCAATTTTCGGAGCGATCGTAAAACTGATAAATACGTTGATAAAATTCACGGGCCAACCCACCAATCACTTCTTTATTCCCGGTATCGGTAAACCCCAAACCACCGGAGGTCATTCCTCCCAAATGGGTTGACGGGCTAATGAGGATCACGGATTTACCGGATTTTTTCACCTGCACAGCGGCAATGACCCCAGCAGAAGTACCACCATATATGATCACATCTGCCGTCCTTATCTCAGCAGTAGATTTATCTTCACAACTGATCCAGGTAATAATCAGGAAGAAATAAATCGAAAATGAAATTCCAAATTTTGCCATTGCATCACTATTTATTCAAGGATTTCGCCCTTTAATAATTGTTCCCGTCCGGGATGGGTACCCCATTCATATCTACGGGACTCATCAAAGTCAGGATTTACTTCCGGTAGATCTGCTCCAACCTGTCTAAGCCATTGATCGAGCGAATTCTTTAAAGTTGCTTTCTTAGTTGCATTGGAATCCGACAGGTTTATCTCTTCAGATATATCATCACTGAGGTGATATAATTCATCTTCACCAGTGTCATAAAAATGGATCAATTTCCAATCTTCACTTCGAATGGCGCTGGCAGGCCGGCTGTGATGATATACCGGATAATGCCAAAAAAGATCTCTTTCCATTCCGGCATCATTTAATAGTTCCGGTAAGAGACTTTGACCATCAGTGACCTGTTGCGATTGGGTACCGGTCAATTGCAGCAATGTCGGAAAAAAATCAACGCTGGACACCGGTATTTCTGATCTCGAGCCTGCAGTAATTTTACCCGGCCATTTGATAATCAAAGGTTCACGGATTCCACCTTCGTATAGGGTACCCTTTTCCGCACGCAGCGGTGCATTTGAAGAGGCAATATATAACAAGCTATCGCCCTCATAGATATGTTGTTTTGATTTGGCGATCAGTGGTACTTTATCGAAGCGGGAAACTAACCCCCCATTATCAGAAAAGAAAATGAAAATCGTATTCTCCTCAAGTCCTAATAAATTTAATTTTTCCATGACCCGGCCAACACTTTCGTCAATTTGTTCGACCATCGACGCATATATCGCATTACACGGATACCCTTGGACTTTTTCTTTTTTTAAATACTTTTCAATTTTTGTAGAATCCGCATCCAGCTGGACATGTACATCGTAGTGAGCCAGAAAGAGAAAGAAAGGATTGTCTTTGTTTTTTTCAATGAAGGAAATGCCAAGATCAGTTAATGCTTCCGCCAGTACTTTTTCTTCGGGAAAATCCTGATTAGGTTGCATCACTTTATTATAATGGTAATAGGGACTGCCCTGAAAGATCACACTTTCCTCATAGCCCTGATTTTTAGCAAAATTTTGTTCCTGATTTCCCAAATGCCATTTACCGAAATATCCGGTCCGGTAGCCCGCTCTTTGCATGATTTCGCCAAGGGTCTCCATCTTCAATGGCAGATATTGCGTTCGGTTTTGAGCAGGAATCATCTTCTCATAAGGTCGCCAATGGCCGGGAAGAAAATCAATAATACCCAGACGTGCAGGATACTGGCCGGTCTGAATACTGGCCCGGGTGGGAGAGCAAACAGGACAGGCTGCATACGCATTGGTAAACGTCCGGCCTTGTCTCGCCAAACTGGTCAGATGCGGCGCTTCATTAAATTCATTGCCATAGATGGGAAGGTCAGCCCAACCGAGATCATCGGCCAAAATAAAAACGACATTCGGTAAGGGTTCTTCCTCTGATTGACAAGAAAAAAAAGCAACAAACAATAGAAAAAGAAAAATATGATTATACATAGACCTGGAAATTCCTGCCATTAAAATATGCATTCTTTTGATATTTGAAATTGGGAATTCGGAATACGTACCGTTCGGTTAAGCGTCAACAACTCATTTTTATTCCCAATGAAGTACCTCATTTAATTCACGGGACAGAAATGAACTTAATCCGGATCCCTTACTGATCCCAATATGGTGGTTTCGCATACGTACTATTCAATATGAGTATGCAATCACAACATACTTCAGATATGATGTTTAAAGCGCATAAATGGGGTTGATTGCCCGTTTCATCCCGGGTAGATAAATGTCGTAAAGTATCCACGCCCGCGGTGTAAAAATAACCCAGGACATCCATAGGCGGCCCTTCCACCTGGGTAATATTCGACTGTGCGATGCCGGCAGGAGGATCATAAATGGTGCCCTCCCGTTCAATATTCTTGCGGAGCTGATCCCAATAGATAGCAGCACGCTGGTCGATTGCCTTTTGAACCACGGTATAGTAATAACCTGATGCAAATCGGTGATCTGCAGATGTTTCATTAATCTCAAGATCATTGACAAATTCTCCATTCACAGACTGCGAATTTAAAACCTGTATTTCGTTCAGTGCGGGCCGGTCAGCTACGTAACAAAAACGAGGATCATAATCCGTAGCCAAGGTCCATATAACCTCGCGGAATAAATAAACACCGGAAACATCCCAGAGAAAGGATACTCTTTTGTTGTCGCTATTGACGACGGGGGTACTCACCAATAATTTCACATAAGCATTGGTCACCAGATTCTCAATATCATTCAATTCCTCCCTTTCAACATAGGAAAGCTTCAATGCACCACCTTCAGGGTTTTCCAGAATTGATTGTGACTCGGATTCGAACACCCGACCATCCACCTGGACCTGAATATTGAAGTGCGCCTGATCCCGGGTACCTCCGTACAACTGATGGAAAGAGTCAATAGGAATCGTAAATTCAGATCCGCTCTGCAGGGAAAAAATTGGCTGTCCATTATAGATCAGATCAATGTCCGCATCCCTATTGTGGTCCTCTACGCCCGACTGCAGGTTCTGCGTACTCAGCGATTGTACAAAGAATCGATAAATCTTATCACTGCGTTCCACGACACCATGAATAACCAATCTATCTTCACCGGTATCCTGGGGTATGGGTATATCAATGGTATCGACACATCCTGACAGGAATAAAACGAAATAGATGGCAACTGTCCCTCTGATCTGAATCAACGCTTAATCTTTGACCTCAGCCAAAGTAAGCCATTGTCATTTCTTTTGCAAATTATGGACTACCTCATTCCACTGCCGGGCCATTTTATTTTCTTCAGTGCGCCGGGAATAGAAAAGGATGACCTCCAGCGCTAATATTCCACTTGAGGTCATCCCTGTTATCTAAAAAAAATCTTTAATCGGGATTTTAGTGACTCACCGTTCAAAATCCGATACGCAAGCCGGCATTGGCATAAAATAAAT
>JAGQWZ010000398.1 GCA_020436835.1 Saprospiraceae bacterium | reverse complement strand
GAGATCAAAATTAATCCCTGAGTGCCAGGACCACGGAATTTCACTATTCCCGTAACTAAGTGAAAAGAACTTTATTACAAACTGGGGATAATTGGGGTAACTAAATCCCACCTTGTGCGTCATATTTACAGGGCTCTTAATCATCATTTGATTTTTTTTTGACCTGGAATGAGGGATTAGATAGTTTATTAACACATGTCCATGATGGTACTAAATAGAGAAGATCTTAGCGAAGATAGTACTCTTGATATCATGCCACGATGGATGGTTCTGTGCCTAATTATATTGCTTATTCCAGCTTGCCAGGATCGGAGTTCTGACGAAGCCTATATTTCCTTTCTTAGAAAACAGAGTATATCAGCTAAGGATTTTGTTCTCGATCTTTTCAAAGAATACGACATTGTCATATTATGTGAACGTAACCACAAGGAGTTTACTCAGTATGAATTATTTATGGATATCGTCGGGGATCCTTATTTCATCGATAGCGTTGGTCACGTATTTACCGAAGTCGGAGTTTCTAATCTGGATACAGCTATAAATATTTTTCTACATTCTGAATTCCGGGACTCAGCGACCTTAAGAAGGGAAGTAACTTCGATTTTCCGGGATATCGATTCAGCACCATACTGGCACTGTTACAGCTATCCCTGGTTCCTTACCCAACTGGGTACACTGAATCAGGGACTTAATGACAGGAAGGTTTCCCTACACCCTTTGAGTGTTGCTTTCGAATGGTCGAAATGTACTGATGCTGATCAGTATCGGTCATTTGATCAAAGTATTGTCAACCGGGATAGTTTAATGGCTGAGAACTTCATGGGTGTATTTGATCGATTAAATGCCGGAACAAACACTAGTAGGAAGGCTCTCGTAATTTTGAACTATAAGCATGCTTTTCTACAGGATCACCGGTTTTTGGGAGAAATAACCCACAATACGGGAAGATACCTGGCCAATAGATATGGTGACCGCGTAGCGAGTGTCTACATAATGGGTCTGGCTATTCCTGAAGCTGGCCATTGTACGATCGTCAAGGACGGGAAATGGGACCACTATTTCGAGGCACTAAACCGTCTTGATGTTGGATTTAAGCTGAAAAATACTCCCTTTGGCCGGGCAGATTTTGATGTTATACCTCCGGATTCCTTGCAGGACTTCAAATATCAGGATCAATTTACCGGCTTGATTTATTATCATCCGGTAGAAGAGCGCTACTTTCGAACTGGATGGGAAGATTTTGTCACCGATGAATTTCGATCAGAGTTCGAACGTAGAATGATCATATTTAGTGACGCAATGGAATTGCATCTCTCAAAGGAGGAGATTAATAATCATGCAGCAATAAATAGCCGGGAGGATATGCAGGAATACGGTAATACAAGTGAATTAAGGGAGAAGATCGACAGATGGAAAAGGGAGCATGAACGTCCGGGACACGAATAGTAAAATTAGTTTATTCAATATGAAGTTAGCCGCAGCGCAAATAGGTACGGTCACCCAGGATATTGAGGCTAACCTGGAAAAGCACTACCACCTAATTGAACAGGCAGCAAATAATCAAGCCGATTTGATATTATTCCCGGAATTGTCAATCACAGGCTATGAAAGAAAGAATGCCAGAGAATTTGCTTTTTCACCCGATGATGAGAGACTTCGCAAGCTTAAGGAGTTTGCGGTCAGAAAACAGATTATAATTATTGCAGGAGCGCCGGTTAATATTCGGAGTGAAATTTTTATCGGGGCGTTTATTTTACTTCCTGACGGATCAATAAATATCTATACAAAGCAATTTTTACATGCAGGAGAAGAACAGTTTTATCGATCTTCTTTTGATTTTAATCCCCTAATTCAGTTCCAGCAGGAGAAGTTGTCTTTAGCTATTTGTTCGGATATTAATCACTCTGCGCATCCTGCATTTGCTCAGTCAAATGGCGTGAGCCTGTACCTTGCCGGGATCTTTTTCGAGAGAGACGAGATGAAGAAGGCACATACCATTCTAGCCGGTTATGCCAGGAAATATTCGATGCGGGTCCTGATGTCAAATTACTGCGGTTCGATCTGGGGATTACAGGCAGGAGGGGGCAGCGCGTTTTGGGATTCAGAAGGTCATTGCATTGCCAGTCTGAATGATTCGGATCCCGGCATCTTATTAATCCAGGATAAGAATGTATCCTCTATTCAAGCTTTTTCGATCATCCAATGAGAAAGAATACTTTCATGACTCTACTTGTGTTCAGCAGCTGTTTTAGCTCTTGCTTGATTGACCGGCACATCCCTGACCTCAATGAATTCGAAATTGGCTTACTCCATTCTTATAGAACATTACGTGAGGAATCCCGTCTCACCATTGCTCCGGAGGAAGAACCGGGACAGCGACTGTATTTATGCCTAACCTTCCGGAATCGAGAAACCGGCTCGGCACTGAGCAATCGGGAAGTTCATTTTTATCATGCTGACATCGCTGGTGAATACAGGCCTTCAGATCCCGGCGATGAATCGACCGCCAGATTAAGTGGTTTAGCCGTCACAGATAAAGATGGCAGAATCTTTCTTGACACTACCCTGCCGGGAGATTATGGCAGCTCTGTCGACAATCGCCACCTCCATACCACGGTATCCGGGGCTTCTCCGGCAGCCTATGATATTCATTTCAAACAGTATACCGGTGTAATGGGAAAAAGCTTTTTCCGTCGAAGTGAGCAACATTTCTTAGCTGATCTGAGAAAAGGAGACCAGGATTTTTTAGTTGCTTTTCTTGACATCAAATGTAAATTCCAGAATTAATTCGAGTAGATTTATTTGGTGTTCCTGCTTACCGGGATGAGGTTTTTTAATCGTGGACCTTCGAAAAGAAATACCTTTGATGAGGTAAAATGGAAAAAATGGAGCTGCAGCTGACCGGGTCTGAAAAAAATATATTGAGAAAGAAACGAATAGGCCGAAAAGAACTAGCCAAAAAGACCACTGACGAGATCAGGGTACTGTTGGAAGTCTCTTTGGAACGGGCAAGGAATATTCATGCCATCTGCGAGTTTCAGAAAATACCTTCTGTTGGAATTCGTTTTGCCACTGACCTGGTGGAATTGGGTATCTATTCCCTTGATGATTTGAAAGGGAGAGATGCTTCCGACCTGCTCAATGCTTTTGAGTTAAAACAAGGCTTTTGGATCGATCCCTGTGTGGAAGATCAGTTTCGATTAGTGGTTTACACTGCAGAGACGGGTGATAAAACCAAAAAGTGGTGGGATTTTACAGCAGAACGTAAAAGATTTCGAATGAAGCATGGTTATCCTTCCAGCCGACCTAAGAAAGCCTGGCATGAACTCGACTCGTAATAGGCTCAGGTAGGAGGATAATTTTTTGCATTTTTCGAAGGTTGTTAATATGGAAATTGAGATGTTGAATGCGGGCCAGACTCAGATTGCCTGGCTACGGACTTTGGAAATGGAAGTGCTTTCTGTAGAAGATGTTTTGGATCTTCTTATGAATGCCAGGTATCAGGGAGCGCTAGGCCTTATTCTTAGTGAAGCCAATCTTAGTCCGGATTTTTTCGAACTGGAATCCGGGATGGCGGGAGAGATTCTGCAGAAATTTTCCACCTACGATATGCGGTTGGCAATTGTTGGAGACTTTAACAAAGTATCGCGTAGAAGTTTGAGAGATTTTATTTATGAGAGTAACAAAATCGGAAGAATAAACTTTGTGGGTTCACTGGACGAAGCGATAGATGCTTTGTCGTAAGGGGAGCGATGGTGAGGTATTCCGTAATGATCTAAATACATAAATCGATTTGAATTTACTAAAGTGGGTACTGATCCTGTTCCTTTGTTGGGATGCCGCATATTCATTTTATGAAAATTATCATATGAGTATTGGTGGCGATATTGCTCAAATCGTTATTCCAAATGATTCAATGGGATATTATGATGTTTTACAGGATCCTTTTGGTATCGGAGTATTATGCAATCATCGTACTTACAGCAATCCCAACCGTTATTTTGTACATTGGGCAGCATCTGTCTACCTCCTGCATGTTCCGATCTTATTTCAGGGAATAGTTGATCCGCTTGAAAGTGTCTATCTGGCTATTGCACTTTTTAAGACCCTGGTACAACTTGGAATTATTTTTTTAATGGCCTTGCTTATAACCCGCCGTGCAAAGCAGGGACAGTTGGCATTCTGGATCGCAGCGGCGCTAATAACACCCCTTTTTCAAACCTGGGGATTTAATAAGTTTATGGGGATTATCGACCAATCGGTTATTTATGCATTCTTCTATGCCTTACCAGTATTATTTCTGCTCTTATACATTTATATGTTCTTTCAATTCATAAATGTGGAAAGATCTTTACAAAAGCAACTCTTAGTTGTTGGTCTCTTAGTGATTATGAGTTTGCCCTTGGCTTTGGGAGGTCCACTGATCCCCGGCGTGGTTTTAATATCTACCAGTCTACTGATGGTTCATTTTTCTCAATTGGTTTCAGATAGAAAATTTAATCTTCAAGATATTTTGGGGTCAGATAGGAGG